>JAFRYG010000034.1 GCA_017441205.1 Pseudomonadota bacterium
ACGGGAGGGTGAGGCGAACCCTCACTCTACCCTATTTTAATTATATCTTTTCCGCCTCTCACATTTATATTTCTATTAGACAAATAATATAAATGAACATTGGCGCGGCGTATGAAATAGCCGCGCCGCGAGCGCGTATCGAGCCGCACAGACGGGCCGCCGCACGTCTTCAGGCGAGATAGCGCCGCTCCCAAACGAACGTTTTTCTGCAATAATGTATTTCATTGATTTGCAAAAATTGTCTATAGTGGGAAGGTCTGCCTCCAAAAGAGGCATTAAGAAGATTTGACCATTTCTGATGAAATGGTCTATTTTGTTTTCTCTCAATGGTAAGGAGAATTCGTTATGAGGGCGAAAGTCTGGATATGGGCTGCCTGCTTTGCAGCGGTGACTCTTATCGGATGCGGCAATGATTCCAACTCATCGAAAGTTCCAGGACCATCGGGCATCGGCGTATGCGGTGATGGAAGCTGGAACGAGGGTGAAGCCTGCGATGACGGTAATACGACTTCTGGCGACGGATGTTCGGATGCCTGTTCCGTGGAACCGGGGTATGAATGCCTGTGGGGAAAAGACTGCAGATTGATTGAGGCAGCAGAAAACTGCGGCAATGGCGTACTTGATGATGGTGAAGCCTGTGATGACGGCAACCGTGAGTCAGGTGATGGTTGTATGCTCAATTGCATGGGGATTGAGAACGGATACGAGTGCCGGGTTGCGGGGACTCCGTGTACGAAAAAGACACCTGGGAATTCTGCGAACGATTATTGCGGCGATGGCCGCGTGACGGAAGGTGAGGAATGCGATGACGGCAATCTGGTCGCGCTGGACGGCTGTTCGGATCTTTGCCGCATTGAAAAGGGGTATGAGTGTCCTGTTGAAGGACAGCCATGCATACTCAAGGCTGTGGATGGCGGCTGCGGCGATGGCGTTTTGCAATCCGGTGAAGAGTGCGATGATGGAAATCGCGTGAACGATGATGGCTGCTCTGAATACTGCCAAAAAGAATTCGGATGGATTTGCGATGATTCCGGCAAGAATTGTCACACAGAATGTGGTGATGGTATCATTGCCGGAGATGAAATCTGCGATGATGACAATACCGAGGACGGTGATGGCTGTAAATCCGACTGCAGTGCTCTGGAAGAAGGATTTGAGTGTGAAACGCTCAACAGTATGACGTTTTGCATGACGGAATCCTGCGGCGATGGCATTGTCCAGAGCGGCAGGGAAGATTGCGACTACGGCCCGGCATCCGCAGATACATCCACGCCTGGCTATGGCTGGGATGCTGCGAATAATGCTCCGCTTTGTCATATGTGTTCTCATACGCCGTACTGCGGTGATGGTTTGACTGCCGAAGGCGAGGAATGCGATGAAGGCGTTCTGGATGAGAATGGCAAGCCAGTGCTCGACAACCACGGAATGCCGAAAGGTGGTGAGGGCGGCTATGGCAAATGCAATCCGGACTGCACGTGGGCTGAACGCTGTGGGGATGGCATCGTTCAGGCAGAAGAAGAATGCGATGATGGCCAGAACAATGATGGCCATTACGGCGGATGCAATGCAGACTGTACGCTTGCGCCTCACTGTGGTGACAGTATCGTCAATGATTCCGAAGGTGAAGTTTGTGATAATGGCGATCTCAATGGCAGTACTTATGGTGAATGCCGTCTGGACTGCAGTGGGGTTTCAGGCCGCTGCGGTGATGGAATCATCGATGCCGGGCTTGAAGACTGCGATCTTGGGAACAGCGTTGATGATACCGGCAAGTTCAAATTTGTCGATGAAAACGGCGTAACGGTCGGTGGCGATGGTTCCTATGGTGGCTGTAATGCGGATTGTACGCGGTCATCATTCTGTGGTGACGGTGTCGTTGATGCAGCTTTTGGTGAAATCTGCGATGACGGTTTTTATGATCCGATTGCGATGGAATATAAGGGAGGATCCGGCCTTTATGATGAATGCCGTGCGGATTGTACGGGAATTGCCTCGTATTGCGGTGACGGCATCGTCAATGGCGGTGAGGACTGTGATTTTGGTCCTGCTTTGAATAATGGTCAGTATTCCGCCAAGGGAACGACATGCAACCCCGATTGTACCGAAGCTCCTTATTGCGGCGATGGTATCGTCAATGGCGACGAAAAGTGTGACGATGGCATTAAAAAAGGTGTTGGCGGCATCGATCAGTACAATACCTGCAAGAGCGATTGCTCGGGTATTTTTGCCGAATGCGGCGATGGCGATGTCAATGCACCATTTGAAGCCTGTGATCTCGGTGCCGGAAACAATGTCGGTGGGTATGGCAAGGATAAATGTGCGCCTGGCTGTAATCTGGATAGATATTGCGGCGACGGCCATGTGGATTCCGGCAGTGGAGAAGAATGCGACGATGGCGCAGGCAATCTGAATCTGTATGGTGGCTGTTCCAATAAGTGCAAGAAAATGCCGCGCTGCGGCGATGGTAATATCGATTCTTCCTATGGCGAGGAATGTGACAATGGCACAGACAATCATCCTTCCAATTACGGTACCTGCAATTCCACGACATGTATGTGGAATGCGCGCTGCGGCGATGGTATCAAGAATGGTCCTGAAACCTGTGACGAAGGCTTGATCATCGGCGGCAAAGCTGTTGGCGGCGATGGGTCTTATGATGGATGTGCAGAAAACTGCACGAGAACCGGCGTTGCTTATTGTGGCGATGGAATGTGGCAGTCCAAATACGAGGATTGCGATGATGGCAATACTTTCGCCGGTGATGGCTGCAACAACTGTCTCGTCGAGACTGGTTGGGAATGCACGGGATCTGAAGGTGGCAAGAGCACATGTGCCAAAGAGAAATGCGGCAATGGTACGCTGGATTCCGGCGAAGAATGTGATGATGCTCTTCATTCGGGAATGTGTCTGGCCTGTGCAGCCAAAGCGGGTTATGTTTGCAAGCGGAGTACGCCTGCGTGCCCAACGACCGGTACCGGCAATGACTGCAAGAAACAGAACAGGGAATGCATTGCCATTTCGGATATGTACGGAGATGGCGTTCTGCAGCCGGATTTCGAAGCCTGCGATGATGGCAACAAGGTTTCCGGCGATGGATGTTCCGATGGCAAGATCGATGCTGGCTACATTTGTCCCGACGTCGGCAAGATCTGTGTTGCCGCTGCATGCGGCGATGGTATTCGCGCCTATGGTGAGGAATGCGATGATGGCAATACTGCTGATAACGACGGCTGCTCTTCCCGTTGTCAGCTTGAGGCCGGTTACCGCTGTACTGTAGTAAAGAACGGCAAAACGACGTGCGAGACGTCGAAAGGCTATTGCGGCGATGGCATCGTTCAGACCGGTGAAACCTGCGACGACGGCAACAAGACATCCGGCGATGGCTGCTCCAGCAGCTGCAAGGTTGAACTGAACTACAAATGCCCGACGAACAAGGGCGGCACATGTATTCCGGCTTCGGAACTCTGCGGTAACGGTACGCTCGATACGCAGGCCAACTACAATATTTGGGAAGAATGCGATCTCGGAAGCGGCAAAAACGTCAAGGGTTCCGGATGCTATCTGTGCCAGATCGAAGAAGGCTATCATTGCGACAAAGATGGTAAGAATTGCGCCAAGGGCCGCTGCAATGATGGATTCCGCGATGCCGGTGAACAATGCGACGATGGCAATGCCCGGCCGAACGATGGCTGTTCGCCGACTTGCAAGCGCGAAGTCATGTTCGATGAATTTATCGATGATGAAGGCAACATTTCCTATCATCCGAAATGCGGTGACGGCATTACGCTGTGGATGATCAAGGGTGCCGATGGCAAGGCCGTCGAGGAATGCGACGATGGCAATCTCGTGTCAGGCGATGGCTGTTCGAGCCAGTGCAAGATCGAACCGGGGGCTACGTGTACCGGTTTTGGTGACAATCCCAAGTATGTCGATCTCGATATCACCTATTATGATTTCCGTGCACCTCAGTCTACGACAACGGAAACAGCGCCTGCTTCTTTCAATTCGAGCAACGAAGCTTCGAAAGGTGGCTGGATGTCTACGACATTGCTCAATCAGATGAAAGGTTTGGATTCTGTTTGCGGCAATAAAACGAAGTTTACGGCATCTGTAAGCGGCAATACAAGAAAAGGACATCCCGACTTTGGATGCAACTATTCCGGCAGTACGAGCGGATGTCTTGGGATGGTTGAGGAGTATCTCGATGCAGACAATCGGCCTGTTTTGGTATCCAATTGGAATTCTTCATCGACCAAATGCAAGACATACACGAGTCAGACGGTGAGTCAGCACGTTACATGCGCCGGTTCGTTCCATTACTGGTATCGTTATGTACCTGGTCTGAATCTCCAGATTCCTTCAAAACTGAGACTCTTCCAGCACGCTACTGATTTGGATATGTATATTTTCGACTATGCGAATCCGTGTAAAACTATCGGAGGTTCGACGGTCTGTGCTCAAAATGCCAATGATACCAACATGTCATCCGGTTATTTCGGACCGCTCATTAATACAGGCTATGCGTCGACTGAAAATGCGGATGGCAATACGAAGCGGTATGGCAACTTTACATCGGAACTTCATACTTTCTTCCAATATAAAGGTGCTGCTACCCTCAACTTTACCGGTGATGATGACGTCTGGGCATTCATCAATGGAAAGCTGTTTGTAGATCTCGGTGGTATGCGTTCCTCTTCAAGCGGGAGCAATACGATTAAAGCCACTACCTGTTCATTCACGGATAAGAACGGCAATACGGTTTCCATGAAGTGCGATAACGATTTCGAGCTTTATGAGGATGGTTTGTATGAGCTTTACATGTTCCAGGCTGAACGCTGTGACAGTGGTTCCAACTACAAACTGACGCTCGATGGTTTCCTGAATACCGGCAAATCGGTATGTACACCTACACTTTCGACATGCGGTAACAAGAAGCTGGACAGCGGCGAGGAATGTGATATTGCCAGTAATGGTTCCATTCTGTATTCAAGCTCTGTTTCATCGCTGAATCCAAAAGGATGTACACTGGGCTGCAAAGCACAATACTGTGGTGACGGCATTATCCAGAGCGGCGAGGAATGTGATCGCGGATCGGCCAATGACAACAACGGTCAGTGTACGAAATCCTGCAAGCTGGCTGCGTGCGGTGATGGTTTCGTTCAGGTCGGTGAAATCTGCGATGATGGTTTGGGCAACGTGAGTCCGACGACTTACAGCGCGACGCCCAAAGGCAAATGCACGACCGAATGCAGGTGGGCCCCGTATTGCGGTGATGGCATCAAGGATGGCAGCGAAGCCTGCGATCTTGGCAAAGGCAACCGCGATAATGCATACGGTACAGGATCCTGCACAACATCATGCAAAGCTGGTGGTTATTGTGGCGATGGCATCAAGAACGGCAACGAAAAATGCGATAACGGCAGCTCGAATTCCGATACGGCATACAATGGCTGCACGACGAAATGTGTTCCCGGGCCGCGCTGCGGTGATGGCATCAAGAATGGCAGCGAGCAATGCGATAACGGCAACGGCAACTCGGATTATGCATACGGTGTCGGTGCCTGTACAACCGCGTGCAAGAACGCGCCATACTGTGGTGACGGTACGATCAACGGCGATGGTCGTGAATTCTGTGATGACGGAAGCAACAACAATGCATCGAATTATGGTCCCAACAAGTGCCTGAATACCTGCCAGACTGCTCCGTATTGCGGCGATGGTATCGTCAATGGCGATGCCAACCATCCCGAAGTCTGTGACTGGGCGAATATGAACAAGGATGGTGAATACGGCGGCTGCTCGAAGTCTTGTACACGCAATGCGTATTGCGGCGATGGCAAGGTCGATCCGGAATATGAGGCGTGCGATCTCGGCACTGCCAATAATACTGGTGAATACGGCGGCTGCAAGCGCAATTGCACGAAAGCACCGTATTGCGGCGACGGCAAAGTCAATGGAGATGCCAGCAATCCAGAAGAGTGCGACAAGGGTGCTCTGAACGAGGATGGCAAGTACAATGGCTGTTCGAAGAGCTGCACGCGCAATGCGTATTGCGGCGACGGCAATGTCGATTCGGATGCTGGCGAAGCCTGCGATAATGGTACGGATGCCAGCGGAGCGTCGCTCAATGTCGGCGGCTACGGTGGCTGCAAGGCCAATTGCCAGCGCGGTCCCTATTGCGGCGACGGCAAGCTCAATGGTACCGAAGAACATCCTGAAGTCTGTGATAAGGGTGAACAGAATGCCGATGGTTTGTATGGTGGCTGTTCAAAGAGCTGCACGCTGAACTCCTACTGCGGTGATGGCATCGTCGATACGGAAGCCGGCGAAGTCTGCGATCTTGGCAAAGACGAAAACGGCAAATCGCTCAATACCGGCGAATACGGCGGCTGTGCCAAGAACTGCAAGGCGCGATCGGGCTATTGCGGCGATGGCAAGGTTCAGGCCAGCGAACAGTGCGACAATGGTGAGGCCAATCAGAATGGTCTCTACGGCGGATGTCAGCTGGATTGTACATATGGGCCGTATTGCGGAGATGGTATCGTCAATGGTGAAGAGCAGTGCGACTACGCCATTGATGGTATGCAGAACAGTTGTACAAACAACTGTACGATACAGGTAAATTAATCCGTCATCCTGCGGATTCCGGTTAAGGCAGTCCATTGGGGCTGCCTTTTTTTTGCGCGTATTGGTGCGGCGCTATCTCGCCGGAAGACGTGCTGCGGCACGTCTTTGCGGCTCAATACGCGCTCGCGGCGCAGCTATTTCATACGCCGCGCCAATTGCGTTGTGCGTTTATGTGTGAGATGAAGTGAATGGCCCTTTGCGAACTGAGGCGGATCGTTTGGATTATGTAAAGCGGGGCGTTGCGGGCACCCCCGCATTGGGGGTAGGCGCGTATTTGCTTTGCAAATAGCGCCGCAGGGGGCAGCGGCCCCCTGCCCAAAAAAGCAAAATCAATAAAATATGCCGGATTTGCGAACATTAAGCACAATACAGAGTGTAGTCATTCAGGCAAAGATGTGTTAAAGACGCGCATTGAACGGGGGATTGAGATGATGACTGAGCGTGAATTATGGGAGTTTTTCGACGATATATTCCGTTTATTTTCGTGCTGATCGGCGCGGTCGGGTGTCAGGATGCTTTTACGCCGTCGAATGAACGGCCGCTCGATTTGAGCCAGACAGATCATGGTGTTGCGGCTGCGGCTTCGGATGCGCATTGCGAACGCGTCCACAGGCGCAGCATTCAGATCCACGAGCCGACGCTGGATGCATCGTACGATTTGGAAATGCTCGGGGTGATTCACGTGGCGTTTGACAAGGCAGATGCAAATGCGTGTCTGGATGCGGCCATTCTCGATGGGGCGGAGATCATATCCCGAACGGATACGGAATTGGTGGCCTTTTATCCGACGCGGTTTGAGGCATTTGTAGATGCTGCGCGGGAAAGAATCGACATCGATGTGGTTGAAGGGCGCTGGAGTGATGCTTTGCAGCGCGTCATTCCCGGGGTTACCGGAAGAAAACTCAATGCTGAGGCGACGTATCGGGCGTTTCGTGAGGCCATTCAATCGGATGCAGATTCCTTTGCGGTCGTGATCGACGAAACACCGGCACTTTCGAATGATTTGCATTCCATGGGGGAATTCAAGCCTTCCGTGCTGATCGGCGAATACCGGACGGTGTTTTCGAAGTCAAAGAATCGCACGATCAATGTCAAGCTGGCGGCAGCATCATGTGACGGCGTATTTTTGATGCCCGGCGCGGAGTTTTCGTACAATGAGTGGGTCGGTGAGCGCAGCGAGGCCCGCGGATTCAAAGAGGCTCCGGTCATCGAGCAGGGGCAGGTCGTCGAGGGGCTCGGCGGCGGCGCCTGTCAGGTATCATCGACAATTCATGCGGCAGCGTTGCTTTCGGGAATCGGGATTCTGGAACGATACAATCATTCTCTGCCATCGAGTTACATTCCCGTCGGGATGGATGCCGTGGTGAGCTATCCGATGCTCGATCTGCGCCTGAAAAATACGTTCGAAAGGCCGGTCGTCCTGCGGGTTCATACCGAAGATAATACTTTGATTGCGCAGTTTTTTTCGGATGCTCCGCGTCCGGCTAAAGTGATGTTCCGACGGGAAGTGACTGAAGAAATCCCGTTTAAGGAGACAATTACGGTCGATCCGACGCTCGAACCGGGTACCATCAAAATCAAAAAACGCGGCAAAGTCGGGTATAAAGTTCAGCGCGGCCGCATTTTTATTGAGGATGGCAAAGAGCGGTTCGAAAAACTTCTCGCGGACACCTACCATGCGCAGACTCAGCAGACCTTCATTGCGATGGATGTGGTGTATCCGCCTCCGGCGGCGGATGAAGAATAAAAAAAGCCTCCCTTTTGGGGAGGCTTGTAAGAGCGAGTTACGGGACTCGAACCCGCGACATCCAGCTTGGGAAGCTAGCGCTCTACCAACTGAGCCAAACTCGCAAATGCACGAAATGCTCGTACAATGCGGCATCTGTACTCGCCAAAGCCCCAGTTGTCAAGCAAAAATGCCGTACATGAACTGATGTACGAGTTTGTAGGGCAGGTCCGGCGTACAGGGATGCTGCTTTGTGAGAACGACAAAAACCTCGGCCCGTATGGCATGGATGAAGAGCCAGCTCGTGAGGGCAGTTTTACCTTTTAGATTGCCATGCTGTTCGATGGCAGCCGTAAACATGGTTTCGATTGCCTGATTGAGTTGTCTCCATTTTTCTGAAACGAAATCATGATGTTCTGATTCCACGGAAGCATTGATGGCGTATTCGATGAGCCAATAGGCAGTGGGATTGTCCTGGAAAAACGCCAGTGCAGCACAACTGATTTCGTTGAGGTTGTTTGTGAGATCGCGTTTGTAATGTGACTTTTCGATTATCAGATCAAAAAACGGGGAAGCAAAGTGATCGAAGACAGCCTGATAAAACCCCAGTTTGGAACCGAAATGATGGTAGAGCGTGGGTTTGGTGACGTGGGCATGATCGACGATATCCTGTACGCCGACGGCTTCGTAGGGAGATTTGCCGAAGAGTTCAAGGCCGATGTTGAGAAGAGATGTTTTGGTATCCATATTTCTTTAGGGGTTAGTTGAGTTTTGAGCTTTGAGCTTTTAATCGTTGGAAGTTGGGTGTTAGGGAGGGATAGAGACGTGTCGCGACACGTCTGTACCAATGTGAATGGTTAGTGAATAGTGGTGGAGGGTTCGGAGCATTATTTCTGCGAATTGTGAACATTGTTAAAATAAAATGTCCCTTTTTTGTCAAAAAACACAATACGGGGATTGGGTTCCGAAAAGGAGCAGTCATTGGAGAGTATTCTCTGATGATAAATAACGGACCATTCTGTGTATTTTCATGGCCTGACGAGGCCGAATATACACCGGATAGTCTGGCACCGTGCAAGGTCATACTTCGCGAAGTCATCCGCATGCAAAAAAATGAGCATCGCGGAATATGGGCGAGTATGCCCGGGCCAGGAGCCTGGCGGTGGAGGCGGGTAGGGAGGGGCGCCCAATGAATGGGGGATAGGGTTACTATATGCGCTTTTTCGGTTTTGTTCCGGGCCCCCGGGCGGGTGGGTGGGCACTCTTGATTCCCCTCTTTTCGAGGATGTTTGCAATCCGAGCCCCCGGGCGGGTGGGCACTCTTGATTCCCCCTCTTTTCGAGGATGTTTGCAATCCGGGATCCTGGGAGGGTAAGGGGGAACGAGTGAAAGAAACTTGACGCAGACGCTGGGAATACCGGGCGAGGGGGGACGAGTAAAAGGAATTTACCGAATGCGCTGGGAATACCGGGAGGGTAGTCGGTGGCATCCGAATGGGCACATTGCTGCGGGGGATTCTGTACGCGGATTGATTGTGGCGTAATGCCTGAATTCTCCGGCAGCTCCAGCGCGGAACCGTGGGGCTGCTCAACGTAAAGCCCCACGGGTTTCTTTGAATTACCTCTTTAACAGCTTTTGTTTCCGGAGCGGAGCATGGTGCGCGGGTTATTCGTAATGCCGCTGAATCGGTTTAAACACCTTGAATTCGAGTTTTTCGGTTTCTGGGGTGGTTTTGCCGTACTCCCAGCATGCGACGTGAGCGTAGTTTTCGTCGTCGCGCATGCATTCGCCGGTTTTTGTCTGGTGTTCGACGCGGAAGTGGCATCCGCATGATTCGTTTCGGGCGAGAGCGTCGCGGGCCATGGTTTCGGCGAGTTCCAGATAATCAGTGACGTGGATTGATTTTTCGAGTTCTGGGTTGAGGGTATTGGGATCGCCCTGAACCATCATATTCTGTGCGGCTTCGCTGCGAAGAACCTGAATTTGCTGAATAGCGGATTTGAGGCCTTCTTCATTTCGGCTCATGCCGACGTATTTGCGCATGATCTGTCCGAGTGTTTTGTGGATTTCGGACGGTGTTTTTTCGCCTTTGACGGCGGCCAGGGATGCGATTCGTTTTTTGGATTCATCGATGGCAGATTTGCAGGCATCGTGATCGGGTGAGATGTGTGAAAGGTGCGCGTTTGCGAGGTAATTGGGGACGGTTGCGGGTGCGACGAAATAGCCGTCTGCGAGTCCCTGCATGAGCGCCGATGCGCCGAGTCTGTTTGCGCCGTGATCGGAGAAATTGGCTTCGCCGAGGCAGAACAGGCCTGGAATCGTGGTCATGAGATGGTAATCGACCCAGAGTCCGCCCATGGTATAGTGAGGAGCCGGATAGATGCGCATCGGAGTTTTCCATGGATTTTCGGCGGTGATGCGTTCGTACATCTCGATGAGGTTTCCGTATTTTTCGTCGATGACTTTTTTGCCGAATTCCTTGATGGCGTCGGACAAATCGAGATAGACGGCGCGTTTTGTGGAACCGACGCCGCGCCCTTCGTCGCATACGCGTTCAGCGGCGCGCGATGCGATATCGCGGGGGACGAGGTTTCCGAAGGAAGGATACATTCGTTCGAGGTAGTAGTCGCGTTCGGAAACCGGGATTTGATCCGGAGAACGATCATCGGCAGTTTTGGGTACCCAGATCCTGGCGTCATTTCGGAGGCTTTCGCTCATCAGCGTGAGCTTGGACTGGAGTTCGCCGTGCTGAGGAATACATGTGGGGTGGATCTGGGTGAAGCATGGATTGGCGAAAGCGGCGCCGCGCCTGTGGCATGCCCATGCGGCGGAGACGTTGCAGTGGACAGCGTTGGTGGAAAGATAGAAGACGTTTGAGTAACCGCCGGTGCAGAGCAGGACGGCGTCTCCGGTGATGGCTTCGAACTGTCCGGTCAGGGCATGGCGTGTAATGATGCCGCGCGCGCGTCCGTCGATGATGATGAGATCGACCATTTCGCGTCGCGTGAGGATTTCGAGGTTATCTCGGTTTGCGCTGCACAGCAGTGCGCTGTAAGCGCCGAGCAGCAGCTGCTGTCCCGTCTGTCCGCGAGCATAGAACGTTCGAGAGACCTGGACGCCGCCGAAGGAACGATTATCGAGGTATCCTGCGTAGTCGCGGGCGAAGGGAACGCCCTGTGCGACGCACAAATCGATGATGGCGCCGGAGACTTCGGCGAGGCGATAGACATTGGCTTCGCGGGCGCGGAAGTCGCCGCCCTTGAGGGTATCTTTGAATAGCCTGAAAACGGAATCGCCGTCGTTTCGGTAATTTTTGGCGGCATTGATGCCGCCCTGTGCGGCGATGGAGTGCGACCGGCGCGGGGAATCGAGCATTGTAATGGCTTTGACAGCGTATCCCTGTTGGGCGAGTGTCGCGGCAGCGGAGGCGCCGGCGAGCCCGGTGCCGACGACGACGATGGTCATTTTTCGGCGGTTTGCGGGGCTGACGAGGGACATTTCGTCGCGCGTCTTGGACCAGAGAGATTCGAGCGGCGTGGAATTGCTATAATGAGGATCGAGATTCATGGTTTGTGTTCGAATGCCTGAAATCAAAGGAACTGCGGCGTATTGGCGCAGCCAATAGCCGCAGGGCCGGCCGTATTTGGCTTTGCCAAAAAGGCCGGCCGCCTAGACGAGAATAAGATAGACGAGCCAGGGATAGATGATGAGCGCTGCAGCCAGGAGGATGCCAAATACTTGTCCGATGCGTCGAAGCCATGTGCGGTGTGCGATTCCGAACGATTCGTAGAGCGTTCCGAGGCCGTGGAACAGGTGAATGGCGAGTATGGTAAGCACGATGGAGTAGCCGATGTTGATGTGAATCTGGCTGAAAATATTGAGGACGAAGTCGTAGAGATTTCGCTTCGTCGGTTCGATATCCGGCTCACCGAATTTCATGACGGCGACGTGATAGATGAGGCCGATGAGAAGAATGGTTCCGGTGATATGCATCGTGCGGCTGGCAATATTGCGGCGCGAGTTGACAGCGTTGCGTTTGACGGCGTAACCGCGTTCGCGGGCATCATGGTGATTGCGCAGTTTGCTCCACACGCCGACGATGGCGTGGTAGAGCACGCTGAGGACCAGAATGCCTTCGATGACCGGCAGGAACGGCAGTGAGAGCAGGAAGTGTGAATATCCATTATAAGCATCGGGGCCGATAAAGATGAGGTAGTTGCCCGCCGTGTGTATGCAGAGGAAAAAAGCGAGGAAACCACCGGTTATACCCATCATGACTGTGCGGAGGATGGGGTTGGTGGCAATGGCAAAGAGACGATCCATAATCATCCTGAGGTGGAATAATGAGAAAAGACAGACGTGGGAATAAACACAGGTTTCTCTGCAGATATTCCCGCAGCGTATTTAAAGTGTTTTCATCCGGAATGAAACGATAATCTTCATTTTTTAAGCTGAGTATGGTCATTGTGTAGTTCATGGCTTTGAGCTTTGAGTTTTGAGTTTTGAGTTTTGAGTTTTGAGTTTTGAGTTTTGAGTTTTGAGGTGTTAGTTGCATTTTCCGATACTTTGGCCACAATCTTTGTGATTGCGTAATTTCCGACTCCCAACTTCCGACTCTTAATGAGCTTTGAGAATGGCGATTCAGACTCCAAGCTCCAGGCTTATCAACATTTTGGCAGTACCGAGCCATTTTTATGGCGATTTATAGTGAGTTTTTATATAATCCAATAGGTTCCTGCGGGGGATACAACGGAATATCTCTGTTTTGAATTGCTGTTGAACAGGTGCATTTTATTCATGCTGCTGTATTTATACAGCTGGGTTCTGCTGCGACGTAAAACTGCGGGTCATTGTCCGGCAAGAATGTTTTCTTATTATGAAAGATTGTGTGTGCGGATAACGATTTGCAATGATTTGAAGAGGAGTATATGAACTATCGTTTTGTATTGTGTGTATCATTGTTATGTTGTTGTGTATCCAGTACAGCATTTGGCTACGGTGAGGATGGTGATATTCCCATTCCATACGCGGCGCGCGCGACGCATTTGATGACGAACGAAGCCCGGACTGCGCCGCGGATTGCGATGTCGAATTGCGGAGGTAACTGTTCGGAAGGCCTGGAATGCTATGCTGAAGTTCTGCATCCCTTGTATTGGGATGCGAAGGCGTTCAATGCATCGCAATTTTATGCGCAAATGATGACGGAAACCGGTTGTATGCAACACAATTCACCGTGCACGCTGTTGAGTTCGATCGTCACGGATTTTCCTGGCAAATGTGGTGGATCGCCGAGCTGCGCATGTAAGGAAGGCAAAATAAGCTGTGGTTCCAATAAGGGATCGGCGAGTGATCGTCTGAAATTGTTTACCGGCAGTAATCAATATGGAGAAAATATATGCGGCAGCGGCAGCATTGACTGCATTTCGAGGCTCGTAAATGAGGACAACGCCGGGAACAAGAAGTGCGAATTTACGTGGAATTATGATACTTTTAAAGGCAATGGGCATCGCTGGAATCTGTTCGATGCGCATTATAAAACAGTCAGCGTAGGGGCTGCAGGATATATTGTTCAGAATCTTGGCTCCCGGGATGCGACAGAGACGAATGCGCTGACTGCCGGTTCGCATTATGTAAAAGACGGCAAGCTGTGGTTCAAGACACATTATTACTCCACATCGGATGATGTGAAGAAAGTCGTTGTATCTGTTGGTGGTCAATGTGTGACGCTCAAAAAAACAGTCGGACTGAGTCTGAAGAACGTCGTTTTTGGTACGAGCAATATCAGCAATGATATTGAGCCATGTACGCCATATTTCTTTGAATCGCTCGATGCCAGCGGCAAGACGAGCCGTTTTCCGACGACGGGCAGTCTTTTGTATGTTCCAGCGGCCCAGAAGGATGATGTCTGCAATGGCGTTTCGTGGACAAAAGAGGGTGGAGAAGCCTCGTGCATGACAGATGTCATCTGTAATGAGGGAGAGCACGAATACAATGGTGCGTGTGAACCGGATTCCGTGATGGATTGCGGAGTTCACGGCTATAATTGTGCGGAGGAATTCGATTACTGGGGAGAGGGAACATGTACTGATGGCATGTGTGTGTTAACCCAATGCAATTCGAATGGCCATATGAAGGGGAACGTCTGTGTTGCGAATACCGTTCAGAACTGCGGTTCGGATGGGTATGCGTGTTCAAAGAACGTCGAGAACTGGTCGAATGGATATTGCATTGAGGGCAGTTGTGTGCCGACATACTGCAAGTCGAAGTATCATGCAGAAGATGGTGCGTGCGTGCCGAATACGGATGGTCTTAAATGCAGCGGAGGTCATGAGTATCAGGGGGCATGTGAGGAGAACACTCTCGATAACTGCGGCAAGCATGGCTTTAGCTGTGAAAAGTACATTGAGGGATGGAAGAGTGGGTCATGTGATTCCACGCATGCGAATGCTCCTTGTATTCCTGATGCGTGTGCGGATGGTTATGCGCTCGAGAACAACAAGTGTGTTCTGGTCGCCAAATGCAGTAAGAAACAGCATATTTATAATAATGAATGTGAAGCCAACGACACGGAGAACTGTGGTGAACACGGCTATAAATGTGCCGAACATATTGTGGGATGGCAATCGGGCGTTTGTGCATCCGGTCAATGCGTCCTCGAAACATGCGTCGAAGGCAGCCGAGCAGAAGACGGCGTCTGTATTGTGGAATCGTGTCCTGCCGGCCATCATATTTACGATAACACCTGTGAACCGGATACAATTGAAAACTGCGGGGAACATGGCGCTGCATGTACGGAGTCAGAGGGCGTATCGGAAATGGCCTGTGAGGATGCAAAATGCAAAGTTGCGTCATGTAAGGAGGGCTGGCATATTTCGGACGACCAGTGCGCCGAAGATAAAAAGCCGGATGACGAAGATGACAAGCCGTCGGGCGATCCTGAAGACAAGCCGTCGGGCGATCCTGAAGACAAGCCGTCAGATGATCCGGATGACAAGCCGTCAGATGATCCAGATGACAAGCCGTCAGACGATCCAGATGACAAGCCGTCAGACGATCCGGATGACAAGCCGTCAGACGATCCGGATGACAAGCCGTCGGGCGATCCGGAAGAAGAAGATCCGGATGATGGAGAAGATGAAGCTGGTTCCGGAAGCAGCGATGCATGTTCGGGCAGTCCAATGTCGGGAACATCGCCGTTTGCGCCATGGCTTTTGATGGGAGTTCTGGGACTTGGACTGGCTCGCAGAAGAGTTCGCAGGTTCCGTAATTAGTTATTTGCGGTTGTGTGAATCAGAAGTGCTTGATCATTGTTGAGCGAGTGTGGTACACTAATACGCTGTGTTCCAGCATGAGCTGGGTATTGTTATTTAAACGGACACGAATTGGTGTGTATTCGTGAGGTTTTGTGGATAAGATTTCCACACTTTTCAAGGAGTTTGTACATGAGTAACAAGAAGTTAGCATTGTTCTTTGCGTGTTGTGCCGCTGCTGGCATTACTGCGACAGCCTGTAATGAATCTGCAGAATGGAAGCCCGATGTCGTGGAATGCACGAATGATGCTCAGATTTGCCAGAACAATACAGTGAAAAAATGTGTTGATGGCGCATGGGTGGATCAGGAAGTTTGTAGTGGTGCAACCCCGATTTGCAACAGCACTACTTATACCTGCGTTGCCCAGACTTCCCCGAGCTGCACAAATGGCGATGTCAAATGCGACAACAACATTCTGCTTCAGTGCGTGAATGGCCAGTGGAATGCGACGCCCTGCAATTCTGCACAGACATGCGATGTCACTTCGAAGAGCTGCAAAGAGAACGGTGAGGCTGCAGAGTGTGAAGCTGATGCCGTGAAATGCGAAGCTGATGCAGAAAACGAAGGCAAAGCAACAATGTTCAGCTGCGCGGATGGCAAATGGGTCAAAGGCGATGCCTGCGATGAAGGCATGGTTTGCGGAACGGACGATGCCGGCAAGGCTGCTTGTGTTTCGGGTGAAAGTGAAAAATGCGAAGCTGACGCCGTGAAATGCGAAGCTGACGCGGATAATGACAATACGCCGACACTGTATAACTGTGATGCCGATGGCAATTGGGTCAAAGGTGATGCCTGCGAAGAAGGCATGATTTGCGGAACCGATGAAGCTGGAAAGGCCGCTTGCGTTGCTGCTGCAGAAGAATGCGTTCCCGGCTGCGTTGACAATGTTCTGACGACCTGCGGCGATGACGGCAAAGTCGTGAAGAACTGCGCCGATGACTTCATGATCTGCGGTAAAGATGGTGAAGGTGAAGATGCTGTTGATGCATGCGTCCTCGATCCGGATGTCAAATACTGCGCAGAATATGAACTCGCTGATGGCACAAAGAAATCCATTGCCGCTGACAAGGAGATTTGTGATGGTGCCAAGATCGTGAAATGCACCATTCCAGATGATGCCACAGAAGCCGTTGAAGCTACGGTAGAAACAGACTGCGCTGTGGATGCAGAAGGCAATGCCACTGGTAAGGTTTGCGGCCCGATGTCAGAAGAAGACGCTTCTCTGGCTTGTGTAGAGCCGACCATCGAACCCGAAAAATGCGAAGCTGACGCCATTAAATGCGAAGAAGATGCCAACAACGATAACAAACCGACGATGTTCAAATGCAATGCCGACGGTGCATGGGAAGTCGATGTTGCATGTGCAGAGGGCGAGCTTTGCGGCAAGAAGACCGATGGTGATACTGAAGTCGATGCTTGCGTCGAACCGGTGAAATGCACCATCGATGGCGATACGACTGAATATGAACACGGTGCAAAACGCTGTGATGAAGCTGTCGTCAAGGTTTGCAACGGCGGCACCGGCGCATGGGATACCGATACCGACTGCGCAGCAAATGCTGATCTGCCGGTTTGCCTGGAAGGCGCATGCGTTGCTTGTATCGCCGAAGATACCAAGTGCGTTGCCGAGAAAGACACCAACGATGTCTGGTCGCACAAACTCTTTACCTGCACTGCCGAGAATACCTGGGGCGAGGGCGTCGCCTGTACGGACGGCAAAGTCTGCGATACCGCCACTCCGAGCAAAGAATGCAAAGACCCGAAAGACCTGCTCGTTTGCGCAGCGAATCCCGCAGAACAGGAATATTGCCAGTCCATCTATGATGAAATGTGGTTGGCCATTTGCGCGAACGGAAGTGCCAGTGAATATTCTGAGAGCTGTACAGCACAGAGCCTCGTTTGCAGTGCCGACACTCAGTCATGCGCAGAACCTGCTGCCGGATGCAAAGCTGAAGACGCTTGTAATGCCACAGTTCTTGAAGGTGATTCGTGCGGGCAGCACTTCCAGGATATCTATGCTACCGGTGATATCAAGTGCAACGAAGCATGCTCCGAGGTCGATTACAGCGCTTGCAAATACTGCGGTGATGGTGAAATTCAGACGGCTCAGGGTGAACAGTGCGAAGGTACAGACATTGGTACTGCCACATGCGCAGATGTTGATCCCAACAAGACCTGGAAAGAAGGCGGCGTTCCCGCATGCGAAGGCTGTGTCCTGGTTGCCGGTACCTGCGAAGAAGAGACGACAGTTGCTTGTACCGCAGACACAGATTGCGTCGATGCGGAAGCCCATAAACAAGGTGTTTGTGCTGGCGAGGGCGAATCGAAAGCCTGCGATTACACGACGTTCACCTGCATCGAAGGTTGGGGTAATCCCGAAGCTTGCGACTGCGATCTTTCGACCAATACATGGGAAGATAATACATGCAAGCCGAAATCCGGCGATACATGTGCCGCTGATTCTGAATGCGTCGATGGCCATAAACAAGGTGTTTGCACCGGCGATCCGAAAGCCTGCGATTACACGACGTTCACTTGCATCGAAGGCTGGGGTAATCCCGAAGCTTGCGACTGCGATCTTTCAACCAATACATGGGAAGAGAATACTTGCAAGCCCAATGAGACCTGCACAGATGACGACAACTCGTGTACAGATACAGAAACCGGCAGCACGGTCGTTACCTGCACAGACGGCAAGAAGACGGAGACAACCTCTGAATTCTCCTGCAAAGATCCCAAAACTGTTGGCGTATGCAAGAATGGTGATACAAAATGTGATGATGGCAAACTTTCGACTTGTGCCAAGGGCGCATGGGGAGAAGGCGTTGAGTGCATCGATGACCACAAGGTGGGTAGCTGCACTGGTACAGCCTGTGATTACACGTCGTTCACCTGCGAGACTGGTTGGGGTAACCCCGCAGCATGCGACTGCGATCTTTCAACCAACGATTGGGTAGACGATACCTGCAAGCCGAAAGAAACAGACAAATGTGCCGCTGATTCTGAATGCGTCGATGGCCACAAATTGGGTAGCTGCACCGG
>JAFRYG010000035.1 GCA_017441205.1 Pseudomonadota bacterium
AAAGCATTAACCCAATAATCATCGGTACAGACGTTCCACGGAACATCTCTATTCACTATTCACTATTCACTATCTAAAAGCTCACAAAGAACCTTGCCTAATCATCGGATGATTCGCTGAACAGCGCCTCCAAATCAAATAATTTATCAAACTCCTCCGGATCCTTCACCATACGTCTGATGGCTTTGTATGCAAATTGGCAGAATTCCTTATTCGTCATTGGCCTCGCCCCCGGAACCTCCCCGGTTTCCGGATTTCCGGCAAATACTCTTCCAAAAATTGCTTCAGCTAATTCTTTGCCGACATCAGGACTATGATTTGTCTCTGTGTTCGATTGATTTTTGGAACAAATCCGCTTTATATCCTCATTGGCTTTCTTACGCGCCTCTGATGGTTTCCTTGGATGTTCACCGGTCATATATTTTTCAATCATATTACGCCTCCATTTCTCCGTACAACAACAAACACGACTCTCCTTCTGCACTGTCCCTATGGGATATGCACAAGATGATAGATATAATTGCAGTCAGCCTTGTCCTTTTGGCCCTTGTGACACTGCACGGCCAGTGCAAGTGCCTTATCCTCCGTTTCAAGCAGTGTAAGTTCCATGATATACCTCACTTTTGCGTGAATATCTGACAATTATCGCAATATAAATGCGCTGCGTATTGCCGCAGGCAAAAGCGGCGCACGCAGGGCGTATTTCGTGCAGCGAAATAGCCCGCGCCTCAAATCATATATCAAAAGATACACTACCCCACTCGTTTGCGGAGCAAGGATATCATTCGAACATAGCTGAGGACAATCGATATATTGCTACACCAATGCCTTCACAATCGACTTCAAATTCATTACTTTCGGTTGGATGATATTCATAGTAACGCTATCCTTATGCATCGTGATCGACTTTACTCTCATCTGCATATCGACGCGATATGCGCATCAACCCTTGTTGATGCTGCGGAGCAAAAGATAATCCCGTCCCGGAATTCAACCAGAATTCCATAGACTCAGTTTGCATAGCAAACAGATATCATCGTGTCAAATATATTTTTCCGGAAATATATCCATACAAACTCAAAAGCATTACTCGGCGCGCATTTCGCCATACAACGTCATCACAGCCTTGCACCGAACGATGCCCACCAGGCAGCTGCACATGGTTGACGGCTTCAACTGCTGTTCAATACGATGGCGCACTTGAACGATGATCCATTCCGGTGCCGGAACGCGGTCGAACGGCCATAGAGGAAGCACAACCGATTTGTCACCAAAATGAAATGATGAATTTGTTTTGTTCTGTCATGTTTACATTGATGGCAATGATGCCGATGATATGGAGATTATGATGAAAGAGATTCAGGGAAAATTCAGTCAGGCAAAGATTTATACCGATGTTGTCGATGAAAAGAGCCTCGAGCAGGTGCAGCTGCTGTGCGACCAGCCGTTCACGGAAGGTGCGCGCATCCGCATGATGCCTGATATTCATGCAGGTGCAGGATGTACGATTGGGACGACGATGACGATTACCGACAAGATCGTGCCGAATCTGGTCGGCGTGGATATCGGGTGCGGAATGTATGCAATTCAGCTCGAAGAAACATCGATCGACTATGCGAAGCTCGACGATACGATTCGAGCCTGTATTCCGTTTGGACGTGAAGTGCGTACGGAGAATCATGCGTATGTCAAAGAGATTCCTCTGAAGGAACTGCGCTGTCTGCGTATGGTCAATGACCGGCGCGCCCAGCGTTCGGTGGGAACGCTCGGCGGAGGCAATCATTTTATAGAAGTGGATCGCGATGAGAATAACAAACTCTGGCTCGTGATACATTCCGGCAGCCGATATCTCGGGCTGCAGGTCGCCAATGTGTATCAGGAACAGGCATGGCAGGCTCTGAACGGGGTTTCTGTCCGCGATTTACGCGAAATGATTGATCGAATGAAAGCCAACGGCGAGCGTAAAAAGATACAAAAAACGATAGAAAAGATGAGAAAGCGCGTAGTCTCGGAAATTCCAAAGGATCTGGCGTATCTGCAGGGCGAGGATTTTGAGGACTATCTGCACGACATGGAGATTGTACAGCTGTATGCGGTGAAGAATCGCGAGGCGATGGCCGATGTCATCATTCGCGAAATGCATCTGACCGTGGCGGATGCGTTTACGACGATTCATAATTATATCGATATTCCAAACCGCATTCTGCGCAAGGGAGCAGTGTCGGCAAAACTCGGCGAAACGCTGCTCATTCCGGTGAACATGCGCGACGGCAGTCTGATTTGCCGCGGCAAAGGCAATGACGATTGGAACCAGTCTGCGCCGCACGGCGCCGGGCGTCTGTTTTCGCGCAAGGCCGCAAAAGAAGCATTTACGGTCGATGAATTCACCACTTCGATGCAGGGAATCTATACGACATCGGTATGTGCCGACACGCTCGACGAATGTCCGATGGTATATAAACGCATGGAAGATATCGTCGATAATATCGGTCCGACCGTCGATGTGCTGCAGGTCATCAAACCGGAATATAATTTTAAAGCAGCGGAATAACCTTCCGAATACTTTTTTGGCGCGGTATTGCATAAATCAAAAATATTGCTATACACACCGCCGCCGGCATCCATGTGATGCCGGCATTCAATGATTTCATTCACATTAACGATTTAACACAGGAGGATACGATGCGCAGATTCAATCATTGTTTTAATTGTATTATTTTACGTCAGATGAGTGAGTATACACAAAACAGGTGATTTTACTGATTCTCTGACGATTGTGTAGTTTTTTACAAACGCAGAGAAAATTTATGAACAGACAAATCATTCACGGCGAATATACGGACGCCGTGATATATACAGTTGACAATCCTGCGATTGCCATGGACAAGTATGCGGCTGCGCAGCTCAGAATGATATGCAGTCACAAGGCATCTGCAGGATCTGAGATCAGAGTGATGCCCGATGTCCATCCGGGCAAAGTCGGACCGATTGGCCTGACAATGACCATTCACGATGCGATTATGCCTCAGCTGGTCGGTATCGATATCGGCTGCGGCATGACCATGGCCAGAATTCGCCGGCCAAAGATCGAGTATCCCCACGTGGATGCAGTCATTCGCGAACACATTCCATCGGGATTTCGCATTCATCGCGAACCCATGGCCGACTTTGCCCTGAATGAGCTGATTTGCGCACCTCATATCCGTCAGAACAAGGCTTTATGCAGTCTTGGGACGCTCGGCGGCGGCAATCATTTTATTGAGATCGACCACGATGAGGCTGATAATATATATATCATCATTCATTCGGGAAGCCGGCATCTCGGAAAGGAGGTTTGCGAATACTATTGTCGTGAAGGTCAGCGCGTGCTCAAAGCTCGCGGCGAATCTGAACCGTTTGAGACGACATGGCTCGACGGGGATTTGATGGCTCAGTATCTGCATGATGCTGCAATTGTGCAGGATTTTGCGCAGCTCAACCGCGAAACCATTCTGAAGATCATACTCAAAAAGCTGAAGTGGAAACCGGAAGAGGCTCCGTTGTCGTGCAGTCACAATTATATCGACATGCGCGACGAACGCATGATTCTTCGCAAGGGTGCCATTTCCGCACAGAAAAATGAGCCCGTCATCATTCCGATTCACACGAAGGACGGCATCATACTCGGCACAGGCCGGGGCAATCCGGACTGGAACATGTCCGCACCGCATGGCTCCGGACGATTGTATAAACGGGAAGAAGTTCGAAATCTTTATCATGTTTCGGCATATAAAAAAGATATGACCGGCATCTATTCGAGCTGCATCAACAGCTCAACCCTGGATGAATCGCCATTTTGTTACCGCGATCTCGCCGATATACAGAATGCGATTGCCGATACCGTACAAATCGAACATCTTTTAAAACCACTATACAATTATAAAGACAGTACGGAGGAATGATATGCTGATACAAATCAGTGCCGGTCTGGGACCACTGGAATGCTCGCGGGCAGTCACGCTGCTCTTCGAATCCCTGCAGAAGGAATATCCCGGTATCCTCTTGTGCGAAGCATGCAAAAGCACTCAGCCGGGATGCCACAAATCGATTCTGTTCTCGATTCAGGAGGATCTATCGGCGCTCGAAGGAACCGTCGAATGGATTTGCAAAAGTCCGTTCAGACCGCATCATTTGCGAAAAAACTGGTTTATCGACGTGAGTATCATCCCCGAACCCGACAAAGTCTGCAGGGAAGGCGATATTCGTTTCGAACGCTTTCACTGCGGCGGCAAAGGCGGCCAGAATGTCAACAAAGTCGAAACCGGAGTTCGTCTCATTCATGTGCCGACCGGAATCACCGTCACTGCAACCGAAGAACGCAGCCAGCTTCAGAACCGGCGAATTGCCATGGAAAAACTGAATGCCATTTTTGCCCGGCGAGAGCTTGAATCGCAGCAGTCCCAAAAGAACAGCGCATGGCAGGAACATACCAGATTGATTCGCGGCAATCCCGTGCGCGTTTATCGCGGTGAAGATTTTGTGCGAATCCGATAATCCCCGTTGGAATGCGAAAAAGGGCACATCGCCTGCGGCAATGTGCCCTTTTTAACACGAGTTCTGAATCCTCATACAAATACTCTCAGCCCGCAATGAATGACATTCCCCGTCCGCTTGCAAATCTGCATCATCCGTTTGTCGCGTCAAAATAGATCCCCGGCATGACGACGACACCTGGCGGCAGCGTACTCAGTTCCACGCAGTGGCTGTTTAGGGTCACGATGTCCGTAAAATGCTTCAAAAAGCGGTCCGGTCCTTCGATCGGCAAGCTGCAGAGCGGCGTCCGGTAATGACACGGAATCACCGTGCGCGGCGCAATCCGGCGCACCAATTCCGCTGCTTCATCCCCATCCATCGTATAAAATCCGCCCACAGGAATCAAAAGGACATCGACGTGCCCGATCTCAGCAATCTGCGCATCACTCAGAACCTCACCACAATCCCCCATGTGACAAATGCGAAGTCCCTCGGCATCGATGCACTTCATCCACACACCGCCGCCGAATTTCGTCCCCATAAACTTATCGTGCCAGGCAAATACCGAATGAACCGCAAACACATCATCCAGCCAGTCGTGGCGTATGACCACGGGAATTCCACGCACATCCCCAAGATAATTGTGATCGATGTGTTCGTGCGTAATCAGAACGAAATCCGCCGCCGTCCCGAACGGCGGATAATCAAAGCGCCCGCCGAAAGTATGTCCCTGATAGGGATCTGTCAGCAGTACCCGGCCATCCGATAGTGTCAGTCTGAAGGTCGCATGGGCTATCATTTCAAGTTTCATCACATCCCCCTATTCCGACAGCAGCTGTACTGTTTACAACTGCCCGCCATTTGAGTTCGCCGCATTTATTTATCACTATTTTTGAAATACGCTTCAAGTTTTGTTATGAATAGTTTACTTTGGGCAACGCTCCAAAGCATGGAGGTTTTAATGAGATCGAGTGTTTTCTTCGCCAGTTTATGTTTTCTGTATCTTATCGCTGCAGGCTGCGATGAATCCTCGTCTATCACGCTTGGATCGCAGCCATCTGCATCGGACAGCAAAAAAAACACCGGTAAAAAAGACTCTGAAGACAAAAAGAATAATCCAGCCAAAACACCCGACGATTCTTCCGATGAAAACGATGACGATGATGATTCGGACGAAAAAGAAGACACCGGAACCCCGTCTGACAAAGGTCAAAAGTCCAATCCTGATGAGAACAATACAGACGAAACGCTCGTTCCCTGGCTGGAAGATTTCGAATGCGAAGAAAGTGAAGCTCCTTCATGCGAAGGAAACGTAGTTATTCAATGCAAGAACAATAAATACCGTTACGGCGATGATTGTTCCAAATATCCCGAAAAATCCATTTGTTCTGATGGATATGGATGCACTGCATGCATTCCGGGAACGAGTTACTGCTCGGGCGACGATGTCTATCAATGCACCGATGACGGCAGTCAGAATGTCAAAATCAAAACCTGTCAGATAGGTAAATGCGACGCAGGAGAATGCTACGACGACAATTGCCCCAAGGATGCACAGTTCATCTATCTGGTCGATACCAGTTACCAGCTCATCAAATTCGATCCGGGTGCCCCCAAGGGCCAGAATCTGACTGTTCTGTTCCAGCTCAAATGTTCAGACTCATATTCCAGACCGTTTTCGATGGCCGTCGATCGCGAAGCCAATGCCTGGGTTCTCTACAACGATTCGACGCTCTATAAAATCAAAATCTCAGATCCCCATTGCGAACGCATAACCAACTTCCAACAAAATGGTTCTGGATTATCGACATTCGGAATGGCCTTCAGTCTGGATACCGTCGGTGGAACGACCGATTCACTCTTTATCGGAAACATGAGTTCTTCTGGACGATTTGGAAGAATTGACACATCAAACATGAGCTATACACCGCTGGCAATGTTCCCGTTCAATTATGAAAAATCACCGGAACTGACAGGCACAGGACTCGCCAAACTCTATTCGTTCTCTCCGGGACAAAACCAGCAGCATATCAGTGAAATCGACAAAAAAACCGGTGCCGTAGCCATCGATTATCAGCTTCCCGGCGTAGGCGGAAATGTAGGCGCGTGGGCATTTGCACACTGGGGCGGATACTTTTTCACTTTCGAAACAGTCGATGGTGACAACCGAATTTATCGCTACGACATCGAAACCAATCAGTTCGAACTCTTCCTCAGCAATACAGATTTCAGAGTCGTTGGCGCTGGCGTTTCGACATGCGCTCCAACGACCAAGGTCAATTGAGTTAGTTGTTGGCTGTCAGTCATTAGTCGTTGGTTTTTACAAGCAATTGCCGAAATTCTTTCTGAAGAATGGATCTCCAGAATTTCGATAATCGTGAATCACTCCAGGATCCAGGCTCAAAGCTCTAAGCCAACTAACCACTAATTCAAGTACAGGCGTTTCAGGGAACGTCTCTCCTCATCCCCTGATTGCTAATTCCTAAATCCCCACTCCCAACATCCAAGTACAGACGTGTCGCAACACGTCTCTAACCCCTATCCATTGAGCATTACGAATTCCCAATAACTCCCAACTCCCAACTTCCAAGTACAGACGTGTCGCGACACGTCTCTAACCCCTATCCATTGAGCATTACTCAAAGCGCCCCCAACCAAAGCTCGCACTGAAACATAAAAAAAACAGCATTTTGGCGTTTTCATGATACACTTCAAAAGTGTTTTATGTGTCGGAGGTGCCTTCATGCGAATCAGTATCAGTATTAAATGGACGCTGAGTGCCGTTGTGATCGTCATTCTCGTCGTCGCAGTCTATGCATTCTTTATGAACAGCGACACGCAAAAAAGCGTCGAGAGCGAAACCCAGAGAATTCAGCGCATCCAGTACAATGCACTGGATGAAATCGGAGAACAGACCACACGCTACATCAGTCTGCCGGCATCAAGCCTGCTCTATGACAATGACAAAGCCAGTCTGGATAAACTCCTGAGCCCCGTCGTCCAGAACAAGAATGAAAACGGCGGCTATTATGCGGTATATTCATCGATTATCGCCCCGAATGGAAAAGTCTGGGTCGCCGCAATGAACGACGATTACGACAAGCTCGAAATGGCAGGGACGAGTTTTTTTGACCGCGCACGCGAGAATCCCCCCATCGAAGAAGTCAGCCAGGAATGGCTCGACGCCAACCTCGCCGGAAAAACCTATCCCCTGACCGAAGACATCCAGCGGGATGTGACAACGGCCAAAGGTGAATCCCAGAAAATCAATATCCGGCAATATACCCATGAGATCCGAGGCACCAACAATAACGAAATTCAAGGCTACCTTGTCATCGGATATTCCATCGAAGGACTCAATCAGGAAATCGAAGCCATCCGTTCACAGGGTGATCTTCGAAAGGAACAGGCTCTCCAACGGGCAATATGGCTCGCGATAATTGCCATTATCGTCGGTCTGCTCATCTCGGGACTGCAAGCCATTTTGGTCACGCGCAACATCAAAAAGCTTTCCAAGGCAGCCAACCGGATTGCAAGCGGTGATCTGTCGGTGCGAAGCGACGTGCGTTCACATGACGAAATCGGACAGCTTGGCGATCAGTTCAACACCATGGCAGACAGAGTTCAGATGCTGCTGATCGAAACCGAACAGAAAGCCATGCTCGAAAAGGAAGTCGATATCGCGCGTTCCATTCAGACGACGCTGCTTCCGAACGCAGGATTTGCCCAGTGCGGCCCTGCCCAGCTGTACGGATATTTCCAGCCGGCAAGCGTTTGCGGCGGCGATTTCTGGAGCTACAATCTGCTTCCCGATGGTTCGGCCCTGCTCACCATCGGCGATGTTACCGGACACGGTGTCCCCTCAGCCATGCTGACGGGATGTGCAAAAAGTGCACTCGATACCATGCTGAACCTGAATGGCCGCAATCTGAACCTCTGCCAGCTCATCACGACACTCAATGCCGCCATCTGCCAGTCTTCACAGCGCACTCTCTTCATGACGTTCCAGGCGATCCGCATCAGCCCCGACGGGCGTTATGCCGAAATCGTCAATGCCGGCCACAATTTCCCGCTCCTCAACCACAACGGAGAAGTCAAAGGAATCGTCGCCCGCGGCCAGCGCCTCGGTGACAACGAATCATCACACTACGAAATGGTTCAGTTCAATCTTGCACCCGGCGATATGCTGCTGCTCTATACTGACGGTCTGACCGAATATCCCAATGCACAGGGCACAGAATACGGCGAAAAACGACTCCGAAAGGTCATCGCACCCCTCGCCGCTGCCCCGGTGGATGCCGCCTTTAGCCAGCTCTGGAACGATTTTGCCTCCTTTGCCAACACCCCGCAAAGCGACGATATCACGCTGATGTTCGTCAAAGTCTGATATTTTTCATATTTTGTTGAAGGCACTTCACAAATCTGTCATAATAGCTTTTGCTTTGAGTATAAGGAGACTCACCATGGACCGCAAAGAACAGAAAAATAAAAAAGCTTATGTGACACCCAAAATTGAACGCCTGGGCAAACTGAGTACTCTGATTCAGGGTTCCAGCGGGCGTGTACGTGACAATTTCCCGCAGCAGGGAAATAAATCTTAATCCACTCAATCTTTTGCTCAAACACCCGTTTTCCTCGATTTCGGGTGTTTTTTTGTATTTTGGCCGGGCTTTTGTGGCTGTGCCACTACAAGCCACGGGCTCAGGCTATGCCTGACGGCATACGCCTTCGCTTCCCTTTTTCGGATGTTTTCACATGTCCCTGCCCACCCTGCCAGGATACGAATTACCCAATTCCAAACAGATGGATGAGGCCAGACCCGCCCTGCGCGATTTTTTAAATCGAAAATGCCTCATCGCCAGCTTATGGATGGTACTGGCTGCCGGTCTCGTGCTGCTCGTTCCATGGTGTCTGGTCCATGTCGTCGATGACGGAATCTCTGGCCAGGACTTCCGCCAGCTCATTGCATGGGCTCTGGCTGCCGCCTTCTGTCAGGCGGCTTCAGGCGCTTTCCGTTATTTCGGAGAATGCCGGATTACGCGCTGCGCTCTGGACGCCGAAAAACAATGCATGACCTCTCTTTTTTCAAAATCCATGCATTCCGACCTCCGATACCTGCCAGAACTGGCCCAGGGGCGCGCCATGGGACAGATCATCTTCGCATCCGGCAGCGAAAAACACTTCCTCGAAACCCTCTATACACAGGGCATTCCCCTAATCATCACGGCCGTCGGGACATTCGCTGCACTGCTGACGCTTTCGTGGAAACTGCTCTGTCTGAGTCTCGTGCTCTGTCCTCTGGCCCTGGGACTGTGGTGGTGGATGAAAAACAAAATACGACCTGCAGCAAGGGCTGAATACGAAACCCAGGAGCATCTCTACCGCCATATCGTCGACACATTCAGAGCTATGATCTCCATTCGGGCACTTCATCAGGAAGAACGCTTCGTTTCAAATTTCGAAGCTACATGCCAGAATTGCCTGAATGCCATGTTCCGGCTCAGACAAAAACTCGCAGTTCAGGGCCCCTATTTTGATGCCCTGCAGGCACTCGCCATCGCAGCAGTATTCGGAGCCGGCGGCTATGGCGCACTTCACGGCGAAATCACCATCGGTGCGATCCTCGGCTTCCAGATCTATCTGGCCCGCATGTTCGGAATTATGCGAAGCGGCACCGGCCTCTTCGGCGCATGGCAGCAATATATCGAAGGAAGGGCGCGAGCCTCCGACATCATCCGCCTTCCGCAAGCCCAAACAACCGCCTATCTTAAGGCAAAATCCCCCGAACTGCTCAGACTCGAACACGTTTCATTTGCTTTCGATACGCATGAAGTCTGGAACGACAAATCCATGACCATCTGCGAAGGTGAATACCAGGCAATACTGCTTCCTTCCGGCGGCGGCAAAACCACTCTCGCTCGATGCATTCTGGGCCTTTATCCCATATCGTCGGGCACGATTGCCATTCCCGATGCATCCGCAGAATGCATCGGATTTGTTCCCCAGGAAAATGTCCTGTTTGATGGTACCATTCAGGATAATATCCTCATGCTCAATCCTGAATTGAGTACTGAAAAATATCACGAAATTCTGTATATTTGCGAATTGGAAGAGCTGGCGAATCGCTTTGAGCAGGACTCCATCGGCGATCAGGGATCGCGCCTGAGCGGTGGTGAACAGCGCCGCGTCATGCTCGCCAGATCTCTGGCGGGAAATCCCAAACTGCTCATCATCGATCAGATGGCCAGCGAACTGGAACCCGATCTGTGTCACCGGATATTCAGCAGAATGCACGAAAAATTCCCAAAACTGGGCGTTTTATATCTGGGACATCGAATGCCGGAATGGGAGAGAGATAAATAATGAAAACAAACACTCTATTTTCATTGGTTCTCCTAACATCTGCTCTCGGAATAAATGCCTGCTCCCTGGATTCCGTCAAGGGCCACGGCGGATCCTGTCCGCCGAAGGGCGAAGATGGTGTTCTGCAAAAAATCTATAAAAGTGCAGAGGATATCATCGAACGGGACACCAGCCATATCTCTTTCGGAACAAACTTCGAATACAACAATTGTCCCGAAGACTATATCTGTGCATTGAACTCCGATAATGAAGCCGTCTGCATGACCGGAACATGTGCCGAAAACCAGATCGTATGTGACGGCAAATGCATCGATCCCTTGCAGGATCGCGATTATTGCGGGGCAAAAGCCGGCAATGATTGCCCGGATGGATTCAGCTGCTGCAAACAATACAAAAAATGTGATGTCGGTGAGTATTGTATCGACGGAAAATGTACTCTGCCGCGATGTGTGGAAAACGTCGAACTCTGCATGTTTGGCAAACGCTACGAATGTAAAAAGAATAAAAGCGGATTCGACACCTCCGTCATCGAAGAATGTGAATCCGGCGTCTGCAGCACGGATTTTGAGTGCGCAACGGCAAACTCCTGCAAAATCGGGGATAAACTCTGCCGTGACGGAATGATATATCATTGCAAAACCGGTGATAAATGGAGCAGCGGTGATCAGTGTGAATCCGGCATCTGCAAAAGCATTGAGGCCTGTGCAGAACCTGCTCCATGCCGGAATGACGAAAAACGCTGCGTCTCGAAGGCTATCTATACCTGCCGCAACAATACCTGGGAACGCACATCCACGTGTACTTCGGAAGAAATATGCGACAGCGGCGAGTGCAAGACCAATATGTCATGCAATTCGAGCCAATGTATCAAAACTGAAGATGGAAGATACAACCATCGCAAGTGTGAAAAGGGCAAAGTCGTCGATGAAGTGACCTGCGGCTCCAGCCATATTTGTCTCGATGATGCCGGATGCGTGGAATGTACGAACAAACAGACGCGATGTACAGACGGACAAACCTATCAGATTTGCAGCAGCAATAAGTGGAGCGACAAGGAAAACTGCGGTTCACAGGAGAAGAAGTGCCTCGCAGACCACGGCTGTGTCGAATGCAGCAAAGGCGAGTTCAAGTGTTCCGATGACGCCTACTACCAGTGCAGTTCCGACTATAAATGGGAACTGAAGGACAATTGCAAACAGAAGAATTTGCTCTGTGATCCGGCGCTCGGATGTGTCGAGACCATCGTATCGGAATGTCAGATCGATGAACAAAAATGCGACATGGGCAAGGATTATGTCTGCAAAACCGAGGGCAGTTCCTACAAATGGACGATGCGTGAAGATTGCCTGGCCAAAGACAAAATCTGCGAAAACGCAGTGGGATGCATCACCAAGGACTGCGACCTGGATACGACCAAATGCGCATCCGATATATTCTACAAATGTAAAAAAGAAGGCAACGCCCTAAGGTGGACAGAAGAAGAAAACTGTGCTGCCAGCCAAAAGATGTGCAAAACCGGCGTCGGATGCCAAAAACGAGAGGAAACTGCTGCATGCGCCGGAGCTGTTCTGACGATCACACAGGAAGACGGAACGACCAAAAAAGAAAACTGCGGCGCACAGAACAAGATTTGCGACAGCACACAAAAAAAATGCATTTCTGCCACATCCTTCGAATGCGAACCCAATTCAGCCAAAGTCGTACTCAAGGCAGGAAACCTTCAGAATACATACAACTGCAGCGATAATGCCATGCTTACGAATGAAGAAATACAAAGCTATGGCATTCCCGAATCGCCCGACATGGTTCGCAATAAAATATTCTGCAATCCCCTGTCCGGATGTAATTATTTCTATTGCAAGGGCGATACAATGTATCGAAAAATAGAAGATGATTATGAATCCAGCTGTGATAATACAGACGAACGGGATATATGTACGATCAACTGCAAGGGAGAAAACGGACATCCGATGGCTTTCTGTTCCAATGCATACGATATGTGCGCCCTTTGTGAACCCGGAAAATTCACAAAGAAGTGCGAAGTAAATGATATGGATGAAACCGTATATTTACGTGAATGCATTCTTTCGCGCGATACCATGTCAATCGATCCCTCCATCGACCTGTTTTCCGGCAATGATTTCCAGTACAATATCGCCGTAGACATCTGCGATTGCGAAAAAAGCACCTGCTGCAAGGATTCAACCGGCTGCGTCAAATAACAGCTATGTTTAACCTGCGTGGATATGGGATGAGTCGGGAGTTGGAAGTTGTGCAATTCCAAAGGTTCTTGCCAATGTACCGGATAATTGCTGACAACTTCTATGAGCTATGCTCTCACTCCAAGCACCAAGCCGATATTGCAATGATTGACGAACAAAATATCCACGCTCGTATAACGGAGCAAATAAAAAAGCTATGTTGTGGATATAATGTCCCAAATCATACCTACGGACTTCTTTATCCACGCTCGTTAAACATTGCCAATAAAAAAGCCCGCGTATACCGGCACAGTACGGTATAGCGGGCTTGCGAGTCGTATGCAGGCCGTGCCTGCATAGACGAAGCACCCAAATCAGAAATTATATTTGGCCTGTAAATATATATAGTTGGGTCCCGTCACGCGGTTGCCGAATGTCGTTTCATCCTTGCCGACGTGAATGAGCGCACCAACAGCGAGCTCTGTATTGGGCCAGAACTTGAACGAGAAGGAAGGCACGAGCATGGCACTCGGATCGCTGATGCACCAGACGAGCGAAAGACGGAAAAGCATCTGCTCATTGAAGGCTTTGAAATCGCCGTTCCACATGAGGTAATGCTCCAGATCATTGGCGCCGAATTCATCGACGAATCCGTAAATATACTGCATGTTCATGTAGAGCCATTTCGTAAAGGAGTTGTCGATACCGACGACGGCTTTGACAAAGAATCCCTTATCGACCTGGTTTTCGTGCAGCGGTGTACCGTTGATGTCGAGGTCAATTTTGACATCATCGTGAATGGTAAAGGCGAGTTCGCCCCAGAGGCCAACGCCGCCCATGAAGTCGAGGCTCGTGGCGAAGTCCATACCTGCCATCCAGATTCTGGGATATTCGACCGTTACATCGGTATAGGCAGTCAGCGTGGAAATGCCGTCATATCCAAAGGATTCCATCAAATCCATCAGATAGCCGCGCTGTTCCTTGTTGCCGGCAACGAGGTGAATATTGGCATCGACGGCATCCGAAACGGCTGCATCCGTCGAAACGGCATTGACGTTGACCGTGCGCGGCTGCATGTTGTGATCGTAGCCATAATACCCATAGAAATCCAGGTCGACACCAAACAACGAGAATCCGAGTCTCACACCGACCTGCGAATTCTGAATGGCATCACTCGGTTCACCGACCTTGACATCATAAAGGATGGAACCGCCGTATTTGACATAGAGTTCCTGCAAATCGACGAGATTGGAGAGAATCTGGGATTTGGCAAAACGACGGAACTGATCGGGGCCGCCAAAGACGTATTCCGACGATTCCGGAACCATGTTCGAACGGAATCGGGGTACCCACACGACCTGGAACTGGAATTCACTGAAGATGGGCGTTTCTTCGCCTTCGACTTCCCAGTCTGGTGCAAACACGACATTGACCATTTCGTTGGCAATGCGATGGCCAAAATCCTGATAATCTTCCAGATCGAGACCATTGACGACGCTCGTGGGATTGAAGCGGTCTGCAGAACCCCAGTCGATGATCTGACGGCCCAGTTTCAGGTCAAGTCCGGTAAAAATGAAATCCGAGATGCGGATGTAGAGCGCATCACTTTCGAAATAGAAGGGATCGACCTTGCTGCGCTGCTGGAGTGTCGTGAGCTCATTGACCTCGCTTTTGCCGGAATAGACCAGCGAAAGATCGGCAACGACATCGACGGAATCCCATGCGAACGAACCCGTAAACTTTACCGTATTATCCATGCGGTTAAAGCGAACCGAATCGACTTCCTTGGGCATATCCTGCCCAGGAATGCTCAGACGCAAATCGCTTAAAATAAACCCTTTGTAACTGAATTCCTGAGCCTGAGCTTCCGGCATCAGTGCTGAGGAGGAAAGGCCCGCAGCCAGGGCACACCCGAGAAAAAGTGAAGACTTGCGCATAAAAAAACCGAAATGAGAGGAAATAAACCAACCTTCTGAAAACAGAAAATGACAAGGCATAAAAAAAGCCTAAAAAACGGCTTACTAAACGCAGTCTATTCCGGGATATTCAGTTTTTTTATCGTCCAAAAACAAAATCAGCCCATCCACTGCTCGGGGACGGGCTTTATTCATCCGAATCGGATTGCCGTTAGCCGTTGCGTTTCTGGATCTTGGCCCAGTCATCCGTCATCGTCACCGTGCGGTTAAAGATGAGGTGATCCGGGGTCGAATCGTCGTCGACGATGAAGTAGGCAATGCGCTCGAACTGGCAGCGATATCCCGGTTTGACATCGGCAAGGGCCGGTTCCACAAATCCGTGAACGATCTCCATCGAATTGGGATTGAGGAATTTTTTGAAGTCCCCGTCATCGCCGGCCAGAGGATCATCGACCGTGAACAGGCTGTTGATCATGCGGCATTCTGCGGGAAGTGCATGCGCCTGGCTGAGCCAGTGAATCGTCGCCTTGATCTTGCGGCCGTCGGGGGCATTGCCGCCGCGCGTCTCGGGATCGTAAGTACAGCGAACCTGAATGATATTGCCGTTTTCATCCTTGTCGACGCCGACGCATTTAATGATGTAGGCATAGCGCAGACGAACTTCGCGCCCCGGCGTCAGACGATAGAACTTGGCCGGCGCATCTTCCATAAAGTCCGCAGCCTCGATGTAGAGCTCGCGCGAAAACGGAAGCTTGCGGGATCCCATGGAATCATCCGTCGGTGAATAGGGGGCATCCAGCCATTCGACCTGATCAGCGGGATAGTTCTCGATGAGCACCTTGAGAGGCTTGGTCACGCCCATCACGCGAGGATCCACGGCATTGAGGTGTTCGCGGACGCAATGTTCCAGAAGGGCAAAATCGACGGTCGAATCGCGTTTGTTCACGCCAATGAGCTCGCAGAAATTGCGGATCGCATCGGGCGTAAAACCACGGCGGCGCATACCGGAAATCGTCGGCATGCGCGGATCGTTCCAGCCGCTCACCACGCCATCCTTGACCAGCGAAAGCAGACGGCGCTTGCTCAGAACGATGGTCGTCAGATTGAGCTTGGCAAATTCGATCTGCTGCGGATGGCGATCGAGTTCGAGAGCATCGATAAACCAGTCGTACAGAATGCGGTGATCCTCAAATTCGAGCGTACACACGGAATGCGTAATGCCTTCGATCGCATCCGACAGACCATGGGCAAAATCGTACATCGGATAGATGCACCATTTGTCGCCGGTACGATGATGATGGACGAATTTAATGCGATAAATCAAAGGATCGCGCATGTTCATATTCTTATGCGACATATCGATCTTCGCACGCAGAACGCGCTCACCTTCTTTAAATTCGCCGTTTTTCATGCGTTCAAACAGATCGAGACTTTCTTCGATCGGACGGTCGCGCCACGGACTGGGTTTGCCGGGCGTATAGAAATTGCCGCGATATTCGCGAATCTGTTCGGGCGTCAGTTCATCGACGTAGGCAAGCCCACGGCGAATGAGATCTTTTGCCCACTCGTAGAGCTGATCGAAGTAATCGGAAGCAAAATACAGGTTATCCCAATGGAATCCAAGCCATTCCACATCCTGCTTGATCGAATCGCAGTACTCGGTATCTTCCTTAACCGGGTCCGTATCGTCAAAACGAAGATTGCAGGTGCCGCCAAATCGTTTGGCCAGACCAAAGTTCATGCAGATGGATTTGGCATGCCCAATATGAAGATAACCATTGGGTTCGGGTGGAAAACGCGTTGCCACGCGACCGCCATTCTTTCCGTTTGCAATATCCTGTTCGATAATCTCGCGTACAAAATTGCCGCCGATCTCGTTATTTTCTGCCATAGATGCATATCCTTTTCTGGATGGGTGAAAGCCGATGACTTCTGCTTCGGCATAAAAAACCGCGTCTTTTTACTCAGAATGCAATCAATTCGCAAGCAATGTCAGGATTTTTTTGTGACACCAGACTAACGACTACTTCCGTGGGTTACGCCGCGCTCTTGCTCTGTTTGCAATAGGCAATGCGCTGCTTTTCCCGCACCTATCGGTGCTCCGGCTTGCGCATTGCCTTTGCTCACTGGGCTCTCAACGCCCACCGTCAACCGGACGGCGTGCTTTAATTTTTATTTGTACAGACGTGTCGCGACACGTCTCTAACAACCAGCAGCTAATGACTAACAACTAACAACTGATAATGCGCTTATTCATCTGCAGACAAAGACCTCCTAGAACTGAATATTCACATGCAGCCCCGGATTCATATGGTGGAAAAGTGTGGTATGAGAAATTCCCCCATCATAAGAGACTACGTGGATACCAAGATTGTAGTCAAAATTGACGCCAAGGCCGAAATTCTTCATCACATAATAGGTAAATCCGGCGCCAACTTTAATGGCAAAACACGGAACAGAGTCGCCATCCTTGTTCGCAATGAGTTTTGTACTAACGGAGGAGTCATTACTGTAATCCTGATAATCCTCATAATTATCATCACCGGATGAACTGGATTTACTGGCGGCACTGTACATCATGCCAACACCGACAGCAAAATCGATTTCAATTTTTTTCTTGATGCCAATGAGCGGACGAACCGTCACATAGGAACCACCAAAGAAAACGCCGTCTTTTGCTATTTTTTTCGTATCCCCTGTCCACCACAGACCGCCAAGCTCCTCGTCGAAATACAAACCGACATAACGCCACCGATAGCCAAAGGAAATGGTACTATTAATACCCGCCATCACATCCGGCGCATGCTGCCAGTCCGAGCTCTGCCCGCCGCCTTCCATCTTAGCATGTTGATCGAGTACGGACGCAGTCACCGCAACGCGCGTTTCAAAAGCCTTGTGCGTTGAATCAGCCAAAGCATCCGTTGCAGCAAATGCACTGATCAAGGCAAGCCCAAACAAAAAACTTTTCAGAAGCTTCATAAGCAAATACTCTCCTATAAAGGGTTAACAAAAGAGGAATCAATGATTTGATCCCTGTATTAAACTGTTCCAAACGTCTGTTGTCGTTCAATAAACAACACCCGGAAATCGAATTCTTATGCAAAAATAACACCATTAATCAAGAATATTCAACTTTCTATACCTTCCCCGGGGCACGGGCTATCTCGCTTTGGGGCGCCCCCCCCCCAAACCAAACAAAAAGATGGACTGCCGCAAAGCGGCCCGAAGTCAGGCGTGGTCGCCCCAAAGCTCAATACGCCCCGCGTTTTGACCTATTGTTTTGAGGAACGTGTCTGACACGTTCCTCAAAACAATACGGCCTCCTGCCGCCCGCTATTGGCTGCGCCAATACACGGGCGGATTTTATTGAATGATTATTTGCACACCCCTGTTTCCTCGTTGCAGGAATACTCACAGGCTTCAAAAGCATCTACTTCATAATACTTTAAATGATAGACAGAATCTTCTGCGCAAACAAAATCCGTGAAGCTGTATTCAAGAAATTCATCGCCATTATATACTTTGCTGCAGGCGTATTTATGTTTGCCTATGGTATCACACGGTTCATAGCATCCAAAGTTATCATGACAGGAGCCAGTGCCGCAGTCTTCGGCAACAACCTTCTCTGATTTGCAGGATAAATGTTTTTTGCCATCGCATCTGTCGGCATAGTAATTGGCATCACCTTCTGTATTTGAGCATGATTTGCCTTCGTCAGCATGGAGCTTGATACATTCGTTCGTTGCTGTATTGCAGCCATGGTCACAAGCAATGCTATCATAGACATCAACCCATACATAATTCTCACCACTTTGTTTACACTGGTAGCGCGTGAGTTCGTTGTATTCATCATTGCAAATATATTTTGTCGCAGCTGCTTCATATTCAGCCTTGGTGCAGGCATTTGGTTCATCGTTCACACAGCTTGCGCCATCACCGTTATCGACACATTTCTTGCCCTCGGCAGCACAATCTTTGGCAGCATAAGTATCCCAAAATGAATCACAGTACAGATATATATCGCCGATGCATTTGGGTGCGTCCAATGAAGTACAAGATTTACCCACTTCGTCAGGAGCACTCTGGCATGATGTATTATCATCATTGCATCCGTACTCACATGCCCACGATGAGATATAATCCCAGAAATAACCATTGCAAATCCACCCGCTAAACGATCTGCCGCTGCACTGACCTATGAACGAATCATATTCTTCGGCTGTACATTTGGGTCTGCAAACATAGTCATCCCAATCATCCAAAAAGCAAACGAGTTCAGTATCCGGCGCACCCGGCTCCAATACACACAGACCGTTCTCAGCATTACAGCCAAGCTCACATTTTTCCGTATAATCGATCATGGCATATTTACCAGAGGATTGCGTACATACCAGATGCGTGGAATGATTGTTATCCCTGCAGGTATGCGTCATTTTGCCTGCATCTGCTTCATCACACGTATCAAAACACCCAAGTCGTCCCCTGTCGGAACATACTCTGTCGCCACAGTCGTATGCGGAAGCAATATTTGTATAAATGCAGTCAAGAAAGATGTTATCATCGCATCGATAATCGATCTCGTCCATATATGAGTAACAGGCTGTTGTACCTTCGTATTCATGAACCAGACGTTGACAAGATTGATCTGCCGCGCATCCACGAAGGCAAAAATCCATACCAGCGGGTATCCAGTAATAGGCATCCCCCACCTGAACACAGCTGTAACTCTGTGAAACATGACCAAGTTCCTCTTGGTCAAATTCATATATGTCACACTGATATTTTTTCTGTTCATTCTGTACATCCTCAGCAGTACACGGATCTGCGCAGAAAGCCTCTCCATCATGAACAACGCATGCTTGAGAACCACAGTCAGTCGGAATCTCGAACGCAGTCGATACCCACTCGCTATTGGAATCTTTTATATCTATATTTATCACATTCTTTGCGATATTGCCATCGCACGAACTTACCCCGGAATCGGACTTTTGGCTGACACAGATGTCACCGCGATAAGCAAACCGGCTCAAACCGAGCTCTCGTTCAGTACTATCCATAATTTTGAAGCATTCCACTTCACTTGGAATATAATACAATCCGGAGTCTGTTTGGGTACATTCGAATTTTATTGCCTTATCGTTATATGTATCTTCATCTTCTTCGTAATAATAATCACCTTCGTTCATACATGGCTTATAACAATCCGTCACATTGTTTATGGCAAAACACTTTCCATAGCAGAATTTCACATCATACTGACTATTATCATCACAATAATACAATCGATCTCCGTCGCAGATATTCGCATCTGTTTCGGGATTGCAGGCCGTTCCCAGCCTGTCATCCTTCACACATCTACCATCTTTGCAAATATTCGTCTCACCTATATTATTACACTGTATTGCCTCTGTGTTTGGAGGAACGACAAAGACATATTGATTATCTGCCGCTCGAACACATTCTCCGTCAACGACCTGATGTTCTGGTCTGCCAGGCTCACAAATGCTGGTCGCATGCTCCTGAACATCTTTTTCGCTGCATGAACGATAGCAACCGGTCACACCATTGACAGTCGTACAAATCCCTGAATGATGATATAACTTTTTACAATTATCCGTACTCACCAAACCCAGATGATCATCGCTGCAATAAACCAGGGTATCTCCAATACATTTGTCGACAAAATGCGAATCACATTCGGACTTAGCCACGGCATGACATTCGCCCCGATGGCAGACCAGTCTATCATCCGCACAATCATATTCAGTAATCACACCATCATCACAGGCGATCCGTTTGCTGCCGTCACAAGTATTGATGTGTGTTTCGGGATCGCACACCTCCGGTACATTTTTACGGCATTCCCCCTGCTCACATTTTGTATTGACAGGGCAATCTGCACTCGCGATTTCTCCTTCTTCAGTGCAGATTGTGTATTGCTTCGTCCCCTGGCATTCCGAAACAAATGACGCCTGTTCGCATTCGGTTTGGGACGTACATGAACCGCCAATGCAAATCCCGTCCCCCTCACATGCCGCGATATCTTTCACACCATCCCGACAAACCGTATAATGCGTGCCATCAGTACATTCCGATACAAATCCCTCCGAAACACAGGTTTGATCGCTGATTGCAATGCAATCACCGCCCTGACATTCAGTTCCGGAAGGACAGATTTCCGTATCTATTTTATTATCGCGGCAAACTGTATAATGCATATCATCCATGCATTCCGATTCGAATCCTTCTTCAACGCACGCTTTATCTTCCAGGCAGACCCCCTCCTTACATTTGCTGCCGGCAGGGCAAGCTTCCGGGACGATCTCCAGCGATTCGCTGCACACTGATTTATGGGTATCATCCCAGCAAACCGACAGATAAGCTCCAGGGATACACTTGCCTGCAGCACTCACATTTTTGCAGACACCGCCTGCACATATTTGGGAACCCCGACAATACATCGTCACGATCTCATTGTTGACGCATGCCGTGTAACTATTATCTCCCGAACATGCGCCAACAAACGTATCGGGATTACAGGCTTTCTTTTCGTCAGTACATGCACCGGCGACGCAAGTCTGTGAATCCGGACAGTCATTGACCAGAATCACATTGCCAGCGCAGAATGTATAGGAATTTTCATCCACACATTCAGAAATAAATCGTTCGGGCGAACACAATGCTCCCAGTTTATCGCCGCCATCGCCGCAGGCATTGAACACACAAAGACATACGAAGAGTAACAGTGCCGAATTTCTTCTCATGGTTTCTCCTTTCCGGGTTGGTAGCAGCCCCTGTCTATTTATTAGGTATCCCTTTCGCATACTGCCAAAACGGATATCGAATGTCAACATAATAATAAATATTTATAACTTACTGAATATATTAAATAATTCGCGCAGCGCCGCCTTGTATTGGACTTTAGTGTGGTTGCATGGATCACAATGTATGCATACGAAATCCGCATCAATCCTATGAATATGGATTGATAAACAGAGCAAATCGGGGTATGACGCCTCATTGCCATTCGTCTGCCAGGTGACAGACGCAAGATTTGCCCGAAATTCCGGGTGTTTTTTTAAGGAGTTTGTAATGGAATTTAAAGAGATCCTCAAGAAAGCCGAATCCTACCGTGCCGACATGACCAAGTTTTTGCGCGACATGATCGCGATCCCCAGCGAATCGTGCCACGAAAAAGAAGTCGTGCTGCGCATCAAGCAGGAAATGGAAAAAGTCGGATTTGACAAGGTCGAAATCGACCCGATGGGCAACATCCTTGGCTACATCGGCCACGGCAAGCACATCATCGCGATGGACGCCCACATCGACACCGTCGGCATCGGCGACATCCGCCTGTGGACCGAATGCGACCCCTACAAAGGCAAAGAGGATGACACGACGATTTGGGGCCGCGGCGGCTCCGATCAGGAAGGCGGCATGGCTGCCATGGTTTATGCCGGCAAAATCATCAAGGACCTCGGCCTCGAAGGCGATTACACGCTCATCGTCACCGGCACCGTCCAGGAAGAAGACTGCGACGGCCTCTGCTGGCAGTACATCATTAATGAAGACAAACTCAAACCCGAATTCGTCGTCAGCACCGAACCGACCAGCCTGCGCATTTATCGCGGTCACCGCGGCCGTATGGAAATCCGCGTCGAAGCCCGCGGCGTGAGCTGCCACGGTTCCGCCCCCGAGCGCGGCGACAACGCCATCCACAAAATGGCCGACATCATCCGCGACGTCCGCGCACTCAACGAAAATGACGCCGCCGACTCCACCGAAATCAAGGGCCTCGTCAAGATGCTCGACAAGAAATACAATCCCAACTGGGAAGAAGCCAACTTCCTCGGACGCGGCACCGTCACGACCTCCGAAATCTTCTTCACCTCCCCCAGCCGCTGCGCCGTCGCCGACTCCTGCCAGATTTCGCTCGACCGCCGCATGACCGACGGCGAAACCTGGGAATCCTGCCTCGACGAAATTCGCGCACTCCCCAGCGTCAAAAAATACGGCGATGATGTCACCGTCTCGATGTACAAATACGAACGCGAATCCTACACCGGCCTGCTCTACCCGACCGAATGCTACTTCCCGACATGGGTTCTCCCGCGCAACCACGTCGTCTGCGAATCACTCGTCGAAGCCTACAAGGGCCTCGGTGCCGCCGACGATGCCAAGCATTTCTTCAATGCCGAACCCGTCGTCGACAAATGGACATTCTCCACGAACTGCGTCTCCATCATGGGCCGCTACGGCATCCCCTGCATCGGCTTTGGCCCCGGCGCCGAAGAAC
>JAFRYG010000036.1 GCA_017441205.1 Pseudomonadota bacterium
ACCGGCGGCAACGGCCAGACCGGCGGCAACGGCCAGACCGGCGGCAACGGCCAGACCGGCGGCAACGGCCAGACCGGCGGCAACGGCCAGACCGGTAACAATGCGTGTGCAGCAAATCAAAAGAAATGTGAGAACAGCCAGGTGATCGTTTGTGCCAACGGTCAGTGGGTGAACGGCGAAAAGTGTATCAATGGCTGCAAGGCGGATGGTACCGGATGTGCCATAGCTGGCGAAACCGGTGCAAAAATCTGCGATGATGGTGCGACGAAGTGCGAGAACGGCAAGCTCTCGACATGCGCCGGCAATGCCTGGGGCAATGAGACAGCATGTGAGAATGGCTGTGATGCAGATGGCAAGAAATGCGCAGAAAAAGGCGGAGAGACCTGCACGAAGAAAGCCGAGGATTGTGCTGCCGGTACGAAACTGGATGCAGCCAAGTGTGAATGCGTCGCCGATGGTGCAGGAACCTGCACGAAGAAAGCCGAGGATTGTGCTGCCGGTACGAAACTGGATACAGCCAAGTGTGAATGCGTCGCTGATGGTGCAGGAACCTGCACGAAGAAAGCCGAAGACTGCAAGGATGGTACGAAACTGGATGCAGCCAAATGTGAATGCGTCGCTGATGGCGGAGAAACCTGCACAAAGAAAGCCGAAGACTGCAAGAATGGTACGAAGCTGGATACAGCCAAATGTGAATGCGTCGCTGTTGGTGGTGAAGCAAATGAATGCGATCCCGAGAAGTTTGAACTGAAATGCGATAAAGAGAAAGTGATCACATGTAAGAAGGATGATAGCGGCAAGTATGTTGTGCAAACAATCGAGTGCGGAGATGGCATGATATGTACCAGTTTTGACTCTGGTACCAACTTTGGGTGTGCGGTAAAACTTAAGGACAACGCGGATGTTAAAGAGGGGGATGTGCTCGATTTTTCTTGCAAGGATGCAACTCTCCAGGCGCTTGCAGACAAAGAATATGGCCTTTATCCAGCTTTGATAATCATGGCCCATAAAGCTGATGATAATAAATTTTATGGGATATTGAACTATGCAGATAGTATATGTGCCAATAGTGTTATGGTGATGTGTCAGATAGATCAAAAGGATAATGATTATGAATACTATATGGTGTGCGGTAAATCCTGCTCTATGCATCCACAGACTGAAACAGATTTGATGTATGGGCTTTGTGATAAACCCAGTGCTATTGAAGGATGCAATGAGACGGTTTCTGCTGCTTGCGAGAAAACAGAAACAAAACTCTGTTATACAGATACAAGTGGTATGGCAAACTGTACCAAAGAATGCTCGGATGGCGCTAAGGATGAATTATCCTGCAGTGAATCCGGTGCCTATCTTCTTACCGATAAATGCGAAGCTGTCGCAGGAAAGAAGATGTTCGTAACCAGCAGTGAAAAATGCACGACGAAATGCGATGACAGCGGTGATGCTCCTGTCTGCAAGTAATTTGTAAGGTTGTGTATGGTCACTGTGTTGAGCATAGCTTATAGCTTTGAGCTTTGAGCTTCGAGAATAGCGTCCATAACTCCAAGCTCAGAGCTGAGCGGCATTCTTGTCATACATAGCCATCCTGTAATTGTTTAATATGAAGCCCGCCATCCGGCGGGCTTTTTTCTTAGTCGTTAGTTATTAGTTGTTAGTTGTTACAAGCAATTACTGAGATTCTTTCTGAAGAACGTGTTTCTTGGATTTCTAAACCAGCAATAGACTATCGCTCACTATGACTAACTCCCAACTTCCAACTTCCAACTCCCAACTAAATTTACTAACCATTAAGCATTAAGCATTAAGCATTAACCATTAAGCATTAAGCATTAAGCATTAACCATTAAGCATTAAGCATTAACCATTAAGCATTAAGCATTAACCATTAAGCATTACAAACTAACCACTAACCACTAACCACTAACCACTAACAACTTATAATTTGAATCTTTACTTATTGCGATGAACTCTCTACATTTTACCGGTGTTTTGTGAACAAAGGGGAGGAACGCATGAAGACTGGATTTTGGACATATTCACTGATTTTGGCCTGCATCTGTACGCTGGGATGTACGGAATCTGATGTATCCGCAAGTGAGGAAGGTAAACAGGAAGAACCGGAACCACAAGTGGAGAGTAATTGTGAGGTGGATGAAGTCGCCTGCTTTGACAAAGCCGTTCATTATTGTGAGAACGGCGAATGGGTAAGACAGGAAAAATGCCAATACGGGTGTCATTACAATGCGATGGAATGTGCGGCCAAACCCGATGAAAAAGATCCCGATCCCAAACCGGTGGATAAAGTCTGCACCGACGGTGATGTGCAGTGCGCAGATGGTGTTTTGATGAAATGTGAGGACAATGCCTGGTCCGAGTCGGATTGCCCCCATGGGTGCAATGAAGAAGGAACGGCGTGTAAGGATGATCAGCCCGAACCTCCCGGACCGATAGATCAGAAGGAATGCGAGGGCGATGCCGTCGTCTGTGAGGATGGCATAAAGAAAACCTGTTCTGATGGCACATGGAAGACCGAGAATTGTGAGTATGGATGCCATGAAAATGGCGTGGATTGCGCGGAACCGGCCTGTGAAGTCGGCCAATTGCTCTGTGCCGATGATCAGCTCAAGAAATGCAATGGCACCGAGTGGGTTCTGGAAATGCCCTGTGACAAGGGGTGCAAATCCAATGAGGCATGCGCAGCCGTCTGCCGCGAAGGTGAAATCGTTTGTGACGGCGATATGCTGAAAACCTGTCAGAACGATGCCTGGAGTGAAATAAAGTGCGACAACGGCTGCGATGAATCGACTAAAAAATGCATCGAAGTCAACAACAACGTTCCCACGCGCTACATTACAGGATCAGGCAAATACGATACTCCCATCACGCCCTATGTCGTACAGCAGATGAAAAACATCATGGCCAAAAACGGTTCGCGCAACAACGACGTCATCATAAAAGTGGGTGATTCGCATTATGATGCGGCCATCAATGGCGGCACATTAACCTATGGATTCATGCGGTGTTTCTCGAACAATGTGAACTATAAGGTGACTTTGGACGGCCGTGATTATCTGCAGGCAGCGATTGACGAATTCCAAAAAACAAAAGATTCGTTCATTCGCGATTCGGAAGCTGCTGTTGGTGGCCAGTCGACGCGTTATTCCTTTTTGGGGACGCCGACGCACCTGACCGCCGAAATCAACGCAATGAATCCGCGTTTTGCCGTCTTTGGACATGGTTCAAACGATATTGGCAATGGCAGTTTTACCTATACCAAGTCTGGTAATGTCATGGGGTATGCCTGGGCCCTGGAGGATTACTACCGGCAGGTGAACAAAGCTCTCGATCAGATGATCGAAGGCGGTATCATTCCCATCATTCAGGGTATCGCACCCAACCTCAGCGAGCCCGCAAATATCAACTATATTGGCGGCGGTCCCATCGATAAACGCGATTATCCGCGTTATATCGTTCCCGCATTCGATGCGGTTTCGCGCGGCATTGCCGAGGCGCGCCAGCTGCCGTGGTTCGATACTTATAATGCATTCTGGGGTTTGCCGGGCCACGGTGTTCGTTCGGATCACGTCCATGAAACTCAGGCAGACTCGCCGTGCGACTTTACGGCAGCCGGTCTTCAATTCGGGGCAAATGTCCGCAATCTCAGTCTCATCGAGACGCTCTCGGCTTCGTGGAAAACCGTGGTTAAGGGTGAAGCTGCGCCCGGGGCTGTGATCGAACCATTCAAAGGAAATGGCTCAAAGGATGATCCCTTTGTGGTGACCAGTCTGCCCTTTACACATTCTGCGGACATGTCAAAGAGCACAAACAAGGCGTTTGACAAATATTCCTGCTCCTCTACGGCAGAGCCTGGCGCCGAGAATTATTACAAACTCGTGCTCACCGAAAAGAAACGCCTCAAAATGTTCGTCGTCAGCGGAAGAAATGCCAACGGGGAGGTTGATCAGGATATTCATGTCCTCAAAGGCAGTATTGATGCCAATCAATGTATTACACGAGCCAATATTTTGCTCATGGGCACATTGGATGCCGGGACTTACTACATCTCGATCGACACCTGTGACAACCCAGGGCAGTATCTGATGGGCGTTGTCGAATGCCTCAGTGACGATAAGCGCTGTGATGATCCTCTCCAGTCTTTTGGATAAGTATTGGCGCGGGCTATCTCGCCTGGAGACGTTCTGCGGAACGTCTCTGCAGCTCAATACGCCCTGCGGGCACGGCTATTTCATACGCCGCGCCAAAAGCGCATTGTGTGGATTCAGACGATCCAAATTGCACAGGTCAATGTGAACGATGAGCCGGAGCGCCGACAGGCGCAAGAGGCAAAGTGAATGGCCCTTTGCGAACTGAGGCGCATTGTTTGGATTATGGTGATTAGAGAGGGGGGCGGGGGATTCTCCCCCGCAGTGGGGGTAGGCGCGTATTTGCAAAAAAAAACGCGCAGTCGCGCGTTTTTTTGCAAATAGCGACGCAGGGGGCGGCTGCCCCCTCGCAAAAGATTACAGATCGAGGAAGTTCAGATAAAGGTTGATGCCCGTGCCCGTAATGCTGAACTGGAAGTGTTCGTTTTCGTCCATATAGGCGACCATTTCGGCTTTCTTCATGGAATCATCCTGACCGTTGCTGCTGGAAACCGACATTTCGTTGAAGTTGACGGAAATATTGGTGTATTCGAGCAGGCTCTTGGCGAAATTCGTGCTGGCAATGGAGTTGAGTGCGCCGCCGACGACGCTCATGGCACCATCGGAATAACCTGCGTGAATGTTGCCGATGCCGATTTTGAATTTCTGATCGGTGACGACCATATTCATACCGGCGAGCAAGTCCATATATCCGCAGAACGAATCAGTCGACCAGAGACGGAAGCCGAATGTGAAGTAATCGCGCCAGTCAGAGGAACACGCATAGAGGCGTTCGTTGGGATACCGGCTCAGATCCGTCATCGTGACGTGGAATCCGTTCTTGGCATATCCGGAGCTGTTGAGTTCTGATGAATCGAGCTCAACTTCGCGGGTGATGTAGGTATCATCCGCATTGGATGATTTTTGTTCGGTCATCATGCGTGCGATGATGGCGCGGATGAGCTGCGGGTGGATATGCAGACCAACTTCGGCATTCTGAGGCATATCGCGGGCGATATTGATGGATTCTGCCTGCGCGAAGAGGTTTGTATACATACCGAATTCGAGTGCTTCATATCCGGTGAGCTGTTCGATATGGACCTTGGGTGCACCGGCGACGAGCTTGATGTCGCCATTACCAATGTTCCATGCGGCAATATCAAACAGATGAACTTTGGGGAGATAGCCGCTCAGGAATTGCTGGATGGCGAGGTTGATGGCTGTTTTGGCCATGGCGTTCAGACTTCCGTTCTGCGCGCTTATCTTCAGGATCTGCATTTTGCTCAGATCGATGAATACGGACGTTTTGGAAAGGTCAGAGGCAACTTCACCGGTGACGGGAACACCGAATCTGAGGAGAGCATTGGCTACGCCATTGAATTCGATGGTAACGGTCAGGCAGCTCGTGGTATCGCCTGTAAATTCCTGGTCGAGGCCGGATGCGTCGCAGCCGCCGATGCCGAAATAGGGAACGCCAAAACCCATTTTATCGTAAGTCCAGGTATTGGCTGCTTTGAAGAGCTTGTTGATGGCCGTTGCATTCAGGGTCAGGCTCATGGCGTAATCGGCATTTATCGAGGAGTTGATAAGGCCCGACAGTTCAGCATCGCTGATGAGCGCTCCTTCATTTGCTTTTTCTGCTTCATACATCGACTGAAATCTCGGGCAGGTGACTTCATCTTTCGAAACATCGACCATGCCGCTGATCATGTCGGCAGTACCATTGATACCCATACATTGAACGAATTCGTCGCCGTTCATTGAATTCAGGATTTCATCGCAGCTGGACAGCGTGACGAGACCGACGAGACTTGCGGAAACGGCGAGAGCATATTTGAAATGATTCATTCGAGTGTTCCTTATTCGAAAATAATTTGCAAAGCCCGTACTGGGCAAACACTGAATCATAAAATTTTATTTTACAAAACTCAATGAATGAGCTGGATAAAATTGAACTGGTGTTCAATTTATTTCTTTTGGGGAGCGAATGATGATGCGTCTCTGAATCGCAATATTGCGAATAATAGACAAAAATCTTGCAATTCTCTGATAATCCCCGTAGTAAAGTGCGCCGCTCTTTTGTGGCGTGAGGCGCAG
>JAFRYG010000037.1 GCA_017441205.1 Pseudomonadota bacterium
CCCTTTGCGAACTGAGGCGATTTGTTAGGAATAAGGTAGTCTGCAGACAATGAGATTCGTGGTGAATGGCACTTTGCGAACTGAGGCGAATTTTTTGGATTTTGTGTTACGGGGCGTTGCGGGCTCCCCCGCAGTGGGGGTAGATGCGTATTGGCGCGCCGTTTCATACGGCGCGCCAATAGCAGCGCAGGGGGCGGCCGCCCCCTCAAAAAAATATTCAATAACAACAGCATTTAACATTCATCATGAGCAAAGAATCCATCTCCATGTTCGGCGTCATCGTCCACGATGCACAAAGACTCGCCACTATCGCAAATGTCCTGCGTAAATTCGGCTTCGGAAACCTCGTCAAAGCCATTCGTTCCGGACTCGGCGCCGATTTCCAGTCCTCAAACGAAATTCTGCAGAACTTCAAGGTTCAGCCTTCCGATATGGCCGTCAATCTGCGCGCTGCCATCGAAGAACTCGGCACCACCTACATCAAGTTCGGACAAATGCTCTCAACGCGCTACGACCTGCTTCCGCGCGACATCATACAGGAACTGGCCAAACTCCAGGATGGATCGCCGCAAATGGAATTCGAAACCATCGAAACCATTCTGAACAATGCCTACGGCGATTATCACGAGCATTTTCAGGAAATCACCAGGGAACCCATCGGCTCCGCGTCCATTGCCCAGGCGCACCGCGCTCTGCTCAAGGACGGCACCCCCGTCGTACTCAAGATTCAGCGGCCGGGACTGCTGCCGCTCATCCGCAGCGATATCGATATCCTCAATATCATCGCAAAAGTCCTCGACTACAATATCGAAGAAATCGCCTACTTTAACCTGCCGGCGCTCATACAGGAATTCGAACGTTCCATCATTTCGGAGCTCAATTTCAATCACGAACGCGAAAATATTGAATACTTCGAACAAAAATACGCCGACCTCTCCATGTTCGAATTCCCGACGCCAAACCCGGAACTGTCGAGGCCGAATATCCTCGTCATGAAGGAACTCACCGGGCAGAAAATCACCACCATACAGCCCGATACGCCGCAGGCACACGACATGGCAAACGCGATCCTCGACATTGCCTTCGACATGGTTTTTCGCGATGGCGTATTTCACGCAGATCCGCATCCGGGCAATGTTTTCGCGACGTCAAACGGCAAAATCGGACTGCTCGACTTCGGATTGGTCGGACGTTTTACCCCCAGGCAAAGATCTGAATTCACGCGCATCATCCTCGCCGTCCACTTCGGAGACTGTGCGGTCATCGCACGCACACTGCTCAACCTGGGACATCCCACAAAACGCGTCATCCTGGACGATCTCGAAGCTGAAATCTCCGCCATTCTTCAAAAATACAGTCAATCCTCGCTGCAGAAAATCGATATCGCCGCATTTGCCGCCGACTTCGTCGCCGCAGGCCAGAAATTTTCCGTCCAGATTCCTTCCGAATTTACCAACGCAGTCCGTGCGCTCATCAACATCGAAGGTATCATTCAGTACCTCAATCCCAACCTCGACGTCATTCAGACGCTCACACAGTTCTCGCAAAAGCTGCTGGCCGATACGCTGCGCAGGGAAAATGCTGCAGCTCAGATTCTGCAGGCCGGTATCAATCTGGCCGAACTCGGACATTCGCTGCCATCGCACTTTACGCAGATCATGCAGGATCTCGAACACGACGGCATCTCGGTCAATCTCTCCCCCAATGCTTCAAATGAACTGTCAGATGCCATCAATGGGTTCGCAACGCGAATCGCGATCTCATTCATGATCCTCGGACTGACTGTCGTCATTGTCCTCTTCGTCCCCCAGAATACTCTGGCCATCAACATCGCCGTCCTCATTTGCCTGCTTTGGATTGTCTTCCTGTGTATCTGGCACATCAAAGCCCGCACGACACATCGCCGGATTCGTATCAATCCCATGATCTCACAGTTCAAGCGCCGCAATCAGTGGTTCTGATCATTGAGCACCGGCAGATCTACAGACTGTCCCGGCGACGGCGGATCAGCACAAAACCGCCTAAAAGAAACGCTCCGCACACGGCAAGCGGATATTTTCCGGCATTACCGGCCAAACGGCAGCCGCATGAACCGGATGGATCGAGTTCGACCACCGGATTCGTGTAATCGCTTTTCGATATCACAACGTCTTCAGCACAAACATCATCTTCGTCCACTTCGCCGTCGCAGTCATTGTCTTTTTGATCACAGACTTCCCTCGATGGTTCACACTCATCCGGAACCTCGCAGACATCGTCCTCATCCACCTCTCCATCGCAGTCATTGTCTTTTTGATCGCAGACTTCCTCCGATGGTTCGCAGCAGACGTTGTCTTCGTCGATCTCCCCATCGCAGTCGTTGTCTTTTTGATCGCAGACCTCCGGGACACAGCAGACTTTGTCTTCATCCACTTCGCCGTCGCAGTCATTATCGATTTGATCGCAGACTTCTTCCGACGGCTCACAGCAGACGTTGTTTTCGTCAATCTGACCATCGCAGTTGTTGTCTTTTTGATCGCAGACTTCCGTCTGCAGCGAACACGGCTTGACAACGGGCCCGCCGATGCGAAGCGTGCTGTAATACTGAATATTGCCCCATCCGGAATCATTTTTAAAATCGGGCCCGGCAATCACATCAAACCCGCTTCCATTATAGGAATAACACTGAATTCCCGAGGCACTTCGGCCACAGACATCCATTTTACCGTCGCCGCTGACATCCCCCAGACGAATTGTGCGATACTGATTCGGCTGATTCCAGCCATTTTCATCGCTCATGTCGGCGATCGAGACGCCTTCACCAAATCCCGTTCCCGTCGACAGATAGCACGAAAGCTGGGCATTGGCGCGCACACAGAAATCATCCTTACCGTCGCCGTTGATATCGCCGAACCGGAACGTCGAATAGTTGTCGTAATCATTCCATCCGTCTTTATCCGCAAAATCCGGTCCTCGAAAAGCTTCCCCCATGCCCGTTCCCTGCGACAGCAGGCACGAAAGTCCTCCGGAATCGCGCGCACAGATATCCGCCCTGTGATCGCCGTTGATATCGGCGATCCGAATCGTTTCATAGTACTGCGGATGATTCCAGCCATTCTCATCACTCCAGGCTGCTGCAACAAAATCCTGCGCGAACTTGTCCCCCTGCGACAACCAGCATCGGAATCCCGCAGAACCACGGGCACACACATCCATCCTGCCGTCCCCATCGATATCTCCGGTGCGAATCGTCGAATAATACTGCGGATTTCCCCAGCCCTGCTCATCCGACATATCGCCAAGTTCTACCGGTGTTCCCCAACCGTTCCCCTGCGATGGATAACACCGGAATCCTTCCTTGAAACGCGCACACATATCGTCACGGCCATCGCCATTGATATCGGCAAAACGAATCGTCGAATAGTATTTGACATCATTATATCCATCCGCATCCGCCATCGGGATCGTCTCGGAGGACACGCTGAAATTCTCGCCATCAAACATCCAGCACTTCACGCCGGAATCATCGCGTGCACAAATATCTGCACGGCCATCGCCGTCATAATCCGCAAAACGAATCGTCCCGTAATTCGAAACATCATTCCAGCCGCTGTCGTCACTCAAAGGCAGAACCACCCTGACTGACGTCAAATCCCCCGATTCCGATAATGCGCAATATATCCCTGCCGCTCCGCGTGCGCAGATATCCGATCGCCCATCGCCGTCAATATCGGTATTCTGCGGATCATAAATCATCGACTGAACCGACGGATCCTCTGCAGCTTCACACACACCTTCTTCATTCACGAGCTTGTCGCAGTCGTCATCAATATGATTGCACACCTCCTCGCTCGGCGTGCATTCCGCGCTCGCAAAAAATCCAAGATGCGATGCAACCGGTCGCTGATACGTCCCACCCTCCGGACGATTCATCAGCCCCCTGCCCGCAATGACCATCGTCGATGAACCTCCGCCATCCATATTGATGCCGTTGTATACCCCCAGACGAATCATATTTTCTGCCAGAGTCTTCAGCGACATTCCTGTACTCCAGCTCGCTTTCCGGCCATCGACGACGACCATAAAAAAATACCGCCCTGTCTGATCTATACCGGCTGCGGTCCGCGGATGTGTCGTCGTCGAAAAACTGCCGCTCTTCTCTACCACCTGGCCATTGCTGACGATGACATCCGATCCCGAACAGGCATTGAACATCGCTGCATGATTCTCAACCCCCTGAAGATACTTGTTTTCTTTCGTAAATCCGAGCGTCGGATAACCGTCGTTCGCAATATGGTTCGAATAGGGAACACCATCGCTGGCAAAATATCCAATCGCCTTGTTCGATCCCCCCATATCGAAAAATGCCGTGTTGATCCCCACCTGAACGCCATACGTCGAAACAAACTTCGACGTGTTCATCAGCGAACCATTCAGTTCTGGCGTCACAAAAGGACGAACCCCCTTGGCCTGCAGATCGACCTTGATAATAAACAGTTTGCTGGGTTTGCCATTGCTCTGAACATTTTCCTGCCAGTATTCTATGCCCCAGAATACCTGTTCGCCAAAGCATTCCGATGCACATAAAAAACAAATCGCAAATGCTATGAATTTAATCAGAGAACGCATTATCTCCCCCAAAAAAGGTCTTTCGACCCGACTCAACTGATCCAGAGTGTAACGGTTACGTGCCCTGCTTTCAAAATTTTTTCGGTTGGGGCGCGGGCTATTGCATACGCCCTGCGCTGGGCGTCTATTTGCGCTGCGCGCAAATACGCCGCCCTTCATTTTATTCTTCCTCCACCAGATACCATACCCTAAAAGCCAGACAAATTATGAATTATGAATTGCGGCATCCACACGCCGGCAATACAGACTTAATATCAGGCTTTGTTATACGAGTTTGAATATTTTGTTCATGAACACTTGCAATTCCGGGCTTAGAACTTAGAGCTTAGGGAATCTCTGAATAATTGTCTGGTGCGACCAAACTGTGTTGTAAAAACTACTCCCCTTGCCCCATTGGGGAAAAGGGGCCAATTGATCAGAGATTCCCTAATATTAATAGTCATTATATTAATACAATTGTCATCAAACTCCGGACGATATATTCATTCCACAATGCTCATCATATCCATACAATCTCATCAAATTTCCCCAGAATCGATTCGATATCCGGCAATGCATCATCCCTGACCGAAGCGATCAGATGCCGGGGATACATTTTCAGCGAACGACAGAGCATGGGCATCCACCCTTCGTTTTGAGCTTCGATCCGTCCGAGCTCATCCACGATCAGTACATCATACCCTTGCGAAATCTTCAGTTTCGATTCCGCCCACACCCAGGCCTGATCAAAAAAACAGTATTCCAGGGATTCCGTCCGGTGAGCAACCGCACATGTTTCTTTTGTAAAAAGATCCATAAACTCGTACCCCACGCGGCGTTCTCCGACAAATACCGCATTCTCAACGACCCCGTATATGCTGATGCCCATCCGGCAGCCTTCGGCATAAAACAGCTTCAATGCGGTCGTCTTGCCGACATGACGCCCGCCGGTCACTGCAATCCGGAGCGGTTGCGATGCTGTCTCAAGCATCTCCAGGCACGAAAGATAATTCATATCCATAACTGCGTCCTAACCAAAGAAGCCACATTATCCTTTCACGCGATCACCATCATATATACAAACGTTCCCTAAAACACTCTTCCCGTTCGCAACGGCTGTATCTGATTTAATACTTACCAATTTGCCAAAAATATGCTAGAAAAAGTCGTTGGTTTTGTCGAATCCGCCAACAAAAAAATACATGACAGTCATTCTGAGCTGTCGCAATAAAGAGAACCCAAAGCACCTACGGCACCCAAATGCCTCAGTTACCTCCAGCATACCCAATAAACAGCAAAACGAGCGGAATTGCCCCCAAAATTGGCAATCACAGCAGCGTTGCCCCAAGGATTGGCGGCAATCCAGGCGTCAGTGCCCCTAAATTCAGTCCCCCAGGCAGCTCATTCCCGGGAGCGCTTCCTCCCAACCGATCGGCATCTCTTCCGTCGATCCCTCAAAACCGCAGTATCAGCCCCAAATATCCGCCGGTATATCCGCGCAGCAGCGTACAGCAGACCTCTGAACCGGACTTTCCAAGTACCACCATCGTGCAGGAGTATAATGATTATATTGACGATGACATGGATGACGATGATGACACCAAAACTGAGCAATTCGAACTGGATCAGCTCGAAATGGATGCATCACAAACGACAGAATCTGACCCCATTGAGTTCGAAGAAATAACAAACTGCGAGCTGCCGGCTTACGAAGAAAAAACCAATTGTGAAATACCGGCCTTCGTATTTGAAGACGATGCAGATGATAATATCTCTTTCAATGAAATCAATGAAAGAACAGATAGTGATCTGCCGGCCTACGGAGATAAAACAAACGTCGAACTCAATGCACAAACGACGCAGCTTCCCGTCGGTGCCCTTGTCAATGGCCGCTACGCAATCCTCGGTGTCATCGGAAGCGGCGGCTTTGCCACCGTATATCTGGCACGGGATATCACCAACAACAGAAACATCGCGCTCAAGGCGATGGATTTTCAAAAAAGCGATGATCCCAACTATTCCGAACGCCTGTTCCGCGAAGCAAAGATAGCTGCAAAAATCAAGCATCCCAATGTTGTGTCCATCTTTGACTTCGGACACATCAAGGGAAATGGCCAGCCGTTCATCGCCATGGAATTGCTCAAAGGACATACCCTGAGCAAGGAACTGATCGAGTCCGGCCCCCTCAGCCCAAGACGAGCATTCAGATTGTTCAGTCCTGTACTCGACGCACTCGCTGTGGGACATCGTCTCGGCATCGTCCACAAGGACCTCAAACCTGAAAATCTTTATATCGTCGATCCTGGCGGACCGAATGAATTCATGAAGATTCTCGACTTTGGCGTTGCTCGCATCCAGAGCGAAGCAGCCAAACTCACGAGCGATGGACTGCGCTTCGGAACTCCAAAATATCTGGCACCGGAATATATCCGTTCACAACTTGTTTCTCCGGCAATCGACGTCTATCAGATGGCTCTCATCATCACGGAAGCCCTGACCGGTGTCCCCGCTGTTTCAGGCGAACCGTACCAGGTGATGATGCTTCATTGTAATGGTGAACTGAGAATCGCGGATTTCCTGCTCGAAGGTGAAGTCGGTGCAGTCTTTAAAAAGGCTTTTGCCAAAAATCCCGAAGATCGTTATTCAAACTGCGAAGAATTTGGACTGGCTCTCGACAACGTCAGCAACTATTTTATCAGTGATGTACCGCTTCACAATCCTTTCAAAAATAGTGACTTAAAACATATACAACAAGCCGCACAACCTGCAGCATCATACAAACCTGCAGCATCATACAAACCTGCAGCACAGCTCCCTGCAAATCAGCCAACCAGATATCCGACAGATCTATCAGCCAATAACTTCAGAAACAGTTCCAATAAACATAGATCAAAACTACCGGTTATCTTTGGTATTCTATTAATTATATGCATCATTACTGTCCTCTTTGTCTATATCTCAAAACGAAATGATTCAGAATCAAAACAGATAGCTGAAATTCAGGTCCAGGCACCGCCGGAAATTATTCAAAAACCTGAAATTCCTATCAGCTTTGCCTTCAGAACCAATCCCCCCGGTGCGCGGGTTATGAGCAATGACAGCCACCAGATTTGTCCTTCCACCCCTTGCGATGCTGAATTCAACCCCAGCGAACTCAATCCTCCGCTGCAGATCAGCTTTGAACTCGAAGGTTACAACAAGGCCTTCTACGAACTCAAAGAATCTTCTTTCGATGAAACAAATGGTGTCATCGATCTGCCGCTTAAAATAAATGACAATGTCGATCTGAAACTCGTCTACGAACCAGCAAAGGCAAAAGTTACAGATGTTGAATTAAAAACTGTCGTATGCGAGTCCTCTCCATGCACATATCACTACGATACAACCAGAGGATACGTTGATCTTAAATTTGAGGCCAAGGGATATCAGGCAAAAACGGAAACTATTACACCTGTCCACTACGGAAAAAATAACGCAACCGTTAATATTTCATTAAGGCCATCAACAAATACCAGAAAAGGTACCCAAAAAGGCAAATCAAATAAAAAGCGATGACAACGCATTGCTTGAACATTCATTTGTCGTCTGCCCACCCTGCCGAATCAGACAACTGAAGATATTGTTGAACAGTGTTCATGTTTGCATATTATTCCGGTAAATCTCTGAAGGAAGAAGGACAGGAAACATCTCTGGCTAAAAATGCTGCGCAGATGCGACAGATTGGATTCCGGGAAGATCGCAGCTCATCAGACATACCTTGACACACCTAAATAATTACCAAATTACCCTGAATATGTTAATAATAATATAGATGATATGGTGAACTGATAGCCAATGGGACCCAATGACAGTCATTTCAGAAGACAACGCACACATTACGGAACATTCAAAATTCCAGAGCACTGAAATGCCCAAAGTGTTTCCTGCGACCACATCACTCCCCAAAAACAGCAGCAAGCATAAAAGCGATTCCGGTGCCCATGCCGCCAAATCTGCATCATCTTCTGCCCCTCTGCCCGTTGCGCAGCTCAATCACAACGAAATTTCGCAGCTCGGTTCAAGAAGAAATGATGCCTCGCAGCTGGGAACAAAGAGAAATAACTCTGCCGCGGCCATACCTCCGATTCCGATCAATCCAAACGAAATTTCGCAGCTCGGTTCAAGAAGAAATGATGCCTCGCAGCTGGGAACAAAGAGAAATAACTCTGCTGCGGCCATATCTCCTATTCCGATCAATCCAAACGAAATTTCGCAGCTCGGTTCAAGAAGAAATGATGCCTCGCAGCTGGGAACAAAGAGAAATAACTCTGCCGCGGCCATACCTCCGTTTCCGATCAATCCAAACGAAATTTCGCAGCTCGGTTCAAGAAGA
>JAFRYG010000038.1 GCA_017441205.1 Pseudomonadota bacterium
AAACATAGCCGGGATTATCCCTGACAGTACGGGCATACGATGCCATCTACATTCCGGCGGTCCTGAAATAAAATCTCCAGAAGCGGGAATAAGTGTATTTAAACAATTGTTTTATTCGCCATATTATTGGAGAATTCCAGATGTAGGTGTAGCAGAGACTGAAGCGAAGGTGGTGCTGAGATGTTAGTTGTTTGTAAAAAATAATGCTTTTTTAAAATATAGTATTGACATCTAATTATGTCGATCTTAAAGATTAGGCGTTGTCTAAAACATTCTGTTCGCATGGTGGCGATGCAGGTGTTCTTTTCCGAACTGGAGGAAGTTATTTATGTCACGTTATGATGAAATGAAAGGTAGCATGCAGGCACTTTATGATGAAGCACAGAAAGAGCTGCAGGAACTGGAGAAGAAACGTCAGGATATTTTGAGCACATTGGAATATCTTGGACCCATTTGTGGTAAAAAAACATATTCAGTTGATTCACTCAAGAGTGCAAAACCTGGTGCACGCGTCAGCCGCAAACCCGCAGCGAAAGTGAGTGCTCCGGCAAAATCGGACAACAAGAAAGCTCGTATTAAAGAAAGTGTTATTCGCGATTTGGTATTGGGATGCCTCTCTGAAGCCCATCCGAATTCGATGTCAGCCAGTGAAATTTTTGAGAAACTGAACAAAGCCGGTATGCCCAATACAACATCCTTCCGCACCCGCATTTATGGCAAACTCGGTGTCTGGACCTCCGAAGGTCTCCTCCGTCGTTTGGATCGCGGTGTATATCAGGTTGTTTCTCCTATTAAAAAGTAACATTATCACGACCATGAATTGGTCATGATATTATATCTACACCGGGAGGTGAGTCGTGGGTCTGATATATGATTCAGCTAAAGAAATAGCAGCGCGGATTCAAGCTAAATGTGACCGCAAAGTGGATTTATGCGTGGTTCTGGGTTCTGGTCTCGGCGCATTCGTGGATGCACTTGAGAATCAGGTCGTTATTCCTTATGCCGAAATCGAAGGATTCCCGACCTCCAGTGTCCATGGTCATGCAGGCAATCTCGTCTTTGGTCAGCTCGACGGCAAGGATCTCGTCGTCATGCAGGGACGCGTTCATTTTTATGAATGCGGCGATTTAAAACGCGTAACACTTCCGGTGCGCATTCTGCATTGTCTCGGATGTACGCGTATGATCGTCACCAATGCAGCCGGTGCAGCAAATCCTGATTTTAATGCAGGAGAACTGATGCTGATTACCGATCATCTTAATGTGATGATGGCTGGCAGCCCCCTGATTGGTTTGAACGAAGATGAATTTGGTGCCCGTTTCCCCGATATGTCAGAAGCATATAATAAGGAAATGAGCGCAATCATCCGCAATACCGCAAAAGATCTTGGGATCGTGCTTCGCGAAGGCGTGTATTGTGCAAGCCACGGCCCGGAATACGAGACACCGGCAGAAGTTCGCATGTTCCGCATGCTGGGTGCAGACGCCGTCGGTATGTCAACCGTTCCCGAAGTCGTCGTCGCCAATCACATGATGATGAAAGTCGCAGGTATTTCCTGCCTGACCAACAAAGCCGCCGGCCTTTCGGAAACGAAACTCTCGCACGCCGAAGTTATGGAATGCGGCCGCAAGGTTGCCAAGGATTTTGTCAATCTGCTTCGCGAAAGCGTTCGCAAGATGCTCTAATCCAATGCAGTTTGTCGTCGGTGCAGCCCAATCGGGCAAGCCGGCGCCAAGGCGCGTATTTAAGCCGTCAGGCTTAAATAGCCGCCGAAGGCCATGCGTATGGACGCCATCAGCGGCCATAGCAGGGCGCCTCAAAAATCCAGAATTCGAATCCTCGGATCTTCTTCGATAGAAGGACTTTTTGTGTTCAGAAGCGCCTGCCAGTCGCTCGCTTCGGCGCTCGCATGGGGAAGCTGCCAGATCGGACAGACACAATCGAGTCCGGTATCCCAGAAATGCAGCGATCCATCCGAAAGCATCACGACCGTCGTCTGCCCCATGTGGAGGATGATTTTGACAAAATCCTCGCACTGCCCTTCGGGCATCAGACAGCATGAACGAGCTGTTTTGAGCAGCGCAGATAACGTCGTCCCGGATTCACACCGAAACAGACAGAGGCGACGGTGCGTCCAGTCGATGGAATAATAGGTCGGCCCCTCCAAAAGATCAGAATCCGCACAGGTAAGATCAAACTGACAATCCGCGATGACTTTTTCATTATCCCACAAAAGTGCATGCCCGCTTTCGTCCAGACTGACCGGACCGCATTCTGAATTCATCATTCGGATAGTTTTGAATTCGTGTACAAAACGGGTCGTCCAGCTGCCGTCCGGATAGATAAAACGCACTTCCTTATTTTGCATGCCGCCGCAGCATGAAATGAAGTAACTTTGCGAAGCCACACAGTCACCATTCAGGGACTGTTCGATATTGGGAAGCAGAATATTGGAAGAAACCGCGCCAATCGCAGCGATATCACACGTATCGCGGGGATGATCCTGCCAGAATGATTTTATGATATCAAAATCGAGGCGACATATTCTGCATATATCTGAAAAAACGGGCAATTCCGGTTCGAGGGTAACAAAAAAAGATCCATCATTCAGGGGGCCCGAAATGCGTTTTATGGGCCGCTCAAAACGCATGGACGCCATGGGATAAGGATCTCGCGTTGCGGCATTTTCAGACAGATCTACAAACGTCAGAACATTTGAATTCTGTACAATGCCGAGGCACTGTTCAATCGCAATCCATTGGACAGGATCATTAAATGGAGCAGAATCGGGCGTATCCGATGGATGCGACGAAAAAGAATGGATGATGCGTGGATTGGGGGTGTTTTTATCGACGAGAATCAGACTTCCACCCGAACGCAGGCAAATGTATTTTCCGAGCTGTACCGGTCTGAGCCCATCCCGCAAGATATAAAGTGCCGGATTGACATTGTCGGCAAAGGATGCAGAGATGCCGCGTCCGCGCCGGGAAATGGGAAATCCCGTCACGCGTTCGGCAGATGCCCGGCCGACCTGTTTTCCGTAGTGCTGGGAGACTTTGTCGAGCAAAACGCAGGCTTCAGAAACAAAACCCTTTGAGATGAGCTGCCGTGAAACAGATTCCCAGACGGCCAGCTGAGGCACCGGATGCAGCCGCAGCATGGAACGAATCTGAACCAGAACTTCCGGTCTGATATTTTCCAACTTGAAAATCAAATGCCGGTTTCCTCTGCAATATCGCCCTGATTGAGGGCTCCAAGTGATTTAATGCCCATGTCAACCACCTGAATTGTCTGTGAATTCTGCGAATCCAGATCCTTTGCCGTGACGGAAAGAATGCCGCTGACGTCGATCCGCATGGTGACCTCAATTCTCGGTTCCATGCGTTTTGCGGGTCGTATTCCCGTAAGTTCAAGCGTAGCCAGCAGGGTATTTTCGGCAGAATGATTGCTTTCGCCCTGGTATATCGAAATGATGACGCTTTCCTGATTGTCCCGGCTGGTCGTAAAGATCCTGCTCGTCTTGTGCGGAACTTTGGTATTTTTGGGTATCGCCGGAATGCAGACACCGCCGGAAGCCTCAATACTGAGCGTGAGAGGAATGACATCGAGCAGCAGAACGAAATCATTTTTCGAGTCCAGAGCCATTGCCTGAATTGCCGCCCCGATTCCGACTGCTTCGTCCGGATTGACGGAAGTGTTGGGTGCACGCCCGAACCAGCCACGTACCTTTTCACGGATGAGAGGCATTTTCGTCATGCCGCCGACCATGATGATTTCGTCGATATCGCTTTTATTAAGTCCGGCAGTTTCAAACACATTCTGGCAGATCCTGAGGGAACGATCAATGAGAGGAACGCAGAATGACTCGAACTGGGAACGCGTAAGCGTTTCGTTTATTTCGATGTTGGGATTGACGTTTGGCAGGATATTGACGAGTTTAATGGGGACAGCATTCACATTTGAAAGCTGTATTTTGGCGAATTCTGCGGCATCAAACACGCGCTGTTTTGCGATGAGATCCTTGGACAAATCGTGATGATAACGACCTTCGAACCGATCGAATAACCAGTTGGCGATTGCCTGGGTAAAGTCATTTCCCCCCAGGAAGGTATCGCCGCCTGTAGCCAGGACGTTGTAAATACCCTCTCCGATTTCGAGCACGGAAATATCGAACGTCCCACCGCCGAAGTCATAAACCGCAATAATATGTGTTTCCTGTGTACCAAACCCATAGGCGAGTGCTGCAGCCGTAGGCTCATTGATGAGCCGGTTGACCGTCAGTCCTGCGATCTCGGCAGCACGTTTGGTTTCCTGCCGCTGAAGGTTATTAAAGTGAGCCGGAACACTGATGACGGCCTGATCAATGGCTGTATTCAGGGCATTTTCCGCAAGTGCTTTGACTTTTTTCAGAATGGCAGCACTGATTTCGGTGGGCGTCAGGACGGTATCGTTCAGGATGATACCCGTCATTCCATCGTCCATTTCTGTGATGGGATAGGAGAGGAAGGGGCGCAGTCTCTGGACGTTGTCAGAACCAAAATGCTGTCCCAGCAGCCGCTTTGCGGAATGAACCGTTCTTTCGGGCTGAACAGCCAGCTGTGCTTTTGCCATGTGCCCGATAAAGAACTGTCCCTTTCGGGTAATGGACATGACGGAGGGAAGCGTGGAATGTCCTTTTTCGTCTAGAATGACCTGAGGGCTTTCGTTGATAACAACGGCAGCACAGGTATTGGAAGTGCCAAGATCAATTCCAATGACCGCCATAAAAACTCCATCTGAACTTCAGGAACGTCTCCAACAACCAGATCCGGGGGTTACCCCGGGCTGTGTTCTGGCGCCCCTCCAGGGCGCTTCAGATGTAACGTCCCTTCGGGTCGTGTCTGATTTTTGTACCGACGTGCGAATCGCACGTCTCTCTATTTATTAAAGAGTTTGCTCAAGAGACCAGTTTTTTGCTGAACCGGAATGTTGATGGGAACAGGCTCCTTGCTCGTGCGTTTTTTGGCGACGGCCTTTTGGCGATCGACCCCTGTCATCACGACATCCTTCGATCTGATATCCGCGCGTTTGAGCAGCGATTCGAGCGTTGCCGGTTCTTTGCTGACCTGCGATGGCGGAAGTTCAGTCGGTGCGGATTCCGAGACGGGCCCGAGTTTAAAGAGAGGTTCGGGTTCATCCTGTGCCTGCCCGGAAGCAGCCGGAACGGACTGATTTCTGGCTTCGACCGGAGCCACTGATTGCCGGATGGAAGCCGGAGCCGCACCATTATGCAGGGATTCGATCGAAGTCTGAACTTCGGATGCAGCATCCTGAATGGTAGGATCGGAAATCGTGGGTGTATCCGTACTCTGATCACCCAGAATATCATCGTGCAAAGCCGCAAAGAGATCGGAAGGCGTTTCTTCTGCCTGTGCTGTCAGGAAACCGGACAGCGTCGCATTGGTCGGCTGTTTGACAGCATCGGGAAGATTGGCATCCGGATTTGTTTCGGGAACAAAGCTGACCTCATTGTCCGGAGCCGTCTGCCCCACCTGATCAGCCGTGACCTCGTGAAGATCCTGATCTTCATACAGGTGATTGTCGTAATCCTTAAGCGCCAGCTGCTGCTGCGTTGTATAGGTATCCGCCGCGGCATCCGGTTCGTTGGCATTGGGCTGAGGTTCAGAGACCGCATCTTCGACTCGTGAAAGCGGAGCGAGTTCGAGTGTGGCATCATCGGGGCCAGCCTGCATTTCAGGGGAAAGCGCATGCGAAGATGCCTGAAGGGCGTTCTCGTGTTCGTACGCTTCGCGTTCTGCCTTCGCGATGTACTCGATGGCTTCGAATTCACCGGTAGTAGCCTGGCTCTGAGCATTGCGGACTTCTTCCGAAAGCTGCTCATTTTCGGGGCGATAGGCTTCTTCGGGGGGAACGAGGACATCCGGATGAGGCGTCGGAGTATCCTGATAAACGCCTTCATTTTCGGCAGCCTGAGCTTCAGCCGATACACTTTCCTCCGCCTGGACATGGTCATCGGACGACGATGCCGACTGCGGGAATGCATCCTGTTTGGATGCAAAGACCTCAGAATCTTCCTCATTATCCTGTCGACTGGTACTTTCGTACAAATCGGATATCGGCTGCTGGGCAGATCGGGCTGGCGATTTTTCAATGCTCGAAAACAGGGAATCCAGTCCGACATCCAAATCCATGTCACCAAACAAATCAAACCCTTCCCCTGCGTGGGCCTCGACTATATGCTGCTTGGGCTGGGTTTTGGTTTCGGCGGATTGTTTTGTAGCATCCGCAGCAGCCGCATGCTGCGGCTTGGAGGGAGAGGATGCCAGAACCGCATCGACAACCTCCTTGAATGGCCGGTTGACTCTGCGCAAAGCAACGAGCATACCCGATTTTTGGGTCGTTCCCCCATTAAAGGGAATCTCCTTGCGAACGACACCTTCCCCGGTATAAACCCGGGAATTATCCGCAAGATGGAATTCAAACTGGACTTCCGAACCGACAGGGCGCGTCGTTTTGGTATGAATAAACAAACCGCGTTTGGAAATCAGCGGCGCCATTCCCCGAATGAGTTCTTCCTGGGTCAAATATTTAAGTGTTGCCCTAATGACTGCAATTTGCTGTGACACGATAAACCTCTTGGACTGGTTAACCAAAAAAAGTCTCACTATCATTACACTGTTTTAGCTTAAAACTCAAAATATGGAATCAGTGTATTTTGATAAATTTGTGCCGTGCTTTTGCCTTTGGCAATACGCACGGCTGCGACCGTCTATGGCTCTGCCATACGCCGGTCGTTTAATGTGTCGTTTGGTGTGGAATCCGTGAACGTCTCTAACCCACTAACGACTATTGAATCAATCCGAGATATTGCGCGCGGCAGACGAGTTCCGGAGCCTCTTCGAGCAGTTCCGAAATATCCGGGAGGGCCTCCCCGGGATGGACCAGATGATCCCAGGCTGTCAGACATAACGTATAAAAGGGGTCTTCATCCCGATGCGCAGCAAAAGAATCCAGAATGGGTCGGATATCCGGGTGATTCCGTCGATCAGTCACCAGAATGGCAAAGATCCACTCACACTGAAAATCGGTTTCTTCAAAATGCGCTTTTCGTATGGGCTGAAGCGTTTCGTAAGCCAGATCGGAAAACCCATTGTCATTCAGGACTGCAGCACAGTCAATGCGCAGCTCAGTGGCCGGATTGTCGAGTTCGATGGCGCGGGCGAGGTCCGAAAGGGCCCTGTCGGTCTGTGCATAGCGGAACAGAACGTTTGCGCGTCCGACATATCCCCACGGATTGTTGTGATTCTGAATGAGCAGTTTGACGAAGAATTCAAAGGCAAGTTCAGGATTGTCGAGAGCAAGTGCGCATTGTGCGATGCCGAGAATGACGTCTTCGTTGCCGGAATCCTCAGCATAAAGGCTGCGGTATTGTACGAGTGCACCGACATAGTCTCCGGATTCTTCCAATGTTCTGGCTGTTTCGATGCTCAATGCCATGAATTTGATCCTCTCTGAGGTGTGGACATGCGTGATTCAGATAAGCCGCGGCGGTCTTAACCCAACAGGACAGAATGGCAAGTTTATGAGGTGATTTCCGTGAAATGCAGTTTTTGTGGCTGATTTTTGAAACTTACTCTCATTTCTGTTCGGATTCATGTATATTAGGTAAGATTGGAACCTTTTTTGGGGAGGTTTGGATGCGGAAAATTCAGTCAGTTGTATGCTTTGCCTGTCTGGGCTTGCTGGGATGCGATGACAGCAATAATTCGGCTCAGGTCTGTGAACTCGATTGCGGCCATGGCGTCTGTGAAATCAGGGTCACTCAGGAATTGTGCATCTGTGATCTGGGGTATCATGGGGACAGGTGTTCTTTGCCGGATGATCCCAGACTCGTTCTGAACCAGAAGCCTGAACTGGATGGAACGAAGGTAAAATTCAGCGTTCAGCTCGTCGATGTGGCAAACAAAATCGACAGACCGACGCTCGTCATCAAAAAAGACGGCAGTATTCTGACCAACGTGATGGGCAAGAGCTACGAGCTGACCGACGATATGGGAAATGCCAAAAAGGCCGCATATAGCGTCGAAGTCCTTCTGAATAATGAGATCGAGCCCATCTATATTCCTGTGTGGCGGGAAGAAACGCCGTGGGACTGGCGAAATGCCGTCATATACTTTGCCTTCATCGATCGCTTTAACAACGGCAATACCTCCAACGACCATCCCCTGAATGTCGCCAACGACTGGAAAGGCGGAGATTTTGCAGGATTGAAGCAAAAAGTCGACGAGGGCTATTTCGATGCATTGGGCGTCAATACACTCTGGCTTTCATCGGTAAGCATGAATACGCAGAAAGCCTTCGGCAACGCGAGCGCCTATCATTCGTACTGGCCGATTACGACGGGATATACCGAAAAGACGCAGAATATATTTTATAATCAATATTCCAATAACGTGCAGATTACACCAATTGAACCACACTTTGGGACGATGGATGAGCTCAAGGCGCTGATCAATTCGTGTCATTCGCGCGGCATGCGCGTACTCGTCGATTTTGCCGTCAATCATGTTGCAGATGACAGTCCGGTGTATGCCCTTCATCCGGATTGGTTCAATCACGTCAATGTTGCGGATCGCGATTCTATCCTTTGTGAAGGCCCGCATGATTCGCAGGCCAACTGGAACATTATTCCCGAAACCTGCTGGTTCAGCGATAATCTGCCCGATTTTAACTATGAAATTCCGGAAGTTCGCAAATTTGTCATAGATCATGCCAAATGGCTGGTCAGAACGACCGGCGTCGATGGCTTCCGTCTGGATGCCGTCAAGCACATGCCGGTTTCGGTCATCACGAATCTGCGCAGCGGCATGGATGAGCTGTATCAATACAGTGACAGCAATAACCCATTTTATATCGTCGGTGAGACATTCGACGGAGCGGACAAAATCAGACAATATATTGGCGCTACAATGCTTCATGGTCAGTTTGATTTCCCGCTCTATAACGTTCTTCGCGATACCGTGATGAACGGAGACGGCCTTTTCTATAATCTGAAGGATTTTGTCGTCAACAATGATACAGCCTACGGCGATGCGCTGATGAGTACATTTTTGGGCAATCATGACGTTGCAAGGGCGATTTCCCATATTCATCATGATTCCGAGCTCAAAACAGCCGTCAACCCAGAAGTGATGGATACATGGGCCTATCGTCAGCTCAGGCTGGCGTGGGTATTCCTGATGACGAGTCCGATGCTGCCGCTGATCTATTACGGAGATGAGTTCGGTCTCGAAGGGGCCAACGATCCCGACAACCGGCGCATGATGAAATTCGGTGATGCCCTGAATCCGGAGCAAAAGAAAACACTTGAGCTCGTACAGAAACTGGGTCAGCTTCGTCACAAACATCCGGCATTATGGCGCGGAAAGCGCCAGAACGTCGATGCTTATGAACGATCCTATATGTATGTTATGCGGGATGAGAACGAAACGATTCTCATCGGCATCAATGACAGCGATCTTCCGCAGAATTATGATTTAGTACAATGGGGAATCCCCGAAGGAGCCAATGGCTGGATAGATCTTTTGAATGAAAATCAACCCGTTACTGAAACGACGACGGTGAGTTTGACAGCCGAACGGCAAATCATCGTCTGGAAGGCCAAATAGAGGAATTGATTATGAAAAAGAATAATATCTGCAGACTCATTCTCGCAGGTTGTCTGGCTCTGGCATCCATGACCGGATGTGACAGCCATGTCCACGGCATCTATGAGAATGTGCCACTGGCTCCCAGATACTCGAATCTCAGCGGTGACGCTCTGTACGATATTCTCGGTCCCAATATTACAGATGATGGTGTCAATTTCGCAGTATACGCAGGGAATGCCGAACGCGTCGAAGTCCTCATTTTCGACAGCCAGCATCCCGATACAGACCAGCCGATAATCCGGATTCCGATGACCAAGGATGAAACGAGCGGCATCTGGACGACGTTCGTCTATGGCATCGGCGTGGGAACCCATTATGGCTACATCGCATTTGGCCCGAACTGGCCTTACAGCGAGAAATTCTATCCCAACTCAGACATCGGATATATCACCGACTGCGACCAGGAAGGCAATCGCTATAACCCCAATAAACTCCTCATCGATCCCTATGCTCGCCGCATTCACCGTGATTTTGACTGGGGGTCAGGCAACCCAGCCTCCGGTACCGCACGAGATGTCTCCAGCTGGAAAGCTGCAGCCAAATCTGTCGTCATCAAAAGCGAATATACGTGGAGCGAAAACGAAAAGACGTGGCGCGAAAACCGCATGAAGGGCGATGCATTCCCCGGACATGCACAGAATGATCTCATCTTTTATGAGGTTCATCCCAAAGGCTTTACGGCGAAAGCGACAAAGACCATGAACGTCAGCAATCCCGGTACCTGGCGCGGGATCGGTGAAAATGCACAATACCTCGCCGATCTTGGCATTACGGCGGTTGAACTCATGCCCGTCGGTGAAAAACCCGATGACGGCACTTACTGGGGCTACAATACCATTGCCTTCTTTGCCCCCGAACAACGTTTTGCCACAACTATCGATCAGGCCAAAACCAACGGCGTACACGATGAATTCAAGGAAATGGTCGATAAGCTCCACCAGGCCGGTATCGAGGTTATCCTCGACGTGGTTTACAACCACACCGGTGAAGGCGGTTTTTGGCGCAGCCGTATTCAGTCCAGCGGTTTCAATTACGGTGAATACAACAACTTCGATGACAGAACTGCCGCGACCATCTATTCCTGGCGCGGTCTGGACAACAAGGCTTATTATCATCTCATCAGTGATTCATCCGGCACCCCCAATCAGAATTACCTCGACGAAACCGGCGTCGGCAATCAGGTACGTACCAATAATAAGCCATTCCGCAGATTTATCATCGATAACCTGCGTTTCTGGGTCGAAGAAATGCACGTCGACGGCTTCCGTTTTGACCTCGCCTCCATCCTCGGTGTCGATGATGCCAAGGTTTCAACAGATGGCGATGCCTCTGCCGACGATAACGCCTACTGGGCGAACAACATAATCAATACTGTCGTTCAGGATATCATTAATGATCAGGATATTCTGAATCCCTCAGAGCAGGAAAGCCTAAAAGTCTTACATAAATATAATACGCGGTTTATTGCCGAACCCTGGAGCCTTTCCCAATATGCCAACGGTCTTTTTCCCAAGGCGACCAACAAGGATAACTACGCCTGGTTCGAATGGAACGGCCGGTTCCGCGACATGATCCGTCCCTTTGTCAATGACGACAATTATCCGCTTTCTTCCACACAGTCACGGGCACCTTATTGGGATAATGACATTTCACTGGGCAACGTTCTGACCGGTTCGAGCAAGATGTTCCAGGAATTCGGCGATGAGCGCAAACCCTATCATTCGGTCAATTTCCTGACAGCACACGACGGATTCACGCTCTATGATCTCGTGACTTACTGGAACAAACAAAATGACTGCGGAAAACTCAATCCCATCTGCTGCGACAGTGCCTACAATGCGTTCTGTGATCGCACCAGCGGCGAGGATCACAATGCATCCCGCAACTGGTGTTACGAATCGGGATCCTACACAAATGATGAAGGTCAACAGGTCGACTGGACTTACGAAGGTTTTGAGCTGGGCAGTGACGGCAGATGCGAAAAGAATGAGATGGAATCGCTCAAGCGCCAGATGATCCGCAATTACTTTGCACTGCTGATGGTCAGCCACGGCAGTCCGATGATCCTCGGCGGCGATGAATACATGAGAACACAGTTCGGCAACAACAATGCGTATTCAGATTCTGCCGACAATGAATACAACTGGTTCCGATGGGGGGACTGGGTATCGTGGCCGGAAAATGTCCGTATGCATGATTTTGTGCGCGATTTGATTAAACTTCGCAAACAATTCAAAGAGCATCTTTCTCCGGCGGAATATGGGACGCCCGTACAATGGTGGTGGCCAAATGGCTGTCTGACGGATGGACGGGACAGCTGCTGGGATGGCCGGTCTGTCGCCATGTATTATCCGGCAACAGCGAGCACCAATGCCCTGTACGTGATCATTAATATGGAAGCGTACGATGCCAAAGAATTTACACTCCCGGAACAGGGGGACTGGCAGATCCTCATGGATACGCAAAAGTATTTTGAAGACAACGAACAGAAAAATATATGGATCAATGAGTCCAGACCGGTGTCGGCAGTCTACGGAGCACAGCCGCGTACCATCGTGATTCTGACCAAACCCAGATAAATCCATCCGGCTGATTTCATAAAAAGGAACACTTTTGTAATTCAGACAACATAACTCACCAGGAATGATAATGTATCTACAAACTCGACATATATTGGCATTGTTGACTCTCATGGCTGTTGTTTTTATGGCCTGGCTGAGTCCTCAAAATGCTCAGGCCGACGAAGATCGGTTTTCAGCAGGCGGCTATTTTCGTATTTCTGCGAGACCGGATTTTCAGGGTGGCTGGTCAAAACTCGGCCTTTGGAATATTTCGGGACGCCTCATGAACGAAACGCAGTGGGCCGCGCTCGACATGCGCCTTCAGCTCATCAAACAGACGCCGGGAACCAACGAAGTGTGGACGAGTCTGCATGCAAAAATTGAAGGCGGAACGGCCCACGGCGCAGATCTCCTCAATGGTACTCTGGGAGATTTTTCCCTGACTCAGCTCTATGTCAAAGCCGGCAATGTTCTGATTCAGGATGTCGTATGGCAGGTGGGAACACTGGATTACTATTTTGGCGACCTCGGTCTGTACGACATGAAATTTGCGGAAATATTTTATGATACAGTTGGTATGTCGGCAACCTGGAATCATAAATATGCAGACCTCCTGGTTGGTATCGGTGATTCCGGATATTTAAAACATTCCAACGGATATAGTCCCGTTCTGACGTTTGGTCTGGCAACTCGCATAAAACCGACGGATGGCTTTGAATTCGGTGTCGGCGCAGAACTTGGCTATGAGCCTTCTGTCGAAGGCAGTTCCAATGCTCCCCATCAGACGCGTTTTGACAGTGCGAGCGGTGTAACGTACGAATCGTATGTCCGCAAGGAAGTTCTGCAGGATTTCGTTGAAAAACTGAGCAATGAATCCCTGCTTGAAACACTGTATCCACGTCCTTCAGCCACCAGTGCCCTGAGCTACAAAATCGTCGGATATCTTGGATTCGGCAAACTGGGGGCATTGAAGTGGAATAATTTATTCTTCAATTTCCTCCGCCAGCATCCTGAACAATATTATTACGAAACATTCAACAACAATGAGAAGCGCATCTATATCAAAGACTGGACGGATGAACGCTACCAGTTCAATATCGGCGATGAAATGAATCTTGCAATCGTCGAAAATCGCTTTGATTTAACCTGGGCTGCATTGTTTGGATATCATTATGATAAGGATGACAAGATATCGGCGAGTGAACGCAATCGTATGATTTGGTCTATCGTTGCTCGCGGCCAGGTCTATATTACACCGACAGTTCATATTCTTGTCGAAACATCGTTTGCACAGGAAAAATCCCTGAACGGCAATTTGTGGCGCAAGAGCGCAGGTTCCATGTGGAACAATGACGGTGGTATCGCAAGTGCCCGGGGGCTTGAATACGGCGATTTGGATAAGCGCAATACCTGGCAGGGAAAGATCGGATTTGTGCTCAATCCCGGCGGAGCCGGAATATTTGCGCGTCCGTCCCTCAGACTTCTCTATGGTACGCAGTACAGCAATATGCACAATGCCTTTGTGAACTCCAATGTTGAAACACAAAGCCAGAGCAACGAGTTTTACGGTGCCGATTTCTCGTCCATTCCGGACAGACACTGGCATCACGTCATATCGATCGAAGCAGAAGCCTGGTTCTAACCATCACAAATTGACATATCATCCGGAAATATATTTCATCAAACAACCCACGGAATACAATGAAACATAAACTTTTTATCTGCCTGTTTATTTTTATGTCTGCTGTCGCTTCAATGATGATCGCAGGCTGTGTCTCCCAGACACCCGTTCCCCAGTATGCGGAAAATCTGACATTTGCTGTTGCCTATACACACGATGACATGAATTCTCTGTCATCGAGCGAGATTAAGGACAGTGTCACGGCTTCATTGAATTCAGTTCTGACAGAGCGCAATCTGAAAGTTCATCCGATTTCGTTTCATGCCATAGAACAGCAGCTTCTTGCTGTTCGTGATACGGATCGAAGAATTCAGGCATTGAGGGCTTCTGCTACCGGTGCGCAGTTAATTCTGTTCAGCGAAATTTCGACTGAATTCTATTCTCCGCTTTCGGGACGGTATCGCTGGGATGTCAATGTCAACCTGACCATTTATGATATGATTAACCGTCATACCTTAAATGATAAATTCACAGTTCCGGTAGCACTGATGTATTCTCACGAGGACGGGGATGATGCCATTGCGGCAGCCCAGATCGATATTCAGCGCCACATGGGAAGTCTGATCGATGCATTCATGAAAGGCCGTTCGGTACGTACAGATGCCGAGCTTCCTCCTGCGACAAGGGCTGCAGAACCCAAACTTGTGGTTCCTGCCCCGACTCCGGCACCCGAGCCGGTTGTTGCTACACCTGTCGAAGAGCCAAAACCAACCGCTGAAGAGCCGGATTCCTCGACAGAGCCTGCCCCTGTGAAGCAGGAAAGTGAAGGTGATTCAAAAACCGGTGAATCTGAAACACCAGCTGATATTTGGAGTAAATAATCATAATCATGTCCGAATTGCCGATGGTATCAGCTATATTAAGAAGATGCCAGAGACAATCAATGGAGCCTAAAATAATATGAAACACGTTCTCCTGGTTTTGCTGTTCCTTTTAATGATTGCCGGCAGCGCTGCTGCCATTTCCGGTTGTGCTTCGACCCAAACAGAATCACAGCCTGAAACGGCGGTTTCCGAGGTACCAGTCCAGCAATCAGCACCGTTGGTGGAAGAGCCAACGCCTGCCCCCACCCCCGTTGTGACAGATTCAGCGGGAACAACCGATAAAACAGAACAATCCAATGCACAAGCCCTTCCTCCCGAAGGCGCGGCTTCCGCAAAGGATGCAATCTATTTTATCATGGTCGATCGCTTCTATAATGCACAGGACAATACGGATGATGTCGATCTGTCGGATCCTGCCGGATGGCATGGCGGGGATTTGGAAGGTGTTCGTCTTAAACTGCCATGGCTTCAGTCACTTGGCATAACCAAATTGTGGCTGTCCCCAATATTTACCGCTGCAAGCGACAAGTTCTTTGACAATGGGGCATTCCATGGTTACTGGACGTACGATTTAAATAGTATTGACAAGCACTTCGGCACAGAAGAAGACCTGAAAAAGCTGGCTACAGATGCCAAACAATATGGCATCGAACTGATACTGGATTTTGTCGTCAATCATGTGGGATACGGAGCTCCGCTCGTTGAACAGAAACCACAATGGTTCCATCCGGCAGTCACCATCGAAGACTGGAACGATCCGACTCAGTTGACAGAACGACAGGTTCATGGATTGCCGGATTTGGATCAGTCCAATCCCGAAGTTTATGCATACATTATGAATGCTGCCTGGAAATGGATTACCATGCCGAATATTGCAGGATTCAGACTGGATGCCGTCAAACATGTCGATCTTAAATTCTGGGCCAATTTCAACCAGCAGCTTAAATCCGGTAAAAAAGATATCATGCTGATTGGTGAGTATTTTGATGGCAACCCCAAAAAAGTCGATGATATCCAGAAATCCGGAATGTTCACGCAAATGTTTGATTTTCCTCTAACTTTTGCACTTCGGGATGTTTTTTGCGAGAACAGGTCTCTGGCGAATCTTGCCAGCATTGTGACGAATGATCGTCAATATACCAGCGCCAACGATATGGTGACGTTCCTCGATAATCATGATATGCCGCGTTTTATCAGCCTGTGTCATGGCAATACCAATGCCATGGAACGGGCCCTGCGAGTGCTGTTCGCCTGGCGCGGTATTCCCAGCATTTATTATGGAACAGAAACCCCAATGGCAGGTCTCAAGGAGCCGGATAACCGTGCAGATATGGACTTTGAACGTGCTGAATTTTATCCACTGATTCAAAGTGCCCTTCGTTTGAGAGCGCAGAATCCCGTATTTGCCAAGGGCGCTACGAGAACGCTCGTATATCAGCCTGGATTGGTCGTGTTTGCAAGAGAATATAAAGAACAACAGGCTTTGCTCGTGATTACGCAGGAAGGTGCCACCCAGCATTTTAAACTGCCGCCCGGCACATGGCACGACGCCGAAACAAATCGTCTGTTGTCCAACATCGTGACCGTTAAACCCAATTCAGTCCAGATTCTTATTCAGAATAATGCGCCCAAGTCCATTATTGATCAGAGCATGAAAACGATCACATTCCATGTTCCGAATGATGGTGCAACGTATGCCATTGTTGGATCCGCACCAGAGCTTGGACAATGGGATCCTGCCAATGCCCCTAAAACGAATTCAGAGCTGTCCATTGAGTTGCCAGCCCAGACAGTCATCACATACAAACCGATCAAAATCGATGCGAATGGAGGAATTACCTGGGCTGATGGTGATAATCGGGAGCTTTTTACAAACACAACAACATCTGTCGATGTAAAATGGTAAGTCGAGGTGATGTATGCGAAGAGTATTGTTATTTTATAGCGTCATTGCAGTCGGGTGTTTGGGATGTACACTTGAAGATGTCGTCGAACATGGAGCCAAGTGTCCTGCAGATAATCCATCAGCACAATTATCCTATATAAAAATAGGAAATACGATTTGTAAGCGCGACGTTGCCGAGGATGAGAGTGCCGAGGCCAAATGCTTCCAGCAGGAAATTCAGGAAGCATTTAAGAATAATGTCTGTCCGGCCAAACAAAAGGATTGTCTGGTGGATGCACAAGGACAATTTTTTTGCGAAGGTGACTGCAGTTCTGGTTTGATCCGATGCGGAAGTACATGTATCGATCCCATGAACAGCAATGATTACTGTGGTGCATCCCTGCAGGGCAATTGTACATCTGATGATCCGGAAGACCTCAATTACAAGGGTGAAATCTGCGATTCAGGAAATGTCTGCAGTATGGGACACTGCAAGCCGGTATTGGATACCATATGCGTAGGAACGCAGGTGAAATGCGGAGAGCAATGCCGCGATCCAATGACGGACAATATGTACTGCGGTGCGAAAGGTACTGTACTTACCTGTGAAAGCGAAGGTACCAAATGTTCGGAAACTCAGGTGTGTTTTGAAGGCGAATGCATCCAGAATGATTGTTCCGGTGATACACCAAACCTGTGCGTCGTCGAGGGGCAGAAGACCTGCCAGAACATTAACGGCAGTGACAGTTTTCATTGCGGCGCATGCGGATATAAGTGTTCCGAACATGCAATTCCCAACGCATCCTCATCGGTTTGTGCTGCAGGTGTGTGCCAGTATGAATGCAATGCAGGATATATTAATGTAAGTTCTGAACATTCCGCATCCGAAATCAAATGTATCGATCCGCTGAGCGACAAGGATCATTGCGGCGCATCAGGACCGGATGCCCCCGGAGAGGCATGTGCGGAGGGACAGGTTTGTATTGAGGGCAGCTGCATGCAGAACAACTGTTCAGGCGATACACCAGATCTCTGCATGGTGGATGGTTCAACAGCCTGCCTGAATCTTCATTCAGACGATGTCATGCACTGCGGCGCATGTAACTATAATTGTTCCGAACATGCGACTCAGAATGCGACATCTCAGTCCTGTGAAGAAGGCGTGTGTATATATGTCTGCGCAACCGGCTTTGTAAATGTCAGTACGGAATCTTCAGTCGGATCCATTAAATGTATTGATCCGATGACCGACAATACCTATTGCGGTGCTGCAGATTCCGAGAATCTTGGCGAAATCTGCAAAGGCGGTACGGTTTGCGTCGGCGGCAGCTGCGTTCAGAATACCTGCAGCGGCGATACGCCAAACCTCTGCGTCGTTCATGGTGCCAACGTATGCAAAAATACAAACAGCGATGATGCCGATCACTGCGGCGCATGTAACTATAAATGTTCCGAACATGCGATTCCCAATGCAAACTCCGAGAGCTGCTCCGATGGAGCCTGCATATATACCTGCACAACCGGTTTTGTAAATGTCAGCGCCGGTACATCGGCCAATACCATCAAGTGCATCGATCCGATGACGGACAACAATTACTGCGGTGCATCGGATGCCACAACCCCCGGAACCGTATGTACCGGCGGTACCGTCTGTGTCGAAGGTCAGTGTCTTCAGAATGACTGCGCCGAAAATGCAGAAGCACCCAACCTTTGCGTCATCGACGGTCAGAACAGCTGCAAGAATATCAAGAGCAATGATGCAGACCATTGCGGTGCATGCAACTATAAATGTTCCGATCACCCGATTCCCAATGCCAATTCCACAAGCTGTTCCGGCGGTGCCTGCGTCTATGAATGTGCTGCAGGATTTGTGAATGTCAGTACGGGAACGACGACCAATACCATCAGATGCATCGATCCCAAGACGGACAACAAGTTCTGCGGTGCAGAAAGCAATTCCAATCAGGGAACGATGTGTACCGGCGGTAAGGTTTGTGTCGAAGGTTCCTGCGTCACCAACAGCTGTACCGGCGATACGCCGAATCTCTGTGTCGTCAACGGCAGAAATGAATGCAAAAACATCAACAGCAATGATTCGGATCATTGCGGTGCATGCAATTACAAATGTTCAGAACATGCCATCCCCAATGCGACATCAAGCTCGTGTGCCAGCGGCGCATGCCAGTATACCTGTGATCCCGGTTATGTAAATGTAAGTACAGGCTCTACAGCCAATACCATCAAATGCATCGATCCCAAAACCGATAATACGTTTTGCGGCGCAGAAAGTGCATCCAACCTGGGAACAAAATGTACAGGCGGGACAGTTTGTGTCGAAAGTAAATGCGTCCCCAACAGCTGCAGCGGCGATAAACCAAATCTCTGCGTCATCAACGGCAATAATGTGTGCAAAAATGTCAACAGCAACGATGCAGATCATTGCGGCGCATGCAATTACAAATGTTCAGAACATGCCATTCCCAATGCCACATCAAGCTCGTGTGTCGGCGGCGCATGTGTGTATACCTGTGATCCCGGTTTTGTAAATGTAAGTACAGGATCTACAGCAAACACCATCAAATGCATCGATCCCAAAAGCGATAACAATTACTGCGGTGCAAGCAGCAGCAGTACGGGAACACCATGTACGGGCGGAAAGGTTTGTGTAGACAGCACCTGTATGACGAACAGCTGCTCCGGCAATACCCCGAATCTCTGTGTCGTCAATGGTCAAAATGTCTGCAAAAATGTCAGCGGCAATGACACTGAACATTGCGGTACCTGCAATTACAGATGTTCAGAACACGCAATCCAGAATGCGACATCCAGCACATGTTC
>JAFRYG010000039.1 GCA_017441205.1 Pseudomonadota bacterium
CCTGGGGCATCCCCTACGGGGATTGATTTTGGTGCATTTCATTTGTCCCCCGGTAGCCGCTACGCGCCAACCGGGGGCTACTAAACATGAAGTCCTACGGACTTCTTTTGATATGCTCATTAACCATGTCCATAACAATAAAAAGCTCACACGAACTTCTTCATTCGGAAACCCCAAAATATAATCATAACCATCAAATCTCTTAATCGTCAGATAACCGCTTTGATACAGAATAGGAATTGGTGTCTCTGCCTGCTCAAATGCGACATAAAAATCCATCTCCCCCGCAGCAAATCCCTCCAATTCTTCTGGACGAATCGAGTAATTTGCCAGCATTTCGGTCACATGCGTCGGTGTACCGGTCGAATACCAGTAGTTTTTAAAATCCTTATTGCTCAGACTGTTCAAAAGACTAAACGGATTGAATATATCCGGCGATTCTTCTGCAAAATGATAACCATCGTATTTCTTTCTCAACCGTTGAACAACAGCATTAGGCGTTATCTTCAGCTTTTCTGCCATCACCTGAATTTCCGGTTCAAGCTGTTCGACAAGCTCTTCTTTTGTGATACCACAAATCGCTGCATACTCGTCATTCATGGTTATCGTTTTTAGATTATTCAGTTCGCTGAATATACTCAACTGACTGTATTTACTGATACCTGTGATAAATACAAATCGCAGTTTATCATCCGCTTCTTTGAGCGGACTAAAAAACTTTCGAAGCTGCTGTCGTACATCCGCGAACAAATCTTTGTTGTGCATTGTATCCAACAATGGAGCGTCGTATTCATCAATCAGAACGACAACATTCTCGCCGCTTTGCATTTTTGTTGCTGTTATCAACTCCGAAAGTCTCAGGCCAAATTCCTCTCTTTCCGCGTTTCCACATCCGTAAACCGCCTCAAGACTCGACAGCAAACTATCAAGAAGGTTTATCATGTTTTCGTGTGAACTAACTTTTGAACGACTCAAATCAAAGCGCAGCACAGGATATTTCACCCAGTCTTTCTCAAGTGCAGCCATTGCAAGACCATCGAAAAGGTCTTTTCGTCCTTCAAAATACGCCGCCAGTGTCGAAATCAGCAACGATTTGCCAAAACGGCGCGGTCGCGACAAAAAGTAATATTTCCCGGTTTTGGCAAGACGATAAACCCATGGTGTTTTGTCTACATAAATCGCGTCATACTTGCGAATCTCTTCAAAAGACTGTATCCCAATCGGGAAATAGCGTTCCTGCATTGCTATCCTCCTTGAACCCGTGTCTCACATTTTACCGAAACAGGGCATCATCACAAGCTGACTATCTCATAAACAAAGGAGAATTGCGAGTTTTTGAATGTTGCGAGCTATTGACTTTGCCAACTCTACCTGCGTTACGGCCTCGACAGAAGTTTTTATAAATCAGCATTCATCAAGCGCGTTTTCGTTGCTTTTTTTTTACCTCAGTGGTATCATTTAATTTCCGAGCGCAGCCCGTTTTTATTTGAGAAACATTCACCATACAAAACCAGGATTTGACATGAAACACCTAAGCGGAATATGGATTGCGGCACTGATTTTAATCATGGCCGGATGTGACGACAACTCCAAATCGCCATCTGATAACGGAATGCCAACACACTGCCCGACAACATGCATAAACGGCTGCAATCCGGACGGTTCATGCAAGGATGGTAAAGCTGAGTGTCCAGACACATGTACAAACGGATGCAATCCGGACGGTTCATGCAAGGATAGCAAAGCTGAGTGTCCAGACACATGTACAAACGGATGCAATCCGGACGGTTCATGCAAGGATAGCAAAGCTGAGTGTCCAGACACATGTACAAACGGATGCAACCCGGACGGTTCATGTCTGGGAAATCCAACTGCCGAATGCACAGAAGAATGCACAAACGGATGTGATGAAGATGGTTCATGTATCAATGAAAACGCGTCATTATGCCCCGATGAGTGCAAATATGGATGTGATGAAAGGAACGTCTGTCTTGACCTATACAAGGTCTACAATGGCGACCATTGCAGTCATGATTTTTCAACCTGCAAAGAGGATACATTTATTGAATGCAATAACAACACCATAGCAATTACAAACTGTCATGATGATAATTTAGCATGCATCCTTGCTGATAGCTCTGCGTCTTGTGCCGAATGCAAACAAGGATATGACAAAAATGGCATCTGTCTTGATAATGAGGCAAATACTTTCTGTAGCGATCCATACTATAACTACTGTAAAGACAATATACTTTTTAGATGTGTCACCAATATGGGCATGAATCGATTTAACGTCACCAATTGTAATGAAAAAGCGAATGGGCGATATTTAACATGTGTCTATAATGAATATCGTGGAGATTGTCTTGATTTATGCACAGAAGAAGAATTTAATACCCACGCTGAAATCTACCGATGTGATGAGGAGCATTCTCAACATTATTATTGTTATGAATCCAGTAAACTTAGTGGATTTTATGAATGGATCGCAACCGGAAAACGTGACTATTGTCCCGAAGGATGTTTAGAAACGACAGGCAAATGCAAACCACACCAAGGAACTGGTATTCCTTGCAATTCCGACCACTCAGCCCCGGATTTTTACAATTCACGTTGTGATCAAAACTATATCCTACTTTGTGATAGTACAGACAATCTTGTCATCTCACATTATTGTGGTGATGGCGCAATCTGTGTGGAATATGATGGTGATGCTACCTGCCAATTCGAAGAATAGGATATGCAATCCTTACACTTATGAAGCTACAACTCAATGCATTTCGTCGAACATCGGTATGAATAACGAAATATATTATGAAAAATCTGACATCTGCGCTGCTTTTGGAAATTACTATTTAACAACTGTCGAGACTACATATTGCCCAGATAAATGCAATGAAGAAGCAAATCGGTGTGAACCTGCTCCCACCTATCATATTGATGATCCCTGTAATCCTGATGAATTCTGGATTCGCTGCCAGGATGAAACGCATCGGTTCGTATGCACAGACAATAAGATTGCTTCCGAAGAATGCCCATCAGAACAAAAATGCAAAAACAATATTTATTACGGAGGATATTCCAATTCTACCTGCGTAAATGAATCTGATTTGTAGCCCCAGGGAACTTGGCCCCTTTCCCCCATTCCCTTTCCCCAATGGGGAAAGGGAAGTAGTTTTTACAACACAGTTTGGTCGCACCAGACAATTATTCAGAGATTCCCCAGGAATACCTGAACAACGTCACATTGACCAACCACCACACGGCAATGTGTTATATCTCAGGAAGTATGGGGGAGTGAGTCCCCATACAAAATCTGAACAGCGTTTACTTTGTTCCTTCGCATATCATTGGGGTTCTGCAAGCGCGAGTCATTCCGATCAATGTATAAGCTCTCTGCATGAAACAGAATACAGATCATATTCTCCCGAACATATCTATACTATTTAATTTATATATTATATTACGCTCGCGTCTGGCCAGCCAATGTTCGCACAGAAACCAAAGGCATTCAAATTCATTCATCCATCCAAACATCCGCCGATGAAATCGCTTCCATATATTCAACCGGTGATCCAGTCTCAGGCTTCGCTTAGACAAGGTCAAACACTCTGTGTCTGGGGAAACAGAGTGTTTGACCATCGATTCGAGCTGCCTGATATATCAAACACTCTGTGTCTGAGGAAACAGAGCCAAAAGAAAATACAGCAATGATTGGCAAAACTGCAGATATTACGTTATAATTATGCAGTGTTTTTTTCATACTTCAGCATCGTCCACACGTCAGCTAAGGAGAATTACATGAAACGCGGATTTATATTCTGGACTGCTGCAATTTTAGGAGTCATTGCGTTGTCCTGTTCCGGTTCAGACAGCAATTCAGGTTCATCAGACAATGGCTCATCGGATAAAAAACCATCCAAAAGCGGATCGAAGACAGAAACCGTCACGATATATCAGCCGGATGAGAATTGCGACGCGCACGAAATGCTTTGCGACGGCGTTTGCACTGACATCAAGCATTCCATCAACAACTGCGGTGACTGCGGCAAGAAGTGCAAGGCGGACGAGACCTGCAATAACGGCAAATGTTCCGGATGCGAAAAAACGACGTGCGACTCTGAATGTGTCGACCTTACATCGGACGCGAACCATTGCGGTTCCTGCGATAATCCATGTGCCCCGAACATGGTCTGCAGCGATTCCAAATGCGAATGTGCGCCGGACTATACCGATTGTGACGGCGATCCGGTCAACGGCTGTGAGACGCTTTTTGAATGCGAGTGTGTTCTTGGGCAGGAGCGAAGCTATTACAATGGCCCGGAAGGCACAAAGGATGTCGGTGAATGCAAGGCCGGGAAATTAACCTGTATTGAAGATGAAGGGATAAAAACTTTCGACATTACCGTCCAGCCGACGCTGCCGACCATCGTCGGGGAATGCACCCAAAAAGACTACAACTGCAACGGTATTCCCGATGGAGAGGAAGATCTTGATGGGGATGGTTTTACGCCCTGCGACGGTGACTGCTGCAATGATACCACCACATGTACAGCCCTCAATCCGGAACTCATCAATCCAGGCATGCTCGAAGTCAAGGGCAACAATCTTGACGATAACTGCGACACCCAAACCGACGAAGACCAGAAGACATCCAAGGATGTTACTCCCATTGACTATACTTATGGCTCCTCCGACATGGACACGACAGCCCGTGCGATGGCGCAGGCGATGGGCATTATCTGGGAATGCAAGAAAGACATGACCTGTGCCTATGGTCTTGTCAACGCCAGGCTGACGCGTTCGGAGAGTACAGCACTCCCCGATGCCAAGCAGGTCAACATTCTGGATGCGATGCGAGACGAGAGCGGCACTGCCCGCATCATGCCCCAGGAAGGAAAGTCGTTTGCCGTGATGTCATCGGGACATGCGAAAGATGTCAAATCGGGTGTATCCAAAGACGACGAATGGTTTGAAGAAAGAGCCAAAGACGATGAGACTGTGGGAGAGAACCTGGTACAGCGCTATCCCAAGGACAGCCAAATCCCCAATGTCTATCTGCAAAACCACGACAATAAGCTCGCCACGCACAAGAGCTGTCCGGCCAATGCCAGCATTACCCCTGCGATATTTGACTCGGTCCAGCTTCATCTGGAACTCAAAGTTCCCGTCAATGTCAAGGGCATTGCCTTCGACTTCCGTTTCCTTTCGCAGGAATATCCCAAATATCTTTGTTCGGCCTTCAACGACTTTTTCCTTGCATTGCTGACATCCAAACATCCGGATTTGGCAGGCTACCCCGATCACAACATTGCGTTCGACAAAGTTGGAAATCCGGTTTCAGTCAACAATGGTTTCTTCACGACATGTGACTACATCCCCTGCAAGGAGGAGTCTGAGTGTCCGAAATTCATGACGTGTTCGGGTGAGAAATGCATCAACAAGGAGTGCACGACGAATTCGAATGGCGAAGAAACATGCACGCCGAGCAAAATCACCTGCCAGGATGGTTCCACGGCGATCGACGCCTATTATCCGTATCCCTATGCCAAATACGATTATCAGAGCACGACGACGGAAGAAGGCCGCGGAGGTGCTACCGCCTGGCTTTCGACGACAGCTCCTGTCGTCGGCGGAGAAACCATTCAGCTCGATTTTTATATCTGGGACACGCAGGACGGCAACTACGATTCCACGGTACTGCTTGACAATTTCAGGTGGCTTGTTGACGAAACGAAGGTCAACACCGGATTTGCGGATCCCCCCGTCAACTAGCAGCGGCGTATTGCGCGAAGCGCAAAGCCGTGCAAAGCCGCGTATGGCCTGAGCCATAGCGGCGGCAAAAGCGAGCGTATTCAAAAGGCAATCGGCCTTTTGAACAGCGAGCCCCCAAAAACATTTCATCATCCTGCACAGGAGACTCCAATATGAAAACCATCCCACTCTGTTTTTGTCTGGCATTATGCATTCCGATTGCAGCTATCGGGTGTTCTGACAACAATACGCTCCAGATGGGTGATTCCGGCAGTTCGTCGTCATCCGGCAAACCCGGCAAGTCCGGTTCGAAGACAGAAGAAAAAATCGTGACGGAATGCAATTCCGACAACTGCGATGCGACGTGCTGCGGGAACGTATGCCGCGATACGACCGAAAATCACCAGCACTGCGGTGAATGCGATCATGCCTGCAAATCCGACCAGGTATGCATCAACAGCAAGTGCATGGACCTGACAGATGAAGCCTGCGGACATGGCGAAAAGAAATGCAGCGGCACCTGCATCGACATCAACCGCGACAGCAACAACTGCGGCGACTGCGGGAAATCCTGCGACAAGGGCCAGTTATGCATCAATGGCAGTTGTGAAATCGACTGCGGCAATAAACTGCGCTGCGACGGAGCATGTTACGATCCTCTGACTGACCGCGAGCACTGCGGCAACTGCAATACGAAGTGCAGTTCGGAAGAGGCCTGCTTCGGCGCCATTTGCACGACAGACTGCCCGGAGGAAAACCATCGTTTATGCGATCAGACCTGCGTTGACATCAAAAGTGACCCCAATCGCTGCGGTTCGTGCAAAAATACCTGCGCCGACTCGGAACGGTGCATTGATGGCGCATGCAGCAACAAATGCGATGAAGAGGGACTCATCGTCTGTGCGCATACCTGCGTTGATACGCAGACGAATGCAGAGCACTGCGGTGGATGCGGCAAGCCCTGTGCTGCCACAGAGCGCTGCCAGTCGGGAACCTGTACATCGGAATGCGACAATGCAGAAGACACCATCTGCAACCATGTCTGCACCAACCGCATGACAGACAATGACAACTGCGGAGAATGCGAACATGCATGTGAATCCGGCCGTTATTGTTCAGAAGGTTCATGCATCAATACATGTCCGGAAGGGAACCAGATGATATGTGATCACGTCTGCACCGATATTCTGACGGACAAATTGAACTGCGGCAGCTGCGGACATGCCTGCAATGAAAAGGAAATCTGTCAGGGAGGACTTTGTTCATGTCCGGCAGACAATCCCTACTGCAATCTGTCATGCGAAGAAGGCCAGGAGCCATGCGGGGGCAATTGTACCGATGTTAAGAATGACAAGGCTCATTGCGGAGCACGCGGCAAGAGCTGTGGAGATACGGGAATCTGCGTCAATGGGAAATGCATTGAATGCGCGGGTAAAACCTTCTGTAATGACAATCTTTGCCACGATCTGATGAACGACCCTGACAATTGCGGCAGCTGCGGCCAGGCCTGTCCGAATCACGTCGGCTGCAAGGATGGACAGTGTACAGGCTGCGCCGGCGATTATGTGGACTGCGACGGTGATGCATCGAACGGATGTGAAAGTACGACTGCAGAATGCGAATGTACCAATGGCCAGACGAAGTCCTGCTATTACGGCCCAGCCGGAACAGAAAATGTTGGTGCCTGCAAAGCCGGCACAATGACCTGCAGCAACAACAAATGGGGTAAGTGCGAAGGCATGATCACTCCCAAAAACGACTACCAGTGCAGAAAGGAATCTACGGATTCGGCCCAGAACGACCTGAACTGCGATGGCAAAGTCGATGGCATGGAAGATTACGATAAAGATGGCTATACGATCTGTGACGGTGACTGCTGCGATATTTCGGGACAGAGTGACGCGTGCAAGAACATTAAAAATCCGGAAGTCATTCATCCGGGCATTTTCGAAACACCTGGCGATAAGATCGACAACAACTGCAACGGCGAAACCGATGAGGCACCCAAAACCTGCGCAGCGAGCTATACCCAGGGTGCGAATCTGTCGTTAGCGACAGAGCGCGACAATGCCGGCCTGCAGCTGGCCAGAGCGATGGATATATGCCATGATGCTGCGACAGACGGTTTTGGTATTGTGAGTGCGACGGTTCAGTCACTGCATCCGGGAAACCCAGGCAATACAGCCATGAGCCACGCCATCAATGTATTTTCTCATCTTGGCAACACACCGATTATCACTCCGAATCTCGGCAATTCGTTTGCCGGTATTTCAACCGGTATTTTCCAGAATGCGAAGATGTCGGATGGTAGTGATTTTATCGCGAACGGATCTATCCCCGCAAAATACCACTCTGCCCATAACAACCAGCTTCAAACAGTCACCGGATGTCCGAGCGGAAACAGTATCAACGATGCACTGGAGCTAAAGCTTCAGCTCAAAGCGCCCAGCAATGCCACGGGATTCCAGTTTGACTTCCGGTTTTTCTCACACGAGTATCCAGAATATATCTGCTCGCGATACAATGACTTCTTTATTGTTCTTCTGACATCCACGGCCAGCGGCATCCCGCAGGATACGAACATTGTATTTGACAAAAATGGCAATCCGGTTTCGGTCAACAATGCCTTCTTTACGACCTGCAACCCGATAACCTGTAATTCGTCCTGCTCGCCAAACTACACGAAAGGCTGTATCAGCGGCCGATGCGAAACTGTCTATGGAGCCTGTCCTGACGGCAACAGCGATCTTGCTGCATTTACCGGCGGCACCTACACCGGCGGTGCGACGGCATGGCTGACGACCCAGGCACCGATTGTCGGCGGAGAAACCTTTACACTCGAATTCATCATCTGGGATACAGGCGACAGTATTTTGGACTCGGCGGCAATTATCGACAATTTCCGCTGGATCACTGACGGAGCAAAGGTCGAAGTCGGTACGGACTTTACGGAACCGAGAACATAATCATCTGACTATCGCACGCAGCATCCGAACATTTTTTTCTGAATTTGTTTTTGGAATGCTGCGAGCCTGAAGCCAATTTTTCGAACACCACCCTCAGCGCCCACCATTTTCCTGCGCAACAAGCGATATGAATAGATTCTCACTCAGTCTTTGTCTGACATTATGTTTGCCGATTGCTGCCGTCGGCTGTTCCGACAGCAGCATGCTCAAAATGGGCGAATTCAGCATTAAGTCAGCATCCAACGAGCCAGGTGAAACCCAGCCCCCAATCATCGTCACGCAATGCAGTGCCGAAAACTGCAATGCGACATGCTGCGGGAACGTGTGCCGCGATACGACCGAAAATCACCAGCACTGCGGTGCATGCGATAATGCCTGCGGCCCGGAAGAAATCTGTATCGACAGCGCATGCCGGTATCAGACAGATCCGACCTGTCCCCCGGGACAGAAGATGTGCGACGGAACATGTACTGAGCTATATCGGGACAGCAACAACTGCGGAAGCTGCGGCAATTCCTGCGAAGAAGGCCAGATGTGCATCAGCGGCAGCTGTCAGGTCGACTGCGGCACACAACTGCGATGTGACGGCACATGCTACGATCCTTTGACTGACCGCAATCACTGCGGCAACTGCAACACGCAATGCAGTGATGTAGAGATATGCATCAGCGCAGTCTGCACGACAGAATGCCCGGAAGAGAACCAGGTTTTGTGCGATCTGGAATGCGTCGATATCATGTCTGATCCGAATCGCTGTGGTTCGTGTGCGGGAATCTGCGCGATGAATCAGCGATGTGAGGACGGGAAATGCACCGATCAATGTGAGGAAGAAGGACAGACTATCTGTGCGCATACCTGCACTGATACGCAATCGGATCCGGATCACTGCGGATCCTGCGATACCCCCTGTGAACTGACGGAACGCTGTCAGGCAGGGACATGCACGACGGAATGCGACAATGCGGAAGAAATGATCTGCAATCATATCTGTATCAACCGCATGACCGACAATGATAATTGCGGAAACTGTGATAATGCCTGTGCTTCCGACAAATACTGTTCGGAAGGATCATGCATCGATACCTGTCCGGAAGAGGGCCTGCTCATCTGCGATCACGTTTGTACCGATATTCAGACGGACAAGAATAATTGCGGAAAATGCGGACATCTTTGCAAAGAAAAAGAGATTTGCGCGAATGGACTTTGCGCGTGTCCTGAAGACGATCCCTACTGTACGCTGGAATGCGAAGAGGGTCTGCTGCCCTGCGGGGGAACCTGCGCTGACATCAAGAATAACAATGACCACTGCGGGGCATGCGGCAACGGATGCGGCGATTCAGGTATCTGCATCGAAGGTTTTTGCATCGACTGTACAAATAAGACATTTTGTGGTGAAGACAATCTTTGCTATGACCTTACGACCGATCCGATGAATTGCGGCGGCTGCGGTCAGGTCTGTCCGAATCACGTCAAATGCCAGGACAGCCAGTGTACCGGCTGCGAAGACGATTATGTCGACTGCGACGGCGATACAGCAAACGGCTGCGAAAGCACGACAGCTGAATGCGAATGCACCGACAATGAAACGAAATCCTGTTATTACGGCCCTGCCGGAACCGAAAATGTCGGCGCCTGCAAAGCAGGCACGATGACCTGCACCGCCCATAGATGGGGCCCCTGCGAGGGCATGGTCGTCCCCAGGAATCATTATCAGTGCAAAGACCAAATTGAGGACCCAACTCAGAATGATCTGAACTGCGACGGCAAAGTCGACGGCACAGAAGATTACGACAAAGATGGTGTTTCTATCTGCGAGGGCGACTGCTGCGACATTTCGGGGCAGAATTCAGCTTGCACAAACATCAAGAATCCGGAAGTCATTCTTCCAGGCAACTTTGAGATTCCCAATGACAAGATCGACAACAACTGCAACGGCCAAGTCGATGAAGTGCCCCAAAACTGCACAGCGAACTATACACACGGAACGGACCTGACATCGGATGCAGCCCGCAACGATGCCGGCATACAACTGGCCAGGGCGATGGATATCTGCGATGATGCCTCAACTGCCGGTTACGGTCTGGTCAGTGCAACCGTCAATTCCCTGACGCAGGGAGTTCCCGGTTCCCCTGCGCTCGGCAATGCCATCAACGTCTTTCCCGAACTCGGGAATCCCCCGATTATCAAGCCAAAACTCGGCAATTCATTCGCAGGTATTTCGAGCGGAAACTTCCAGAACGCCAGCCTTTCCGAAAGATATTCTTTCGCCGACAACGGAACCATCCCACCCAAATATCATTCGGCACACGGCAATCAGCTGCAGAGCATCGTCGGATGTCCGACTGCAAACAACATCAATGATGCGCTGGCTTTAACCATTGAGCTCAAGGCACCTCAGAATGCCACCGGATTCCAGTTCGATTTCAGATTTTTCTCGCATGAGTATCCGGTCTATATCTGTTCCCGATACAACGACTTTTTCATCGTTCTTCTGACATCAACTGCCAGCGGCATTCCAGCTGATACGAACATCGTATTTGACAAAAACGGCAATCCTGTTTCGGTCAACAATGCCTTCTTTACGACGTGCAATCCCATGTCCTGCTTCAGCTCGTTCGACTGTATGACGGCCATCTACACACAGGGATGCATCAACAATTCCTGTCAGACAGTCTATGGTGCCTGCCCGGACGGCAACAACGACCTCGCAGCATTTATCGGCGTCACCAACACCGGAGGTGCGACTGCATGGCTGACGACGAAAGCCCCGATCGTCGGCGGCGAAACCTTTACGCTCGACTTCATCATCTGGGATACCGGTGACCATTCGCTGGATTCAGCCGCCATCATCGACAATTTCCGCTGGATCATCAATGGTTCTGCGGTTCAGGTCGAAACGGACTTTACGGATCCGAGGACGTAGAGGAGAGCTTTTCGTTCAATAGCCCCCAGCTGCGAAGCTGCCGGGGGAAAAGGATTGCCAGCATCCATTAATCCCGTAGGGATTGCTTTGGGGAATCCCCTCTGGGGATAATTTGGATTTTTTTTTGATCCCCCGGTATTCGCTGCGCTCAAACCGGGGGCTACTAAACGTGAAGTCCTACGGACTTCTGAAAGATGTCTGCATTATTCCCCCGGTATTCGCTACGCTCAAACCGGGAGCTACTAAACGGGAAGTCCTGCGGACTTCTTTGCCAAAAAAAACGCCGCGTATTCGCAAATCATTGCGAATAGCGGCGTTCATGCGAACCGTATTTTCGCAGAATATATATTCTGCGAAAATAGGTGAGCCCCAAAAGAAACTATGCAATCGGGTTCTCTTTGGCGAATTTATCCATGAAGGCGATGAGGGCTTTGACACCATCGATCGACATGGCATTATAGATGGAAGCGCGCATACCACCGACGAGACGGTGACCAGCGAGGTTGACGAGACCGGCTGCGGCTGCTTCGGAAACGAATTTCTTGTTCAGAGCAGTGGCTTTGTCGGCATCGGTTTCTTTGGTCAGGAAGGGGATGTTCATGAGCGAACGGCTGCCCTTGTCGACCGTGGCATGATAGTAATCGGAGCTGTCCAGATAGTTGTAGAAGAGATTCGCTTTTTCGGTGTTGCGTTTGAGCATGCCTTCGGCACCGCCATTTTCCTTGACCCAGTCGAGGACGAGGCCCATGACATAGATCGAATAGCAGGGAGGCGTATTGAACATCGAGCCGTTCTTGCTGTGCGTGTCATAGCGGAACATCGTCGGAACCATCTTGGGCAGGTCTTCGCGAATGAGGTCATTGCGAATGATGACGACCGTCACACCGGCAGGCGCGAGGTTCTTCTGGGCACCTGCATAGAGCAGACCGAATTTCGTGACATCGAGCGGTTCCGAAAGGACGCACGACGAAATGTCTGCAACGAGAGGAATATTGCCCGTATCGGGGATATAGCTCCACTTGGTACCAAAGATCGTGTTGTTCAGCGTGATATGGACATAGTCATAGTCGCCTTCGATTTTGCGGATTTCGGGGATGTAGCAGCATCCGCGATCGCGTGAGGACGCAACGACATCGACGACATCCAGGTAACGGCGGGCTTCTTCGATGGCTTTTTTGGACCAAACACCCGTATCAACATAAGCGGCTTTGCCGGTTTTGTTGAGGTTCAGGGGGATCATCGCGAACTGGGAGCTCGCACCGCCCTGAAGGAAGAGAACCGTATAGTTCTCAGGAATGTTCATGAGTTCACGAAGCTTTGCTTCCGTACCTTCAATAATGGGTTTGTAGGCACTCGAACGATGGCTCATTTCCATGACGGACTGACCGGTACCATTGCAATCCAGCATTTCTTTGGCGCATCTTTCGAGCACAGATTCAGGTAAAGTTGAAGGACCAGCCGAAAAATTAAAAACGCGACTCATGATTCTCTCCTCGCGAAGTTTTTGAGCTGTACTAAAACCAAATTTCCAGCTCAGGTAAATAAGATGACAGCGAATGATCGCTCCCGAAATTTTAAAGCCTTATACAATCAAAGCCGGATGTGTATGTCAAGCTACTTTTAGCGCTTAAAACCGCACCATTGCTCAATTTGCGAACATTCATGTATGCTTGTGTATGTTGATGTGGTTTTATTATTTTAGGGCGGCGCTATTCCTGCGGAATACGCGACGCCAGAGACGCGTCACGACACGTCTCTACTCGCCTTGCGGGTGCCCGCACGGGGACGCGCCCACCGCTACGGCTCGCTGACGCCTGCTATTTGCCTGCGGCAAATACGCCGGCGTTTGCCGCGGGCAAAAAAAAAACCGCGCCGAAGCGCGGTTTTTTAATGATAACCCCAATATCAGGCTTTCGTATCGCGTCTTCTGCGCAATCCGAGGAATGCAGCGAAGATCATCGCGAACAGCGAAGCGAGTACCGGGAAGTGAGAGGTATTCTGAGCCATCACGGACTGGCAGGCGCAGTCATCGTCGGCATATCCATGGGATTCATTATCCAACCCATTGCCATTGCCATCGCCATTGCCATTGCCATTGCCATTCTGTCCGGAATTGCCGTTGCACGAACCGGTATCATCACAGGGCAGCAATGGATCGGTACCGTTGCGGACTTCCTGACCATCCTTCACACCGCCGCTGTCGCTATCCGGGTTGTTGGGATCGGTTTCGTCCGAATCGACTTTACCGTTGTTGTTCTTGTCCTCGCCCGCGATACATCCGCCGATGGCTTTTGAACCGTCGCACAGACCATCGCCATCCGTATCGGGATTCAGCGGATTGGTGCGATTCTCGCCAAAGAGTTCCGTATGATCGGAAATGCCGTCACCATCCGAGTCGGCTTTATTGGGATCGGTTTCGCCTTCATCGATCTGGCCGTTGTTATTCTTGTCTTCGCCGCCGACACAAACGTCGGCGACAGACTCGGAACCATCGCACAGGCCGTCGCCATCCGTATCGGGATTATTGGGATCGGTCTTGTTCTGGCCGGAGAGTTCGATGACATCGGGGATACCATCGCCATCGGAGTCACCGGTGGTACCAGTGCAGGAATTGTTGTCATCGCAAGAGATCAACGGATCGGTGCCGTTCTTGATCTCATCGCCGTCGTTGACGCCGCCATTATCGGTGTCGGCCTTGTTGGGATCGGTTTCGCCCGAATCGATCTGACCGTTGTTGTTCTTGTCTTCGCCGGAGACGCAGCGGCCATCGACTGTCTCGGAACCGTCGCACAGACCATCATCATCCGTATCGGGGTTATTGGGATCGGTCGGATTCTCGCCCTTGAGCTCGGTGTAATCCGTGATGCCATCCGCATCGGTATCGGATTTTGTCGGATCGGTTTCGCCGGCATCGATCTTGCCATTGTTATTCTTGTCTTCGCCGCTGACACATTTGTCATCAACAGCCAGGGAACCGTCGCACAGGCCGTCGCCATCCGTATCGGGATTGGTGGGATCGGTCTTATTGTCACCGGTAATTTCGATATAATCAGAAATGCCGTCGCCGTCCGTATCGGTCTTGGTGGGATCGGTTTCGCCATCATCGACCTTGCCGTTATTATTCATGTCTTCGCCGCTGGCGCAAACGTCTGCGACCGCCTTGGAGCCATCACACAGGCCGTCACCATCCGTATCGGCCTTGGTGGGATCGGTCTTATTGTCACCGGTGATTTCGGTATAATCGGAGATGCCGTCGCCGTCCGTATCGGGTTTATTGGGATCGGTTTCGCCATCGTCGATCTTGCCGTTATTGTTCATATCTTCGCCGCCTGTGCAGCCATCGACCGTATTGGAGCCATCGCACAGGCCGTCGCCGTCCGTATCGGACTTATTGGGATCCGTCGGGTTGTCGCCGAAGACTTCGATACCATCGTTGATGCCGTCGCCATCCGTATCGGGTTTATTGGGATCGGTATGCGTGATATCGTTTTCGAAGTTGTTGGGCAGACCATCGTTATCATCGTCTTTGTCGCAATAATCCTTGCCATTGTAATCGACGCAGATGTAGTCGTCTTCGATGGTGCAGAGTTTGGAGCAGCCGTCGCCGTCAGTGAGGTTGCCATCATCGCATTCTTCATCGCTGGAATGGACGCCATCGCCGCAGGTTCCGATGGTTGTGTCGACGGAAACAGTTGTTCCGGGCTGAGGCTTGGAGCTGCCATCGGGATCGGTGGTTGCGGTGACCGTGTATTCGGTCGGCGTGCTGCTGGCATCGAGCGTGAAGGTAATGACGATGGATTGTCCGGCCTTGATGTTTCCGCCATTGACGAGAGATTCATTGTAGAACATGGAGTTGGCGGAATTGTCGTTCTGGTTTTTGCCATCAATTGAAAGCGAACCGGAGACATAATTCGCCTTGCTGGTATCGAATCCGAGATCGAGCGTCAGGCCATTGACATCATCTTTACCTTTATTGGTGATGGTAACGGTGTATTCGACCTGTCCGTTTCCGAGCGGTTTGGAAGTAATCTCGGGAACGACATAGGCATATTCCCATGTTTCGGTAAGATCAGCGACGCTGACGAAACCGCCGCCGAGGCCGAGAGCATTGGCGCAGCTTGAGTATTTGTAGCTGACTTCGGTATAGACGATGAATACGCCGTAATTATCGTCATTGATGGCACCATCTGCGGGGATTTCGAGCTCGAGCGAATAATCCTTTTTATCACCGATACTGATTTGGCCGAGGTCGACGGTGCAGACCTTGAGTGTCGGATCGAAGTCGGTGATGACGCAGGAAACGCCGCTGGTGACGACATTGATTTCCTTGGTCAGATAGAAGCTGGCGACAGTATTGGTAGCATCAGCGGTACCGGATTTATTGGTAAGATGGACATTTGCCTTGAATTTTTCGCCGGGAAGCGGAATCCCTTTGGAAAGGTCAAGCGTGCTGCCTTCGAAGTTGGGGGCATTGACGTCGATCTGGAAAGCGACGAAGGTCGGAGCCAAGGAGTCTTTATTTGTATTGACCTGAACGATGGCCTGTTTTTGTGCATGTTTCAGGTCACCCTCTTTGAGCGAGAGCGTGGTGATATCCCACCCCTGGCGAGCGCCTTCGGTGAGTTTGACGGAGCTTTCGGAGACCTTATTATTGGCATCGGGCGTCAGGATATGGTTCTTGTCGCCGAAGGAACCTCTTGTATCGAGTTTTCCGTCACTTCCGTTGATCTGCGAGCAGAAGAAGTTATTGACGGGGTTATTGGGGCCATAGAGGGCCTGGAAGTTCGAGTTGGTATTGGAGATGCCGAGGCTGTCGCCGATATAGCTTGCATCGGCCCTGGCATCGCCTTCGAGTGCGCCGACGAACACCTTGCCGTGAATATCGCCGGAATCCGGGGCACAGAAGCCTGAGAATGTGTAGTTGACGGTTGAGACTTCATTGGTTTTGGCTTCATTGACGAAGCGATCACCGATGTAGAGGGTAATATTGCGCGTGGGGAGGGGATCGGCGAGCGTACCGGGGATGCTGTAGACGACGGCGAGCGTCCAGCCTGCGCCATAGGAATTGCCCAAATTCTGAAGGCCGGGAACACCGTTGACTGAGTATTTGCCGCCTTTATTCTGGTTGACGAACTCGGTCACATCGGCGTGATTGATGTAATAATCCGTGCCGAAATTGGCCTTCAGATTGGGATTATGGGATTTCGGCTCGACGCTGAGCGTTTTGTTTTTGTCTTCGGCCTTGAAGGTCACATTATTCTTGATTTTGTCAGCGACGGTATTTGTTCCGGCTTTATAGGAAGCGCCCCAAATCAGTTCGGCGCGTTTGACGACGGCATCATCCGGCAAATCGAGGACGGCCATAGAACCGTTCTTTGTCCAGTCACCGGTCGTTGACATGGGCCATGAATCATTATCCTGCTGCGTACTGTCGAGGGAGATGAAAGTACCGATACCATCGTTGGTACCAGGCTTATCTTCGTTCGCGGCGGAGCTCAGTCCGAGGGTATTGCCGGTTACGACCATAGCTCCCGAGAGTGTTTCTGAAAAAATAGGCTCGATGTCCTGAGCCTGTGCGGTTGCAGGAACAGCCATAGCTGCGAGAATGAATGCAAGCTTTTTATTCATACTTTTGCCTGTTGATATTGAAAAAGGCACTCACGATATATTCTTTATTCATGGAGTGACCTTTTTGTTAACGAAAACAGTTCCTGTTCAGCCTTAAGCAAGCCGAAAGCCCCCCAAACAGGGTGCTATACTATAGATCAAAATCGTTAATTCTTCAATATTTGCACAAAAATACTATTTAAAATTCGCAACAGCGAAATTGCCGGGAGGTAAATAATTGTTATCATTCATTAGTTTTTTTGGGGGAATCCCCTACGGGGATAATCAGATCGTATGCGTTATTCCCCCGGTATTCGCTGCGCTCAAACCGGGGGCTACTAAACGGGAAGTCCTACGGACTTCTGAATGATGTATGCGTTATTCCCCAGGTATTCGATGCGCTCAGGGCTACTAAACGGGAAGTCCTACGGACTTCTGAAAGCTTTTGACCAGGAGGAGATGGATATCCACCTATCCCCCGGCAGCTAACGCAACCGAGGGCTACTAAACGGGAAGTCCTACGGACTTCTGAATGATGTATGCGTTATTCCCCAGGTATTCGATGCGCTCAAACCGCGGGCTACTAAACGGGAAGTCCTACGGACTTCTGAAATTTGCATTAAAACAATGAACCCCATATCTGCGGTGATTAAACATAGAAAAAAAAGCGCCGCGTATGCCGTAACCGGCATAGCGGCGCTCATCATGGGCGTATTGGCGAAGCCAAAAGCCCATGTACCCGAAGAAAAACCGAAATTATCGTTCAATCCCGGTAAAGTAGAGCGAAACGTTTTCGTAATCCGCGATAGCCCCGGCCTCTTTCATGAGCAGGAGCCCGGCAAGTCCGGCGCTTCCGGTTGCGGAAGGCCAAATGGCGGTATAGGAATTGGCGAGTTCGTGTGCTTTTTTGAGGTGATCCTCATCGGCGACGAGGGGAAGTCCACCGGTTCTGAGCATCGTACAGATGATGGCGTACCAGTCGTAGGTTTCATCGTCGAGGATGCCGTGTGCGATCGAATGCGGCGCGGATTCCCATGGCCACATGAATGCATTCTTGTTTGCGCAGGCGTAGCGCACGACGGACTGAACTGCCGTGGAATCCCATGCGGAACGGATGCAGTCGGCCATGATCAGGCGCTGCGAAATTGCTGAAGAATCGTGGGCTTCGGCACGGTCTTCGACGGACATATCATCTTTAAAGGGCTCGAGTTCGGGGAAAGGCAGACCGCGCAGCCGGGCATCGATGAGCCTGACGATGCGGTCGTAGGCTCGCGCCAGCGGAAATGCACCGCGAGTCTGAACGGTATGGAAGCGCGGCAAAATCGGGAGGGCTTCGTGGCGCATGGTATCGGCCAGAGCCTGAGCAGAACTCGATGCGAGCGCACCGCCGCCGACCTGGACAAACATGTGGTGGCACGAATGGTTATTTTCGATCCATCGATCGAAGATTTCATAAGCCAGCGTCGAACCGCCTTCGATGGTCAGTCCGTTGTCGGGGCCCTGGCATGTGAAAGGAATGGCACCGTCGCGGACGGCCTCGAGGGATCGCAGGTAGCAGGGATCTCCGAGTTCGCCTTCGCGGCGTTCACAGATGTGCAGATTTGCCCCGAGCGCCTTGAGCCGTTCGACGACACTCTCTTCGGCATCGGTGGGGATATAGACTTCGAGTTTTGCGCCTGCGGCCTTGCTCACGACAGCAGCCGCGAGTGCGGCATTGCCGCAGCTTGCGATGGCAAAGGGACGATTCAGGGATTCTTTCGACAGGTTGAGCAGAATGCCAAATAAATGGCGCGCCTTGTGAGATCCGGCAACATTATGGGTTTCGTCTTTGACGAAGAGCTTCTGCATGGGATCAAATCCAAGCGCATCGGCGAGTTCGGTTTCGATGGTCAATGGCGTTTCGACGAACCCGGTGCCATCGATTGCAGCGAGCTTTGCATCGAGTTCCGCGACGCGTTCGAGGTAATCGATGTCGCTGTGATGTGAGTTCAAAGCGCGATGATAACCGAGCAGCCGATGGCGATAGCGAACGAATGGGTTCCTGGAATCTTCAAGTTTGCTGCGCTGCCAGAGCTGTGTCGTAATGACATGTTTTTTTTGCAGGATGTGATTTACATTCGGCATGCAGTCGCGATTTGGACATGAAAATGTCGTGGAATCATAAGCATGAACGCGGGTTCCACAACCGACACACGAAACATAATGATGCTGGGGAATCATGAAAACTCCGACGAAAAAGGGATAAGGTTGGGTATTGGAAGTTGGGGGTTGGAAGTTTGTGCTTTATTTACCTAATTCTTTTGCAAAGACCTTTGTAATTGCATAACTCACAACGCATAACGCACGAGTACAAGCTAAAGGCAAACAGCATTACGGGACTTCGATTTTACCCATAATGGCTTCGATAATATCGAGTGATGTCAAATTATCGGCTTCGGCCTCATAGGTCAGTGAGATTCTGTGCTGCAGGACATCGACGACGAGCTTTTGAACATCCTCTGGCGAGACGAATGCACGCAAATCCATGAATGCAGCGGCCTTTGCGGCATTAGCCAGTGAAATGGTCGCGCGGGGGCTTGCGCCGCGAGCGATGCAGCTGGCGACTTTCGGCAGGCCAAACTGTTCGGGATGGCGCGTCGCATAGACGATACTGACGATGTAATTCTGAATGCGTTCGTCGATATATATCTTTTCGACATTGGAAGCTGCCGTAATAATATTGCTCGCCGTTGTGATCGAGTTGACGGAGATTTCCTGCGGAGAAGTCATGCGCTGAAGGATTTTCTTTTCTTCTTCGAAAGAAGGATAATCCACGGTGACCTTGAGCATGAATCTGTCGACCTGAGCTTCGGGAAGCGGGTAAGTACCTTCCTGATCGATGGGATTCTGCGTAGCCACGACGAGGAAAGGCCTTGGGAGCGGATAGGTGGTATCGCCGATAGTGACCTGTTTTTCCTGCATGGCTTCGAGCAGCGCGGACTGAACTTTTGCAGGAGCCCTGTTGATTTCATCCGCGAGGACGAGATTTGCGAAGACGGGTCCTTTCTTGGCATAAAAGGAACCGTTATCCTGCCGGTAAGCGAGGGATCCGATGAGGTCTGCCGGCAAAAGATCGGGCGTAAACTGGATTCTGTGGAACTGACAATCGACGACATTTGCGACGGTATTGCAGAGCAGGGTTTTGGCCAGTCCGGGTACGCCTTCGAGCAGGATATGTCCGCCGGTGAGAAGTGCAATTATCGCGCAGTCGATCATGTGATCCTGCCCCACGATTATGCGGGAAATCTCAGCCTTCATGGCCGAAAGGAATCCAGCGCTCTGTCGAATCACATTGCTCAGTTCATTAAGAGATTGATCCATATTTTATCCCAGATAACAGCAATAAAGTCATTGGCATACCGGGAGCAATCGCAATGCGCCCGTGCCAATAAAAAAAGCCCGCCCGGCAAAGGAAGAGCCAGAGCGGGCTAAAGAATCATCCATTCAATCTTACAGGTCATCCCAGCTCTGGATGTTCTGAAGTTTGTTGGCAGCAGCGTTGTTGTACTGGCTGTCGTAGGAACCTTCGCCGGCAGCGGGAGCAGGCGCAGCGCTGGTTTTGCCCATTTTGGCTTTCAGAGCAGCAAGAGCATCGTTGTTATTGACAGCGGGTTTGAGGCTGTTGATTTCCTTTTCGAGGTCATCGCCGCCAGAATATTCCGTAGCGAGTTCTTCGCTTGCCTGAGCCTGAGCTTCGAGGGCTTCGACTTTTTCGGCCATGCGATCGAAGGTCGAGAACGCGGAGGCGTCGTTCATACCAGCGAGTGTTTCGTGAATGGTTTTGCTGGCTTCTGCACGTTTTGCCTGAGCGACGAGAAGCGCTTTTTTGCGTTTGGCTTCTTCGATTTTGTTATTCATGTTTTTGAGCTGTTCTTTCAGCTTATCGCAGCCCTGTTTCTGAGTCTGCCACTGAGCGCGGAAAGCATCAGCTTCTTTCTGAGCTTCGGCCTGACGTCCGAGAGCTTCTGCGGCCAGGTCGTCACGATTGCCATTGACGGCCATCATGGCTTTATTTTCCCATTCTTTTGCGCGCTCAACAGCCTTATCATACTGAATTTTCAGTCTTTTTTCGTATGCAATATTTTCAGCGATTTTGGCTTTTGCCTGATTGAGCTGTTCAGTCATATCGCGGATGGTCTGATTCAAGACCTTCTCGGGATCTTCCATTTTATCGATAGCGGCATTGGCTTCGGCTTTGAACAGCGTTGAAATACGTCCAAAAATTCCCATCTTATGTCTCCTTCACTGAATGATTAACCTTAACTCTGGTGAATATTATGCTTCGAACTCTTTGAGAATTTCGTAGTGATCATGAATTGCCATTGCCAGAGATTCGATGGAAGCCCGGAATTCATTCATGTCAAGGTTCTCAAGCTGGAGAGTATCGGTGATGAGGATATCATCGCCATCGATACCATAAGCGCCGGCGACCAGCGCTTCAGCATTGAGTTCAAGGAGTTTTCTGTAAAGTGCTTCACGATTCTTTTCAGGAACTTTCATTAACCGAACGCTAAAGATAACGAGCGGTGGTGTAACGAGAACGATAATATCATCGACTTCCGGCACATCATCGATCAGGCGATAAAGCCCTTCTCCCAAGACCTCATACGGTGTATCAAGCTCGAGCAGATAACGTTCAACATCTTCTATAGTACGCATCCAAAACCTCCCGGGAAAACAAAAGTGCAAAATGCACAACAAAAAAATTCGTGGTGATTATACCACACGCCCCCCTGCCGCGCAATCCAGATTCCAAAGCAGAAAGCGGATTTGCCTCTTTACGGGACTGAAAAGATTCAATCGCCGGCGATGCTCACGGCGAGCCTGATTTTCTGCGTCGATTTGAGCGCCGGAGCAGAGGGCATTTTTCCAAATACCTTCAGGATGCATTGAATCGTTTCGGGATCGAGTGCCGGCAATTTTCGATCCTTATCGATCGGATCTTTAAGTACTCCGGATATTTCCTTACCCAAAGCGACCCCATTGAGCGGCTGTTCAAGGATCATAAAAGCGCCTTTGCCATAAGTTTTTGGCAGGCACTCTTTAACCTCTTTTTCCTTGCCGTAAAACGTCGCCCTCCAGGAAGACAATTCTTTTTCGGGGACACCCAAAAACAGACTTGGTCCCAACACGAGCTTTACGGGCATCGACCTGAATGACATCGACATGCCACCGTTTTTGAAACTCATTGGAATCTCCGCCTCCATGGTATTAAACCAATCCTGGAGTTCCCGACGGCGCTGAACAATATTCTGAACATTGCGATAATGAATGGCCCCCAGCAATTCAATCAGTTTTACCTGCCATTTATCCCCACTGACGATCTGTTCAAAGAACGCATCCAGTGCAGGTTCCGCAGGATCCAACGTCACAAAAGGAACCCATGCAAGCGTCGTAATGGGTTCAGAATCCAAAACGAGCGCCTTTACTATATCAGCTTTTTTGGGTACTTCCGCGGGCTGCGGGTCACCTGCCGGAACCTCTTTATCCCCAGCATTACCATCGGCATGTTCACTTGATTCTTCAATCGTGACGCCCGACGGATCCGTTTTGTCTTCGTTCGCCGACACGTAATATTCCAGCGTAGCCTGAACGAGTCCCGGCGAGAGTTCCGAACCATTGGATGCCTGTTGATAGAGCTTAGCCAGCCTGGAAAATTGATCGTGCATTTCGATCTTCCAGAGCACCTGTTCAAGCCCAGTACTGTCCGAATTCATTTTTTCCAATATTTCCCGATGCGTCTGCGGCATCAAAGAATCGAGTACTCTGCTCAGATAAATCGTTCTCAGACTAAACAATGAATCATCAGCATGATTAACCGCTTGTATTTTCCATGCCAGTCGCTGAGCTATGGAACATCGTTTCAGAGCTTTGATATCGAGATTCTGAGGGTCTTCCAGGCCAAGTATTTCACCATACTGCTCATAGCTCTGTACGAAACATCGTTCGGCATCTTTCTGCCAGATGGTTTTCGATGAATCACGAACAATAAATGGGTAATACGCCGAAACCTCATCCTTTTTTCTGGCCCGAATCATCGAATCATCGTGCAGGACATAAAACCCGGGCTCCAAATTCCTGTCGCTCCGAACCAATACGCCTCCCCCCTGTTTTTCATCGAGCCTGTCGACAGAAACCGAGACGTTTCCCGATGGAATCCAGGCCACATTGGTATCATCCACGGGAGCGAACCACGATCCCGAATTTACTGCAACGCCTTTAAATCCGGTAATCTGTATCCGGGAATCATCCAGGTCTTTTGATGATATGACAAACGAATTCACCTCATCCGAAAACACCTTTCCCATGGGAGCGGTAAATCCGAATCCACGCTCAGCATTTGTCGGCATCAGGTGCTTGTGATCCCCCGCCTCCACTTCCTGGAATGCCATATCCCGCAGCACAAACACGCCGTCCGAGGGCGGACGTATATGGAGCATCCGGGGCTTTTCAGCATCTTCAGAAGACTTCTCAACGGTATTCTGTGGTTCAGCTTGTTTTTCGACTGATGACGAACATCCGGCCGACAAAAGCATGCAAAGCCATAATGTATAAATCCACCCCGATCGCATCATACTGGCACCCACGTTGAATGCAGCCAATAGACTGAACTTGTCATTTAAATTACACAATCTGTCCCCCGCCAACAGACTGGCAATCATATATGATCCGATTCGTTTTGGAAATGCACTGATTCAGGTAATGCTATTCTTCATCGGCACCGACATCAGCCCCGCCCTGCAGCGACGTTCTTGCGATCCAGGCTTTGGGCTGCGGTTTGCAGTGAAGGTCCTTCGCTTTGGGTGGTTCAAGAGCATACCGAATGTATCGGTAAGGATCTGCCAGAAAATACACCAGCCCTTCATCGTCGACGCGAACGGTGAAGTAATCGATAAAGACATCAAAACGCTTTTTAAAGACGATTCGCCGAGTCTTGAGATCTTCAATTTCGGTCGCGAGTTTGTCGTACCACTGCCCATCGTACTGCAAAAGGCGTTTGGCGAGTTCGAGCGGCTGCCAGACTCTCATGCAGCCGTGGCTGAATGCGCGAATGGGATATTTGAACAGGCCCTTTTGCGGACTGTCATGCAAAAATGTGCTGTGTGGATTCGGGAAAATGAATTTGACGCGTCCGAGCGCATTCTTTTCTGAAGGCAGCTGACGCAGTACGGTATGTCCCTTATCCGTATAATATTCGAACCCGTGATCCTGCAGCCATTTGGGGTCTGCATTGATCTTTTCGATGTAATCTTCCTGTTCAATGCGGGGCGGAACATTCCAGTATGGATTATATTCAAGATAAAGCATGCGTGCGTGCATGAGCGGCGTTGCATTGATGAATTTCCACTGTTTGGTTTCGGGGTCGCATGCTCTTTTGGAGTTTCCGGCAACGACGGGGAACCGATAGACCCGTTCGCCGTTGCGCCAGATTTCGCCATGGAAGTCGGGAACATTGATGAAAATGTAGTAGGGAGAATCGATAATCTGGGTTTTGTGCCAGCGTCTGAGATTTTCGTCGATCTGTTCCAGTCTTTTCTGCAGCGGCGTATTGAGACTTTCCCAGAAGGATTTCATCACGCCCTTATCCTCATCGTACGCGAGCTGATGGGCTTCGTGATAAAGCCGCACTGCAGCACGGAGTTCGTCATCATAGACGTCGTAGCCCTCTTTTTCCTGAGCAGCCTGCGAGACATCCCCGTGAAAGTATCCTTCGGCGAACAATCTTTGTTTGAGTGCCGGAATATTCTTATTGGCGCGCCCTATTTTGAGCGACATCGACGGAATATTCTTCCATGGCTCCAGTGAAGCATATCGGTTTCGTGCTTCCATGAGCTGTTTGTAGGCCGGATGCGGCGGATACAGCACATTGACGAGTTCCGAAACGGTCTGTGCGTTCTGAATCTTTGCATCTCTGGCATTGGCCGCAGCGAGTTCTGCCGCGTGTGCATCCCTGGATTCATCGATCACGGGTTCCGCATTCACATCGCCCGAAACTTCCTGTACTTCCTCGGAGTCATCACTTCCGGCATTCGGCTTGTCACCATCCTGCTTGTCATTCAGTCCCGGTGCCGGAGCATCCATGACGCGAGCGAGTGATTCGAGCCAGACTCTCGTTCGTCCCGAAGCGATTTCGCGATATTTTGCATCACTCGGGCGTTTGCCGAGCTTGGCATTTTCGGAATCCGTCAAATGAGTCATATTTTCGAAAGCCATCGATCTGGCAAAACGCATGGCCAAATCTGTCGTCAATACTTCGACGAGAGCAGCCTGTTTGGCGGTTCTCGCCATATTCTGGGCACGGCCTTTAACGGTTTGATGAAGTCTTGGAAGCGTATTCTCGTCCTTGACGAGGTCCTTCATTAAATTTTTTACTTCCTGCGCATTCGTGACATCGACATTCCGGCTGATAATCTGCTGAACGAGTATGGCCTGTTCTTCAGGCGTGAACTCAAATTTATCATCGGAATTTCCCGTTAAGGCTTCATCAAGTGCGTTGCGGGCATCAACCCACGCAGTCACATCGATCTTTTCGAGCCCGTGCAGCTGAAGCTGTCTGAGCTCGGCCAGAAGCGGCTCTGCTGCAGACTGAATATGACCGTTGTTCACAAATATGGGAGAAAACTGCCGCGCCTCATAGACGGCCTTCAGATCTTCCGGCTGAAGCCAGGACGGTGTATTGCTGTCCTTTGCCTGTTTTTTGGGCTGCTCAGCGGTTACAAGTGCCTGTATTTCTTTGTTTAAATCATCTGATTTGGCAAACTTCATCGCGAAATTGGCCAGATTTTCCGAATTGGCTTTGACAAAAGCTTCCACAGTGCTCTGTTTTTGAGCATTTAAATCGACTTCTTTGGTACTCTCGGTCTGGGCAGGATTCACAGTCTCCGTCCCCGGAGAACCGCCGCATGCCGATAAAGTCATTGCCAATGCTAAAGGAACAATCCATCGTTTCATCGTAATGAGCCTCCATGCTCATGTATTGCCAGATGTTTCGAAAAACACGCCTTTCTGCAGTATGATGGATATTTTTTTTTTGGCAAAATAAATGGGTTAGTGAACAGAGATGTGCGGTTTGCACGTCTGTATTTTCCCGAAACGACGTTGGCGCGGCGTATTGCAGCGAAGCGGGATAGCCGCGCCCGCAGGGCGTATGGAGCAAGGGGGCGCGCCGAAACGGCCGCCCCCCGCGACATAGCCCGCGCTCCCAAACCAAATATCAGTGACCGACAGACATGTTCAGAATCGGAAGCGTCACGGTCATCTGTGAATCGGGCGCCGAAATCAGCCGCTGTTCATGGGACCACTGCAGGCATGCCACATTGTCGATCGAGCACGACGCATCAAAACAAATCATGTTCTCGTTCAAGACCTGAAGCAGCTGCTGGTGATTCGAAGAAACCACGGGGATCAGCGAAACGTAGTCAAACGATTCGGGCAAATCCGTATATTTGAGTTCCCCGGTTGCCTCAGGAAATGCAGGGAAGTCGCTGTTGGCCCAGTAATAAAGCTTTTCAACGACATTGTCATAGCTCTGGAATGAGGCCACCAGAAATGCAATTGGCGTCGAAATCGGCAGTTCGACCGACGGCACGTCCGGATCGTCGCCATCGGGAGGCACATCGGGATTGGACGGAGGCAGTTCCGGCTGCCCTTCCCGTTCATCCTGAATCACGCCGGATGTATAAGCATTCTTGATGTTCGAAAACTCGTTGATACTCGCCACCAGAGCCGAACAAGGTTCATTCTGGCAAATCACTTTGGACGTCGTATAGGCATTGATCAGGGACGAATGTTCGACCAGCTCGCCCACCAGGGATGCGGTCATGCTTCCACCTGTGACATTGCCGGAACTATAGGCATTGCTCAGCGAGACGACTCTGAGCAGTCCGGCAATACCACCGACATGACTGTCCCCCAAAACTGCAGCATGAACGGCGACATTACTGATCTGGGAATTACTCGCAGATGCGACGAGGCCGCCGATATATTCTCCGGTCCCAGTGATCTGGTCAGGTGCAGAAATGGACGAAACCACGGCATTGTGGATCGTTCCCTTCGAAAACTCAGCCACGAGGCCGGCGGCCATTTCCCTGGCATCGATTGTTCCTTTGGAATACTGAACATTGGACAATGTCGTTTCGTTGGCATTTGCAATCATTCCCGCCACATGGCTGTCACCCGCGAACGAAATCTGAACATGGATATTGTCCACTCTGGCCGAATCAGTATATCCGAACAATGCGACATCCGAAACCTCGGGATTTCCTAGCGTCAGAGCTTCCGTATGCTTTCCGGAAGTACGAATGGCATTGATGACGACAGGCGACGTATCTTCGGAATTGAGTCTGTGACCGACGAAATTCCCGTCAAACGGATGAAGCTGTGTCCCGATTCCCACCCATTGCGATGCAGCGTCCTGGTCAAGGACTTCGCCGAGATTGATATTATCCACGACGATGAATGTCATGTTATCCACCGAGGAATTGATCGATCCATCGTTCCATCCATCGCGCAGTGCAATGAGTTCCTGGGCATTGGAAATGACACGGGCACAGACATCCGTCTCATTGATGGTATACAAAATAGCCTCACAGCCGCACTCATCCTCGACCGTTTTCCAGCGATTCTCGGGACAGGCGTCCAGACAATTGGGAATGCCGTCACCGTTGGAATCCGCAATATTTTTGCTGGAATCGGGCGTGCCGCAGCCACAGATACCGGGAGCTTTCTTTTTGGGATCTTCAGGACATTCGTCCAGGCAATCCGGCGTTCCATCCTTATCCTTATCAATTTTATCCGACACACCGCAGCCGCAGATCCCCGGTCTCGTTTTCTTTGGATCATCCGGGCAGAGGTCAATTTTGTCCGCAATACAGGTCGGCACTCCCGTCTCGGGTTCAAGGTCTGAATCAGAAACGTTGCATCCACAAATTCCGGGCAGTTTTTTATTGGGATCATTCGGGCAAAGATCGATATCGGCCTCGAGACAGTCCGGAATTTTATTATTGTCGAGGTCTTCGTCCGAAAATCCGCAGCCACAGACTCCCGGCATCGTCTTTTTGGGATCATCCGGACAAAGATCGACATTATCCCCCGAACAGATGGCATTGCCTTTGGCATCCACAACTTCCTTCATGCCGCAGCCACATGTTCCCGGCGCATTTTTGTCGGGATCGTCCGGACAAAGATCGATAAAGTCCTCGTAGATTTTATCGACACAGTCCGGCAGACCATTGCCGTCCTTGTCGATATCATCGGGAACGCCGCAGCCGCAGATGCCAGGCAAGGTTTTGGCAGGATCATCCGGACAAAGATCGAGATTTTCTTCGATACAATCCGGCAAACCATTTCGGTTGACATCGATATCGGGAGTTCCGCAGCCACAGATGCCCGGATCCGTCTTGAGGGGGTCGCGGGGACAAAGATCGATTGTCTTGTTCAGACGACATGTATAATCCCCCGCGACGATATCAAAAACATCGGGAACGCCGCAGCCGCACGCACCTGGCCGCATTTTGGCCGGATCGTTGGGGCATTCGTCGTTCATCTCCTTTTCGGAGGGTTCAGAGTTACGGCATCCGGCCATAACCGTACAAACCAGCATCATTCCAACCATCCAGTTCAAGCTGCGCATTTCGACTCTCCATTCCCCCAAAGCTGAGGCCATTATCATAGCAATCTATCTTATGAATTGGTAATGCTTAAATCAAATTCGTTTATGGTTAATAAATAGTGAATAGAGGTTAGAGACGTGTCACGACACGTCTGTACTGATGATTCCTGGGTTAATGCATTATTTAGAGACGTGTCACGACACGTCTGTACTGATGATTTTTGGGTTAATGCATTATTTAGAGACGTGTCACGACACGTCTGTACTGATGATTCCTGGGTTAATGCATCATGCATTCACCATTATGCATTATGCATTCACCATTATGCATTCACCATTATGCATTATGCATTCACCATTATGCATTATGCATTACTAATCAATCACATTGAGAATGCGAATAAAGTCCCTGAAGCTCAGAGCTTCGGCCCGAACCGTTGGTTCGAACCCGAGCTGCGAAAGCTTCTCAGCCCAGGCCGTTTTATCGAGTCCCAAATATCCGGCAAGGCTGTTCGAAAGCGTCTTGCGCCGAAGTGCAAACGCCGCATGGACCAAACGACGAAACCGCTGTTCATCTGCTTCGGAGAGCTCGCGTTTTCGCGGAACAAAACGAAGAACTGTGCTCGTCACTTTGGGTGCCGGTCGAAATGATTCCGGCAGAACATCCAGTACGTGCTCAATTTCGTGATAATACTGCCCAACGACCGACAACGCACTGTAATGCTTCGAACCAGGCTTTGCGATAAAACGCTGTGCGACCTCTCGCTGAAACATCAGCACCATCCCCACCAGCGGCAAATCAGCATCGATAAAACGAAAATAAATCTGAGATGCTACATTATAGGGCAAATTCGACACGAGAATCGCCCTTGCCTCTGCCTGTGAACAAAACTCCGGCAGCGGTTCGTTCAGCGCATCGCCATGAATGACACAGAACTCCGGCATTTCACCAAAAATGTTCTGAACATATTTTGCGCAGTGATCGTCTTTTTCCAGAACGGTAATCGGCAGTTCCAGACGGCACAGGGCTAGTGTCAAAGCACCTGCCCCCGGACCGATCTCCAGGATATGGAGAGGACGAAAATTATCGACCTCTCTTGCAATCGTCCGGGTGACATTTTCATCGATCAGAAAATTCTGCCCCAGGCTTTTTTTGAGCCGTCTCTGAAGGCCTTCGACCAGAGACTGCGGCGTTAAATCGAACCTGGTCATGAGTCGCGGCGCCGGCGAATGCTGATCCCCAGCCCAGCCAGAAGAGCCATCAATGCACCCGCTGCCGGAGCCGATGTATTATTGGCCAACGGAGCTGCACTGCACTTCGACTTGGCTACTGCAGGAATGTTGAATGAGGTCACTTCCTTATTTTTCACCTCGAAGGTCGAAACTTCCGCATCAGCCGATCCTCCCAGCTTGACCTGATAGGTACCCACGGGCAGATCAAGCTCATGCGGACAGACGTATTCATCTGTCGTACCATCCGGTCTTGTCAGATAGAATTTCGATGCATTTCTCGGACATATAATCCGCGCAGTACCTTTTTCCACGACCTTTTTGAGTCTGGGAATTTTGACGGTGGCACCCGTTCCTTCGGCAGCCGTTACGGTTTCTTTTCGCGGCATAAATCCGTCTCTCGAAGCCATGAACGAATACACACCCGGCATAACTTTGCCATAGAACGGACACTTGATCGTCGAAATATCGCCCATTCCCGTTACGGAAAGCTGCATATCCGGCTCTTCACAAGTCACTTCAAGCGTCACGACTTCACCGCATTTGGCATTAACATCCTTGAAATACTTCTTCAGATCCTTGTAAACGGCCGCATTTTCTTTCTGATATTCGGGAGAACGCTGCATCAGATTGTCGAAATGATAGTAAGCATTCGGACAATCTCCGGTCAGCTGATAGACATGCCCGATCGTGAGCTCAGTATAGGCATCGGTCGTACATATGGCCATGGCTTCCAGACCGAGCTGAAGTGCCTCATCATATTTCTTTTCCTGAGCCGCTTCAGCACTTCTGCCCGACAGCTCAAAAAACTTCATGCTGTCCTGTTCAGACAGCGTATTGCAATCGATCTCAGGACGTCCAGCCAATACCATCGCAGGACTGAGCGCAATCACAAGGCCACTCACACCAGCTGCAAGCAGCCGAATTGCCCGTTTATGTATATTCAGCTCATGATTCATATTATGACTCCTTCAAATCGACAAACCTTCGTACTAGGCATCTGCTTCGATCCTGTTATTGTTCAAAAACAAACACATGTCAAGGATGCGACCTGTTATATCACTATCATAAGTGCGTCTATTTCTGCGAAATACGCCGCACGGCTTCGGCTATGGCCCTGCGGGCCATACGCCTCAGCATCCATTTTATTAACGCCCGCAATACCCGACATTATGCCCGTTGTTGGCACGAACATTCTGATTCATGATGCAGCGTTCACCGCTGCTGCAGTCGGAATCCCTGGTGCACGAACGCTGTGAATTATTATTCGTGCTCGGACGCGATACCGACGGACTCGAATTGCTGTCACTCGGACGCGATACCGTCACACCGGCACTCCCCGAAGAACTCGGACGCGATACTGCCACATTCGACTGATTGCTGGCGGAACTCGGACGCGATACTGCATTATTGCTCACCGCCTGGTTGCTGCCTGCCGTGGAAGATGTCTGGTACACGACATTGGGATTCACCTGATTGTTACTGGCTGCCGGCGCGGGCTGTGAAGGCCTTGCCGAAGACGCCGGAGGCGGGGGCGGCGTAGCCGGACGCGCCGGCGTAACCGGCGTAACCGTCACGGAATGCGAGTAGCTCGTCGAGTATGCCTGGCTGCCAGCCGATCTTACAGTCGTCGTCGTCGTATACGAAACATGCGGATTCCTGACGTCAGGACGCGGATAAGGCGTGGGATTCACGGCAACGACCGGCGGCGGAGCCGGATGACCGGAAACATAGGCCGGACCATAGGACGGACGCGGTGTCACCACCGTTTTTACGCCGCTGTCGTAGGTCGAAACACAGCCGCTCAGCATGAAAGCCACTAAAACAGCCGAAATACCCGAAATGCTCTTGATGATATTCATAACTCTTCTCCTAAGGGAAAGTGTTCGCTTTAATTTCACCCCATTGAGACAAAAACGCAAAATAAATGCCAAAAAATTTGAACAATGTTTAACCGACGTGGAGCTTAGAGTGAGCTGGAGCTTAGTTGGAAGTTGGAAGTTGGAAGTTAATTCTCTGTTTACCCAATTCTTTAGCAAGTACCTTTGTGGCTGCACACATCTCAACTCATAACTCACAACTTCCAACTCACAATTCAAAATGAGCCTGAAGTGGTGAATACACTCTCAAAGCGCAAAGCTCATATTAAAACTCCGATGCGATCAGCGTCGTCTTGAGCGTATAGGTTTCACCCGGCTGAATATACTCAAGCGTCGTGCGAAACGTATAGTACCCCTCGCACATAATCGCGATGCGACGCGTCCCTGCCTGCAGCATCAGCGGCACTTCAGCCGTATTCTGGGCACTGCCCATCGCTGCATCATCCACAATGATGACGGCATTCTTGGGCGTAACATCGACAAAAAGCTGGAAATTGGCTTCGCTGGCCGGCATCGTCACACTCGACGAACACCCGGAACCACAGACAGCCACAAACAATCCCAGCACAAAAATCAGGACGGATATTGGTTTCATCTGGCAAATCCAAATAACAAAACTGCCGGTACATTGCCCGGATCAACGGCAGAACACATATCAGCGCCAACGATCGACCCGAAGGTAAAAATTGGACGCCTTTTCATTCCCCATCGTCGAATATTTGCCGTGCCCCGGCAAAATCTGAACATCATCCGGAATGGTTTGTATGAGAAAATCCAAAGACTTCCGCAACTCAGATCCGGAACCGCCCTCAAAATCCGTCCGTCCGACACTGCCCTTAAAGAGGGTATCCCCCGTAAACAGAATTTTTTCTTCCGGAATATAAAAACAAACGCCTCCGGGGGTATGGCCCGGCGTCAAAAATGACCTGAGCTGAATCCTGCCCAGCGAAAATTCAGGTTCCGTCATCAGATCCTGTTCCAGCTTCGGCATGCTGCGAACCGGAACGCCGAACATCGCGCACATATCGGGCGTCGCATCGACGACGGGCTGATCAAATGAGTGATACATTACTTTCGCACCGGGAAGTGACTTTTTCAATCCATCTGCGCCATAGATATGATCGATATGGGTATGGGTAAACAGCATGCAGCGCACGTCGGCCTTTTCCGTGCGCAGTGCACTCAAAAGCGTTTCCTCCTCACCACCGGGATCTATGACTGCCGTCTCAAGCGTCTTTTTGCAGATTAAAAAATAAGTATTCACGCCAAAAGACCCGATATTATGGCGGACTATCTTTACATTACAGGTTTCGAATTCATCGACAAAATGGAGCATATTCTTCTCTATGCAGACAGAGGACGTGTCACGACACGTCTCTGTCATGATATCATCAAACGGGATTTAACGGCGAATATCACGAACGAGTTCATTCGCTTTGGGTTCACTGGCATCGATAGTAATCGATTCGATCAGCATTGCGCATGCCTCTTCGCACTTCTTTTCGTCTTTGTAATAGACGTTAAAGAGGGCGTCGCCAGCATTGACCTTATCGCCAATTTTGTGAAGAACTTCAAGCCCGACGCTGTGATCGACGGGAGCCCCTGCGACTGCGCGGCCTGCGCCGAGAATGCAGCCTGCCTTTCCGACCTGCTCGCAATTAAATGCAGAAACATAGCCATCGCGAGGCGCTTTGACCTTGACGACATCCTTAGCGATTTTGAGGATGGAATAATCATCGACGGCTCTGGCATCACCGCCCTGGGCCGCAATATTTTTGCGCAATTGTTCGAGAGCACGTCCGGATTTGATCGATTTTTCGAGTTCGTCGCGGGCATCATCGTTCGAAATCTTCTTGGCCATCGCGAGCATCTCGGTGCCCAGCGTATAGCAAATATGGGCATAATCCTTCGGGGCATTGCCCTTGAGCATTTCGACGGCTTCGATGAATTCATTGGCGTTGCCGACGGCGACGCCGAGCGGTTGATCCATACTGGTAATGCACGCACGAACATCACAATTCATCGCGCGCCCGATGCTGATCATCGTATCGGCGAGTTCCACGGCATTTTCCTGGGTCTTCATAAAGGCCCCCGAACCGACCTTTACATCCAGTACCAGTCCATTGAGTCCCACCGACAGCTTCTTGCTCATGATCGATGCCGCAATCAGCGGAATCGAAGGCACAGTTCCGGTCACATCGCGAAGGGCATAAAAGATCTTATCGGCCGGAACGAGCGTTCCCGTCTGTCCGGTGATGACGTATCCCGCCTTATCGATGCCGGCTTCAATTTCAGCTTCCGTCAAATCGACGCGGAATCCCGACACGGATTCGAGTTTGTCCAGCGTTCCGCCCGTATGTCCCAGACCGCGCCCCGAAATCATCGGAATCACCGGACCACAGGCCGCAACCATCGGCGCAAGCGTCAGGGAAACCTTGTCGCCGACACCACCCGTGGAATGTTTGTCGACCTTATATTTGCCCTGCAGGGATTTGAGAGAAAGCGTATCGCCGCTGTAGAGCATCGCCTGCGTATAGGCAACGAGCTCTTTGGGAAGCATTCCCTTAAAAAAGACAGCCATCAAAAACGCTGCCGTCTGGTACTCAGGAACTTCCTTGCGTACAACAGCATCGACAAACTCCTTGATGTCTGCTGCAGCAATTTCCTTACCATCCCGTTTCTGTTCAATAAGATCAACGACGCGCATGATTTCTCCTTTGTTCGGCCAGATTTGACGTTTCCCATGACGGAACAGCATGCCCTCCATGCCTATCCCGCAAAGACCAAATGACTTTTCTGTAAAACCCGTTTACAGCCATATATAGACCAATAATCTATCATGGAGTCCGTTGTTTTATCAATTATCCATTATTATCCATTATCAATTATTCATCGAATATGGTAGAGCGAGTCCGGTGATTACCTTTGGAGGTAGGAATTGATGTTAGTTGTTTTGGCATTTGGGTTTGGAACCCAGGAAATCCTGTTAGTTCTTGCGCTCGCCATATTGCTTTTTGGTGCGACCAAACTTCCGCAGCTCGGATCGGCCATCGGCCAGGGCATTAAGAATTTCAAGCGCGGCATGCGCGAAGTCAAGGCAGAAGAAGACGAAGCCAACAAAGCGATCGAAGCCGGCAAAACAGAATCCGACAAACAAAGTACCGACGAACCGGACAAAAAAGCCGATTAGGTCATCATGACGCGCACGATTCGAACATTTCTGGCCGCAGTCTGTTTCTGTCTGATGCCGCTGACAGCCCATGCGCTCGAAGGCGACTGGGAAATCGGCGGCAATGCCGAAACCATCCTCATGTATTCGAGGGATATTTATGGCGGCGGCGGAAAATTCTTTGCCCGATACTCCGTGCTGGACGGATTTAGTCTCGGCGCTTCCGCCGGTTTTTATGGCGCGCAGGATACAGATATCAAGAAATCCCTCGGCATCTACACGCTGAGCATCGACATGATCTATGCCCTCGACATCCTGGCATGGGTTCCCGGAGCCGGCATCAGTCTGTCTTCGCTGTTTTCGGAAAACAAGGTCTGGAAGTGGCATAACAAGGGCCACGGACTGAGCCTCGATTTCGACGTATTTGTTCAATACCGCGGCATACGCCACCTGGGCATCGGCATCTTTTTCAGTTACCATCTCGTTTTTGTCGACGCCGATTACATCACTGTGGGTCTTGGCATCAGCTGGTTTTCGGGGATGTTCTGATCAGCAGCTTCTCCCTCAGCGGCACGAATACGCTTGACACAGCCCGAACGCAGTGCTAGAAGGCTTCTCCAGCGTTTCGGCGCGGATTCCGCGATCGTCTAATGGTAGGACATTGGCTTTTGGTGCCAAGTACCTAGGTTCGAATCCTGGTCGCGGAATGAGAGAGCAGCAATTCAAATGAATTGCTGCTTTTTTTTAACATTTTCGCGTTTTTCAGCGCGATCGCTTGTTTTTTTATACGCTTACGCGGCAGGGGGGCCGAGATTCGCACCGTCCGGTGAACGGTGCGAATCGCAGTGCAATGTATCGCGCTTAGCAGCGCGGGTGCTTTTTTTGTACGCTTCGCGGTAGGGGGTGTTCGGTTGTGAACACCCCCTACACCCCCGCACGCTTCTTTTGGCAATCGTAGTTGCGGGTCGAATGTCCATCCCTGGACATCCCTCCCTCGCCTCTCGCCGCCATCCATGGCGGCGTAATCATTGCAATGAGTCCCCATTATGACTATCCGAAATCATTGCAAGAACTGATAAGGCTAATAACAACGTTTTTGGAGAAACCGAAACCAAAAGCGCCGGGCGTATTGGCGGACAGCCAATAGCCCGGCGCAAAAGGCCGTATGGGCGCAGCCCATAGGCCGCTACTCCAAAAAAGCGAAAATAATCGCCAGAACAATCAATATGCCAAAAACAATGAATCCGATAATGAGCAGCCGGTAATTGGCAATTCCGCCCTGGGCAGAGTCATCCTGATTCGCAGAGATGATCTCGTTTTCGGGATCAGAAATACAGCGCATCTGGCCGCTGGAAGGAATGCTGCGCATCTGGCCGCTGGAAGGAATGCAGCGCATCTGGCCGCTGGAGGAAATATCATCGCGTTCATTGCCCGCCAGAATCGTATGCTGAACCCGGCTGACGGGGATGTCGACGGATCGACGAAGCGTAGGATTCTCGTTCGAATCCAGCGTTGCCGAAATACCCGAAATCACATCCGAGCGCACCTGGCTCATTTCGGAAAGCTGGTTCATGCTTATCCGCAGAGAAACGCTGGGATCGCTCGTACCGTCCGCAGCCCACTCCGGCAGCTGATGGAGTGCCTGAAGTGCTTCATTTGCAGTTTGGTAGCGATCACTCGGCGATTTTTCGAGACACTTCAGAATGAATGCGATCATCTCGCTCGAAAGCTCGACCTCAGGCCGCAAAACCAGCATCGGCACCTGCGCATTCACATGCTGCATCATGACGTTGTAGGGGCGATTCCCGGGAAATGGCGGTTTGGATGTCGCAAGTTCATAGAGCACGCACCCCAGGGAATAAATATCGGATGCCTGCGTCACCGGCGAAGCTGTCGCCTGCTCGGGCGACATATACCATGGCGTTCCCAATGCCTGTCCGGAAAACGTAATCTTTGCACCATCCGTCAAAGCCGCAAGGCCAAAATCGAGAATTTTTACGAAGTGATTGTCTCCGGCTTCCTGCGTGATCATGATGTTGTCGGGCTTGAGATCACGATGGATGACGTTCATCTCGTGCGCTTCGGACAACGCATTGAGCACCTGATGTGCAATATGAACGATGAACTGCCCCGAAAGCTCACTGCCCGGAATATTCGAAAGCTCTATGCCCTGAACGTATTCCATGACGATATACGCGATATCGCCATCCTCAATACCGGAATCGATGAGCTGAACGACATTGGGGTGAATGACGCGAGCGACGGATTTGGCCTCGCGTTCGAACCGCGCCAGAATCTGATCATCGGTAATATGAAGTTTGGAAAGGACCTTGATGGCGACGACGCGGTTGATCTGAATCTGACGGCCTTCATAAACCGTTCCCATGCCGCCCTGGCCGATCTTGCGCAGCGCGACGAAACTGCCGCCCAATGGCCTGCCCAAAATATTATTGTTTCCGCTGGCAAGCTCCTCCGGCGCAATACCGAACCATCCGTCGTTTGCGCAGCGCTGACCAACTTCAGCCAATTCAGAATGACATTTTGGGCAAATTGCGACCATTTTTAATTTCCCGCAATGACAGCATCAAATACCATCAAACCTTATTTTATATACCAATAAACAATCAGACACTGCAATAACGAAATCGACACATTTCATGTGACATTTCAAGAGATTATCTATAAATCTTAACCCAATCCGCCTCCGGCAACCGTCTCCAGATGTTCCAGGGCATTCTCTGCTGCAGCCTGCTGTGCTTCTTTCTTGCTTTTTCCCATCCCCCTTGCGACGGGAACATTATCGATACACACCTCGACCTCGAATGTCGGCGCATGACTCGGTCCTATCTCGTTCAGAACTTCATAACGCAGCTCCCGATGGGCCGACTGAACTTTTTCCTGAAGCCGTGTTTTGGCATCCCGGGCGAGCCATTCGCCATCCGGACATTTGAGAAAATCTGCATGATGTCTCAGGATAAACTCACGCGCATTATCGATCCCACCATCCAGATAAATAGCGCCAATCACAGCCTCATAAGCGTCGGCAAGCGTTCCGGAACGAAGCATCCCGGCAGCAGTCATTTCGCCCTTGCCCATGCGGATATAGGATTCGAATTCGAGTTTTCTGGCGAGCTGGCAAAGCGCAGCTTCACACACGAGCCGGCTTCTGAGCCGCGACAATTCCCCCTCCTGTACCTCCGGATACTGTACATAAAGGACGTCACCAATCACAAAATCCAGAACCGCATCACCGAGAAACTCCAGTCTCTGATTATCATGATGACTGCCCCCATGCTCAAAAGCATAGGAGCGGTGAGTCAGAGCCTGATCGAGCAAAGCCTGGTCACGAAAAGTATACCCGAGCAATGCCTCAAAATCACTGAGCATCATTCGGCTTCCTTCGGCGAACTTTGGACAGAACGCGTCGTGCCTTAAAGAGAAGTTCCTGCCCCTTGAACGGTTTATCGATATAATCATCCGCCCCATACATCGGCGAACTCAATTCATTGAGCGTCTCACCGATACCGGTGAGCATGAGTACGCCGGTCGCTGCAATTTCCGGATCCTCATGTGTCCGGATATAGCGCAGGATTTCCCAACCCGTCAGCCCCGGCATCATCACATCGAGGATGATCAATGTCGGTCTTTCTATCAAAAGCAGTTCAAGCGTTTTTTCTCCGTCGTTTGCCTCAACAATACGGCAATCCGTAGACTCCAGATTAATCCGAACAAGCTGGCGCAAATCAGGATCATCATCGGCGATCAGAATCAAGGGGCTTTCGTCTGACATTTTATCCTCTCCAACTTACAGGATACCCCGTGCACGATTGGCACGTCTCAAAAACTCACCCAGGCCTTCCACACTGTAAATATGCCATCTCAATTTGACACGCTCCATCTCAAAAATGAGCGGAAACATCGTTGCGTCACGGCCTCCATTACCCGGAAGACGGACTTTGACATGTACGTAGGAATAGCCGGTATCTTCGGCAATTTCGACCTGTTCAAATTCGTAATAATTCTTTTTATTGGCATACCAGTCCGAACGAACGATTCCTCCCAGCGAATACAGTTCTGAGCAGACTTTTTCATTGTCGCAAAGCTCACGCACAACGCGATTATCGCCAGTAGGCATGCTTGCAAACATGCGATCAACGGCATCGACATCCGGTTCAAAAATCAACCGGCAGCCGCCCGTCGAAAACATGACAAAGACCAAAACAAAGCCAAGAATGAGATGCTTTAATTTCATAATACAGCTCACATCATTAAAGGAAGCCGGTACGCAAACATGGGATCCTGATATTCAAAATGCAGAATATTATCGAGCAGAAAATCACCGAAATTGTAGTGTCCGGCAGGAATCTGGGATACGTCGCAGCGGAAAATGAATTCAATCGCGGCATGATAAGCTTTTTCAAGCGCCTCAGGACTTATCGCAATTTCATTCATCTTCTTGCCGTAAAACCTATCGATGGTCACATCCAGCACTTCCTGAAGGCACATCCCATCTACGATGCCGCTGCGATGAAGCATCGGAAATACCTCGCGTACATCGACATCAAAATACTCACGGCTCCACTTTGTAAAAGCAAAAATATACCATTCAACCCCCGTGCAGCCGCTCGCCAGAAGAATAAAGTAGCACATGCGAAGCTTTTGCTGCACATAGCGGCGAAGCATCTCGAACGTCATATGCTGACCAAACTGCGTCATGAGCGTCCCTTCGAGAGCCCCCAGCTTGCGCCATCGGACAATCGGGATATAGTCCAGAAGATAATCCTGCGTGTCGGAGGGCAAAGGTGCAAGCGCATCCCGCCATCGTTCGAGTTCATTCTGATCCCGAAGATAAAGATAGAATCGAACATCAGCATTCTGCTCAAGTGCAGAAAATACCTTCAAAACCTCTTCATCACCGGCATTCTCGGCCAATGCGGCATCGACAAGACTCGATGAAATGCCGCGAGCCTTCGAAGGAATGCCTTCGAGGCGCATGATCATTTCTTCGTAATAAAGATTGCGCTCATTGTTCTGGCGCGTTTCGTTATTCGTTTCAAAAATCTGGAGCAGTATCTTGGACTGTGAAAATTTACCGCTCGTAAACTTGCGCTCGATCAGCGACAGAACCTGACTTCCCTTTTCATTCGTGTCTTCTGAACCATTGAAATAACTGAACAAAAGATCGCGAAGAATCCCAAGTTCATTCGGAACAAGTTGGGAAAGTGCTGGCAAATGCTCATTCTCAATGAGAATAGATAAATAGGCGCGGGATGCAGAAATATCCGGATTCTGAATGCCAATCTCCTTCATGACCATCAGCGCCAGAACATCCAGTGCATCCACAGTCCGATGGTTTCCCAAAGATGAATCTGCATTGACCTTTTGCAGTGTTTCTTCATACCGCTCTGCAAACTGGGGACATATGGCATCCAGATAACGCCCCAGATAACCGTCATCTGTTGTGGCTTTGCCGCCCCGCATCATTTTTTCCACCAGTCGGCCAAACATTCAACCCTTCTTCCTGCTGTGTTCGCCAAATAAACGTGCCCGAAGGCACCATTTAGTATCACCGATTTTCAAAAAGACACAAGTTTAAAGGGAGTCTTTTATTGCTGGGGGTTATGGGTTGGGAATTCGCAATGCATAATGCGTAATGCATAATGCGTAATGCGTAATGCGTAATGCGTAATGCGTAATGCGTAATGCGTAATGCGTAATGCGTAATGCGTAATGCGTAATGCGTAATGCGTAATGCGTAATGCATAATGCGTAATGCGTA
>JAFRYG010000040.1 GCA_017441205.1 Pseudomonadota bacterium
CAGGACATTTCCATCGTCCTGGCATTGCTGCGTAAATTTGCTGGCATCGCAGGGATCTCCTTCGTTGATATCCTCGTAACAGACACCGGCTTCGCAGTGATGCTTTTCGCCGCAGTCATATTTGGAGAGGTAGCCATTTTCGCAGACTTTGGCGATATTTTCGTCGCAAGAAGGTTTGGTGGTGGCTTCACTGCATGTTTCGACGGTCGTTTTGTCGGTACAGACGCCGGAGCTGCAGACCTCTGTTCCAAATGCGCAATATTTTTCGTGCCACATGCCGTCGACGCACACTTTGGCTACGGTCGCGGACTTGCATTCAACAGCACCCTCAGTACAGGGCGTATCGGCTTTCTGGCAAATACCGCCGTCGCAGATTTCGTCCGGGGTGCAGGTGACATTGGCTTTATAGCCTTCCTTGCAGTACTGGACTGCGGAATTTGATGTACAAACCGGCGTAAAGGTATTGGGATCGCAGGGGGGATCGAAGACGCACGAACCATTATAGCATTCCTGGTTCAATCCGCATTCAACAAGTACCAGTGTGCCATTGTCACATTCCTGGCGTTTTCCATCGATACATACCGGAACATATGAACTGTTGCATGAAATTCCGGAACTGCATTCGCCGTCGACACATTTTTCATTTCCGGAACAAAAATGCTTCTGGATTGTGCCATTGCTGCATGAAAATGCAGTCAGGCCATCGAGGGAGCAGTCTTTGTAATCGTCAGTGCATGCATTGGTGCATGCGCCATCCTTACAAACGAGATCACCCTCACAGGGGACAGTTGTTTCGTACCCATCCTTGCAAATGACCTGTGATGATACGGATAAACAATTGTTTTGGAAGGAAGAAGGATCACAGGGTGTGGCAATTTCGCACATTCCGTTGCGGCAGATTGTACCGTCGGCGCAGTGATGACTGACGACATATCCGCCTTTGCACTGTGTCCATGTGGAATCGTCGCGGCATTGCTGCGCATAGCTGGTGTCACATGATTCCATGCCCTGGTCGACACATTTTCCCTTGTAGCAAACATTTCCCTGCTCGCATTGCTGGACAGTTATTGTGCCCTTCGAATCGCAAGTTATCTGGTTGCCGGAATCGTCACATTTTCCGATGTAACTGGCAGGATCACATCGTTCTGTGCATGAACCATCCACGCACATCTGGTTCTCACCGCATGTCTGAACCTCATAGTATCCATTGATGCATGTCAGAACTTCACCGAGCTGACTGCACGTCTTTTCGCCTTCAGTTTCGCAGGCCTGTTTCATTAAACCGCCAGAGACAGAGTCATCCGAACAGCCCGCGAGTACTGCGCAGGCAACAGTGATTCCAAATAATAGTTTGCGATCCATGATTTCTCCATATAGTTAAACAGCCATCCAAATGGGATATGCTGTCATTTGGTTAAATGCAGATACGTTTTGATATTTGTCGGAATGCAGAAAAAATACCGGGAGCTCCTTGCTGTTTAAAAAGAACTATTTGGGGAATTTTTCTTATTCTGTTGGTAAATTTGCTGAAAATACAAAGTTTGTCAGAACGTACAAACCTGCGTATCCATCATAGGGGAGTTCAGCAACTTTCTCAAATAAAATAGCTATTTTTAGGGAAAGACATTCCACGGAACATCTGTACAGATTAATATTGTGTTAATGCATAATATGACGCGAACCTGCGGGGGCATCACAAAAGTGAACTCTGTTGTACGAATGTGGATATTATGTTCGCCAATATTTGAAATACTGGGCTTAGAGCTTGGAGTGGTGAATGCATTCTCAAAGCTCAAGGCTCAGAGCATTGAAAGACATATTCTTTGGAGCATTGCATATCCACTGTGGTTAAACATAGCCATAAAAAAAGGCACGCAGTAATCTGCGTGCCTTTTTGCGTGTTATATGTGTGATTTATATTATTTTTTAGGAGCAGCCTTGGGAGCAGCCTTGGGGGCTGGAGCACTCAGATCGGCCAGCAGCGCAGTGAGTGTTGCCATTTGTTTGTCGTCGAATTTGACCGATGCCTTGATGTTCTTTTTATCCTGAACGACTTTGACGGCATCTTTGACGAAACCGATTCCGAGTTCTGCCAGCGAGGGATCGCTCAGGATACCGGTGAGCTTGGTGGAAATGATGGAGGTGCCGGAGGCGACGACATCTTCACTCTTGGACTGTGCAACGAGTTCGATGTTGAGGCCTTTGGAGAAGCTGATGGAAAGAGAGGCGGCTTCGGCATCGCTGACACCGATGGATTTTCCGTTGCCATCATCGAGTTTATAGGATGCGGCTTTGGTCTTGAGATATTTGGTCATTTTTGCACCGACGCGAATGTCAGCGCCTTTGGATGTTGCACTGTATGCCTTATGGATGGCGGCATCGCGATCCTTGAGGGTCTTGGGCTTTTCTGCTTTGGCGTTGTCGATAATGGGCTTGATATCGAAGACATTTTCGCATGCAACGACGCGTTTGTCGCTCAGGACGACCGCTGAATTCTTGGAGTCGCTGTAGATCTTCAGACCATTGTAGTCGGCTGCAGCATAATTTCGTTTTTGAGCTTCGGCATCGATGGCTTCGCGGATGGGGATTTTGGCGTCGACAGCGGCGCAGGCATGGCCTTTTTCATTCAGGGCGACAGTGATGAGATCGATGTCCTTTTTGTAGTCGATGCCGGCAGCCTTGAGGGAATCGAGAACGCCCTGGGCACCGGAGATGGAGCCGGAATTCTGTTCGAAGGTATCGCTGATCATTTTATTTGCAACGAGTTTATCAAAGTCGATGCTTGCGACGCCGACGAAATCGCCGACAAAAAGGTCAATGGCATCGATATCCTTTGCCATTGCAGTGGTTGAAAAACCGAGAGAAAGAGCAACTAAACCAGCCATCAGTGAACGTTTCATATCTCATCTCCTAATTTGCGAATGATGATGTTAATGTCAGAGTCTATGGATTCAATCGCGGCATAGCCAACACCATGAACTGTTTGCAAGTGTGATGCCAGAATTGATATGACACAAAATTTCCTGCGCGTAAAGGATTGGTTTTGACATGCGTACAAAACGCGGCGTATGCGAGCGCAGCGAAGTCATAGCCGCGTGGTGAAGGCGTATTCGCCAAAGGCGAATAGCCTCACCCCACCTTAAAAAATAATCATTATGCGGCAAGAACCCGGACGATTCCGACGCCGCAGTTGTCGCCCCCTCCACCGACATTTGCCTGCATGATGAGTTCCAGACAGGCAAGAGCCGCACTGTTCGAAAGACGTACGATTTCGGCGATGCGGCTTTCACTGTCTGCAATATTGCAGGCGATATAGTCCAGGATGCCATCGGTCGTCAGCATGAGCGTATCACCGGGAATGAGATGCATCGTGTATAGATCGTAAGAGATGTCGCACGTCTGATCATCTTCATAATATCCGAGACACTGCACGAGAGATCCGGCATGGGGATGGATGGCGCACATTTCGACGGGCAGATTGTTCAGAATGCCGACGGTAAACAGATTGTGGTCGCGCGTGATACAGCTCATGGAAGTATCGCGTATGATATATGCCCTCGAATCACCGATGGCTCCAAGGGTCAGGATGCCCTTTTCGATGACTGCGACGAGTGCTGTCGTGCCCATGCATTCGCAGGCCGTCGGAGATTGCTGTGAATAGCGTTTCCGAATGAAATCGCAGATCATTTCGTTGGTTTGGTGCAGGATGTCGTGTACGACCTCTTCCGAATCGATGCAATCGTCAGTGGCAACGTGTTCATTCCAGAATTTTTCGGCCACCTCTGCAACCATATTGCTTGCAATATCACCGGTTCCGTATGTGGATGTCGAAACGCCGTCGGCGACAACCATGAGGATACGCTGGCCATCCTCACTTTGACGGACGAACACGGTATCCTGATTGACGGGACAGCGCAGACGCTTGGTGATACCGATGTGGGTGTCGACGGCGACATCGTAGGTCAGCGAAGCCCGGTAATCCCGCCGCTCGTACATGAGTTCGAGGGCATCATGGATGGCTTTCATATATTGTTCCGGGGTTTCGAAACGCATGTCGGGATTGGGCATGATGGCTTTGTGTACAATTTCATCCCATCCGATTGGAAAATTGGGATTGAATGCCCTCGGTTCAATGGCGGGATCGAATCCCAGTGATTCGCAGGTGGGAATCTGTTTTCCTGCAATGAGGAAATAGGTGATGGCCCCGAGCTGATAGACGCGCTGCCGGCGTGTCATTTTTTGCCGCAGGTAGCCGTAGCATTCTGGCGGTATTGCAGCATGTTCGATTTGGGGATGATCCTGTGCGCAGCGTTCGTTCCAGGGTTGGTTGAGTTCGCAGACCCCCATAAATGAGACATTGTCTTTATTCAGAATAATGGTGTCGGGACTGATGCGCAGAATGGTATGATTGTGCTGCCGGAGTTCATTGAGCTGTCCGAAAACCATATCCAGAATGTCATGAATTGAGCCCGGAGAGACAAATTCGAGCGATTCGCGCCAGGAACGCAGTGTCGTGATTCCAGACAGGGGATAGACCTGAATAATTGTGTCCCCCATGCGGGTTTCGATTTCCGGAGATGCGATCTCAGGAATGCTGTCTCTTGGGGGTATGGCCTGTCCGGAAATGGGAAAATGAATACAGAATAACCACGGATTCTCATCCGTGTCTTCGGCTTCCCACAGGAAAAGACAGTCAAAGCCGGGGCGCGATGATATCAGTTTGAATTGTCTGCTTTTTTCGGTGGATTCCAGACAAATGACAAACTTGAGCAGGTGGGTGTCGTTGTTTTCGAGAACTGCGTAGCGAGGATTATCGGCGTTGTCTTTTGCAACACAGTGGTATGAATCGTCGCTGAGAAAATCCGCAACAGATGTACAGAATATAAAAGTATCACCGTCTGCCGGGCAGGGGATTAAACCCTCATTCAAATGATCAGTGGAAGACGTCTCCGTCATTTCAAAGTTTGAACTGGCTGCTTTATCTGCTATTTCTTGCGGACTGGAAATGGGATTCTCGCTCTCATTGCCGTGGCTCGCTGGCTCAGCGGTATTGTGCTGCTCAGATTTTTTGGGCTTTTCTTGCTCTGATGATGTCATTGTTGAATATTTTAACGGAAGTGTTTGTGACCGGAATAATCCGGGCATCCAGTTAGTGTAACCCCAGCCCTCGGCGATAGAGCATAACAGATGGGTGTACCATCTTTGCAAAACAGAGAAAATCTTATTTACTACACAAAGAATTTTGGAGAAAGAAAAAATGGTTTTTACGATAGCGATCGAACCCGATATCAGACTCATCGAACGACTGACATTTCTTCAGGAAGATCTTGGTAAGATAATCACTGCCCGCAGTGCTGATTCCCGGTGGATTCGTCCTGAAAATATGCATGTACCGCTGCTTTGTCTGGGGGTCAGCGATGAGGGAGCTGTGCCTGAATTCAATCAGATTCTGCATCAGGTTGCGCACCAATTTTCTCCATTTCAGCTCGTCGTTGCCGGAATCAGTGCCTATCCCTCGCCGGAATGTCCCCGTCTGATTCAGGCGGCAGTCAGTACAGACAATGATATTCTGAATGAAATACGCGAGGCGCTCATGGATGCATTTCGAGCGGCAAACATTGGGTTTGATGCGCGCCATTTTGAAGCCACCATGCTGCTCGGACGCGTTGCGACCAAAACTGAACGCATCAATATGACGGATGCCATGAACGCCATTCAGGATCTGAACTTCGGCCAGTCCGAAATCTTTGAACTCGTCATGTATTCATCGGAACTTTCGGAATCCGGTGCTTCGCATCATGTTCTGTCGAGATTCTTTTTGGACAAGGAAGTTCCCCTCAAATAAAACGATGAAGGGGCCTGAACATTTTCAGTACATGAATTGTGGTGAGGGAATGATTTGGTGAGGCAAGGCTATTTGCACGGCGTGCAAATACGCCTTTGCCCTGCCGCTATCGCGCGGCGATACGCGGCAGATTCTGATGATGGCCCAAAAAAGGCTCTGTATGACGAGAGTATTGATAAGCTCTTACCCTGGAGCTTGGAGCCTGGAGTTTGTGGATATTTTTAATGTCCTAAGCTCTAAGCTATAATCAATACAGTGTCTGTATATAGGTCAAAAAAAAGGCACTGAAAACAGTGCCTTTTAAATTTCTACGTCATTAAAGCTGTTAATTACTTTTTGCAGCCTTTTTTGCAAGCTTTCTTGGCGTCTTTCTTGGCATCAACTTTCTTGACATCTTTCTTGGCGGCTTTGGCGCCATTGAGGATGTCTTTCAGTTTCGGGGCAGCCTTGAAGCTGACGGTCTTGGAAGCAGCGATTTTGATGGGTTCATTCGTACGAGGATTGCGGCCATCGCGGGCAGCACGTTCTTTAACGGTGAACGTACCGAAACCAGGATACGAAAAACGGGCACCGCCGTCTTTGCAAATGGCTTCACTCAGGGAGGCAAAAACAGCATCGACGACATCAGCCGTCTGTTTTTTTGTCATACCTTCAACTTTTGCGGACACAGCACTAAGCAATTCAGCTTTTGTCATAGTTTTAAATCTCCAAAATAGAAAAGGGAGTTTTAGAAGACGAAACGCATATGCGTTTGCCAAAACAGTGCGAAAAGTAAGGTTCAAGCGAATTTCTGTCAAGAAAATATTTAATAGAAAACGCATAAATATGCATTTTTATGCCGAAAAGGGTACTTTTTGGGGTTTGAGGGGCCTTTTTGGGGGTCTTTAATTGTTTTTTTTGACGAATTTATCGATTGCGAAACAACAGAGAGCGACCCCGCCGCCGATCAAAAGCGGTTCGATATTCATCCAGTATGCACCGTTGATTTTTCCGATGATGAACCATGCGATCGTCGCACAGCTGCTATTAATCATGAGAATCAGACATCCGGTGCTGCTCATTTTGAACGGCCGGTAATACGTTCCGATAATGGGAATCAACAGCGATGCGGCCGAAACTGAGCCGAAAATTTTCCATATTTTAACGACAGATCCTGCACTCATCGCAATGATGCTCGCCAAAATGGCACTCAGTACGATTCCTATTTTTATTTTTTGTGAGCAATCTGATTTTGATGTGTGATTTTGAGGCAACAAATCGCGTCCAAACGTCGCAGCACTCGTGAACAGATTGGAATCGAGCGAAGAAAGAATCGTTGCAAACAAGCCTGCATAAAAAATGCCGATTAAACCGACGGGCAATACAGCTGCCGCAAGCTGCGGAAATGCCTGCACGGGATTGTCGAGATTCGGAAGCAATGCACGTGTATATAATCCGCAGAACGTCGTCATCAGATCGAATACAATCCAGCAAAGAATGCTGATAAATAAACCTTTTCTTGCGATTTGAGGTGTTTTGGCTGCGAATGCACGCTGAAAAAAATTGGGTTCCGCAAGCGTAGACAGTGCAATGATGTACCAGATGAGGATGCTTCCGATGGATTGTCCTCCCGTGGGTTCCAGATGCGTTTTTGGCAGTGATGCAAGCGGTTCTAGGCCGTAATTCACGAGGAGCCAGCCGGAGAGCATAATAAATCCGCCGAACATGAGTGCACATTGAATGGCATCCGTTCGGACGACGGAACTGAAGCCACCGCGCCATAAATAGCAAACGACAAAGACCGCCGTAAGAATGATGCCTGCGGAAGATGATATATTAAAAGATATCGATCCAAGCGTGCCCATCATCAATATATAAGCACCCGGAATTGTCGTCAGAAAAATGAGAATGGCTGCGCAAAATGCATTTCCATGACCGTAGCTCGTTTCGAATCGATGAGGGATGGTCAGGGATTCGGAAGATCTGGCTCTGCGGCTCATAAAGATCGCAAAAAGAAGTGCTCCCAGATAATAGGGTACACCAAAAACGATCCAGTTCGAGATGCCGTACAGCCAGGTATATTCACCAATTCCAAGGATACCGCCGTACCATGTCGAAACCGTCGTCGCAATGAATGCCGGAAGCGTCAGGGCTCGCCCTCCCAGCAGATAACGCGAATTATCTTTGGCATGCGCATGGTTGCGCAGCCCCAGAAAGAGGGTAATGCCCAAAAAGGCGATAACGATGGTCAGATCAATCCACGAGAGCATTTATTTAGTTTTGAGTTTTGAGTCGGAAGTCATGAGTGATGCTATCACGAAGGTTCTTGCCAAAACTTCGGATAATGCTGCTCATCTCAACAAGCTATAAGCTTACTTCCCACTAATCTCCGCAGAGAGAAGTTACACCCGAAACGTAAGACATGATTTCATCGCGCCAGAATTCGCCGTCGAAGGTCCAGTAGGCTTCGTTGCCGCGCTTTTGCAGGGCCGATGCGGCTGGTGCGGATTCGGGGGATGCGCACTGTCCGCCGGAGGCAACGATTTTCAGGCATTCTGCTTCGCGCTGGCGCTGGGCGAGGCGGATTTCGATGGCGACCTGGGAAGCCGAAATGTCGAGGGCATGCAGCTGCGACAGGACCGAATCGTAAATACCGGAAATGACCGTGACCATGAACTGCTGGCGCTGGGCGATGGCTTCGTCATAAACAGCGCGGAGCTTTGGCCATGAAGCAAAGCTCGGTCCCACATGCTGATTGAGCTTTTGCCTTTCGTCGGTCAGGAGACGGATGGAATGATGCAGCATCTTGAATGTGGAATCGGCGAGTACGCGTTTATAGATTGAATGCGGAATCGGCGAATTTTCCGGTGCTTCGGCGTGTTTTATTATCTGATTGTAATAATCCCTCGCCGGAGTCTGTGCCATATAGGCTTTCAGTGCAGTACCGTCGGCAATGGTCGTCGTGCGAAGCGTTTCGAGGGAACGGCTGGCCATGTCGTACCGGCACAATCCAAGATATGCGCCTGCTTCGAGCAGGAGCAGATCGGGAATCCAGGATTTTTCAAAGATCGGTGCACGCAGGGCATGCGTCAGGGAAAGAACCTGGGCATGTTCGTTATTGAACAGATGGCCCCATGCATTCTCGACGATGGCATCGCGCAAATGGTGGCTGTTGATATCGACCTTGCGATAGAATGCATCGGCGGCGGAATAGGCGTGGTTTTCGTAGGCAATGCGGGCGAGCGCCAGCCATGCTGCATTTTGAATTTCGTATGCAGCCGGAACGTCGGATTCTTTAACAGCATCGAGGACCTGGTTCAGATATTCAGCGGCCGTTCTGAATTTGAATTCCGGGGCGCGGACTGCGAGCACTGCCATGAGAAAACGCGCACGGGCATAATAAATCGTTCCCTTTGGAATATTGGACAGAATCTGATTTGCCAGAGCCGGATCCGGCGATGGCCCATAGACCAGGCTGTAACCAGTAAAATAAAGGAATTCCGGTTTATTTTCGGTCTGAACATCGCCGAAATGTTCATTGATCAGCATCGGCGACGTACTCGTATAATCCGTATCGTGTGCAACGCTGAGAAATGTCGTCAGAGTCGGTGCAAAATCGCGCAGTTTGGCTTTGGACTGAAGCGCCTGATCCAGATAAACGGCGGCCATTGCCGGTGCTTTGAGTTCGTTGAGGGCGAGTCCGATACATTGACTGAGCGTGGCACCCAGCGGGGTATCCAGGGGCGGGTTAATTGTTTCGGAAAGGGCCAGACACGATTCGAGAGAGCCCACGGGATTGACGGGAATTTTCTGGATATAGCCAATGACTTTGGGAACTTCCGAATCGTATGCACGTTCGGAGGCAGTTTCGTTCTGGAGACGCGCATAACGTCGTGCGACTTCGGCCTGGACTGTGTATGTTTCGTAGGCTTCCTCAAAGAATTTCCTGAAAACCAGAGGAACGTTTGAGGATTCAAGCGGTGCCAGAACCGTGCTGTCGCCGACGATAGGCGTGAGAACTTCCGGTGCTGCAGCGGATGTCTTTTCTGTTTCGGTATTTTCGGCAGATGCCGTTTCTGTTTCGGTATTTCCGGCAGGTGCCGTTTCCGTTTCGGTATTTCCGGCAGGTGCCGTTTCGTCCGTAGATGCCGGATTTACCGGTGCTGCAGGGGATTCTTCGGGCGATGCTGCAGGTTGATCTGCGGCATTTGCTGCTGCATCGGGCAGTTCAGATGCATCTGGGGCGGATTCTGAAGTGTCCGGCGATTGCGGATTTGCCGGTTCGGGCTGTGATGCATCCTGGATGGCTTTTCGGCGTTGTTCGATTGCCTCTATCACGCGGGGGGATATGCCCGATTTTTCGAGCGTGCCATAGTCTTCCTGAGAGAGTTCGGGAAGCGCGTCTGCACTGCTGATGATGGTAATGAGTACGTCATCGGAAAGTCCCTGTCCTGACATGACGATGATTTCCTGGAGTGAAAGTGCTTCGGCGTCGGGCATATACACTGCGAGACCCGAAAACATTATCATTCCTGCCAATACTGCGCGAAACCACTTTTTCATCAGTGAAAACTCTCGATTTTATGTTATCGCCCGAGGATTTCGTCACGAATCCGGACGTTGTGGACCTGAAATAGGGGAAGATGGTGTGAACTATATTTCGGGCAGGAGGAAACTGACTCCGACCGAAAGTGTGCAGGGAACGACCCATTGTGTGGGGGCATGATAGAATCTGAATGATGCTTCCAGGCGAAGGGCGAGCCAGTCCAGGAAGAAGATGTGCAGATCTGTTCCGAAGATGCCCTGTGCATGAGCTTTGATTTCGCGGCTGGTTCTGGATTTGTCTGCGGAATTGGAAATGACGAGTCCGATGCCTGCAAAAATTCCCCAGTCAAATCGACCGAGATTGGTCGTTTCGACGGTGGATTTTCCGTAAACGGGATGAAATGTTGCCATCAGAGTGAGATCGCCGCGCTGTTCATCGCCGAGCAATTCCGGCTCGATCGCGGACTGGTGTTTGCCCATGAATTCCGAGAGTGTCGTATCGCTGTGCAGCATCAGCAGGGAACCGCGCAGCGCGAGTCCCCACATTTGCGTAAACCGGTAGTGAACGTCCACCGAAATGGGGAAGTAGTTGTAGTAATCATCCGTAGGAATGACGCCGAAATTGAGAGCAATCTCAAAACGTCGGGCCGTCGTAAAGAGCTGATTGCCCGTCATGGCGGGGATGTCTCGCGTCGTCCATTGTGCATTCAAATCGTCATCGAGCTGATCCGCAAACGATACTGCGGGACAAAATGCGAGTGCGAACAGGGAAATGCTCAGGATGCTGGCGAATATTGTTTTCATTGTCCTCATGATTCTCATCCTTTAGAGCAAAAATGAGACACTGAGGCTGAATTCGGAAGACGTTCCGAGGCCCTTGTCACGTTGTTTTCCAAACAGATATTCCCGGAAATCAAGTCTCACGCCGACGAAATCCAGGAACACAAACCGCACGCCCAGACCAAAATTGCCTTCGAATGCTGCACCATAATTGATCTTGCTCATATTGGTGTTGTCAGGCATTTCGACGATCTGAACGCCGATTCCGGCGGCCAGGTTCAAATCGAAATGTGCGATGGCATCGTTGGCCAGTGCGAATTTTCCCATAAAAATCGAAAACACCGGGTCGAGGGTAAAGCGTGCGACCTCGTATTCTTTCAGGATGATGTTGCGCAGCTGAGTCTGGGACGCGGCACTTCCGGTCACCCGGTCGTAGGTTGGGGTCAGAAAACGCATGCATTTCTGATCGGCAGCGCGCGTCTGATTCTTGCCGACATCGCTGCCGAAGCACCCCATGTAGGATGCGGACAGTTCCAGCGACACCCATTCCTTGAAGTGATATGCCCCCCTGAGCGTAACCGGAAGATAGACGAGGAAGATGTCGCTGGCAATCGTTCCTAGCCCGAGAGAAAGCTCTCCGCGTCCGGCTTTGCTGAACGGGCGTTTTTCGATGACTGCAATGGCTTTTTCGTCAGCACTTTGCATTGCATCAAGGGATGCGTCTTCGGTGTCCAGGGATACGACTTCACCGGGGGATGCCGTGGCTTTTTCCGGCAGCAGAAAGAATCCCAGTGCCAGGGCCAGGGCAAGTATTCCGGTGTAAGCTGGTTTATGCACACAGAGTGTCATTCATCACTCCCATTATCTGGATAAAACCAGTCGGTAATCGATTGTCTCGTTCTGTTCCGTCATGCGCTGGGCTTCGAACGAAACGGCAGAGGAACCCACTTTGGCGACCATCGTGGTTGCCAGGCGGTAAGTATAGTCGGTGGGGAGGACTGCGGAAAAATGCAGATCGACATCCCACCAGGATTCGGTGTTAATGGCGATGTTTCTCAGGATTTTTGAAAAGAATACGGGATTGTCAAAGATGTAGTGCGTCCCGCATCCCATGGATACGATGTCTGCATAGCGGCGTTCGGTTTTGCCTGTCGTCAGCTCCAGCCAGTGCAGCGGCATCTGCGGCATCGTCGTCAAAGCCTTTCGGAAGGATTCGTATGCATCATCCGTATAGCCATTGGGTTCGCCATCGGTCATGGCAATCATAATTTTCGAATAGGATGGATTGGCGGAATTGATGATTTTCAGCAGGGATGCAGTTGAAGCTTCCCAGATGGGGGAATTGCCGCTCGGCGTCGGATACTGTGACATCACTGTGGCTTCCCATGCGCTCGTCGTGCGCATCCACGTGCTGGAGGCATCATAGATTCCCGTCGTTCCCGTGCCATTGGCAAAGTGCGCAGACAACTCCAGTCTCGGTGTGCTTTCGTCCGTGATGGCCAGACCGTCCATGAACTGATTCAGGCCGACTTTTCGGTATTCCCAGGGATCCGATGCGGTTTCGCGATTTGGGGTTCCGTTTTCGTTGCTGCCGTCGAGCGTGGATGAATTGTCCAGAACAAAAGCAATCGTGCGTCCATCGTAATTCTGGTTGATGACAGACGCACTCGAGGACATGGATTTATTGCGATGAAAATGGGTAAAGCGCGGAGTGGAGACCACCGAAATCATCGTGGAATAGGCGCAGAATCTTTCGGGTGCATAATAATACTGGCTCAGTCCCATTTCGTCTGCGGTCAGGCACGAGGCACCCGTCGGGCAGTCTTCGGCAGCAGTACACGTCATGTCCTGGCCGTCAGGACCAACGACAAAAAACCATCCGTCCGAAAAAACGACGTCTTCTGCATTAAAGTTTTTTCCCGGTCTGAGAACGCTCGTCAGAGCCGCATAACGTTTGCCCGGCGTCAGTCGGGCATCGAATGATGTCAGAATGCTGAAACGAAAGATGGCATCTGTCGAATCGGGATCGAGGGCGCCGCATTGTTTCGAAATCAGTCCCTGCGGAATGGCTTCGATGAGTTGTTCATCCTGGAACGTCAATTCTGCGACCGTGTCACATCCCGACAGAGTCAGCAAAATCGCGCACAATGCTAAATGATTTCTAATATGATTCATGCTCCAAAGCCGCCTGTTGATAATTTTTGACGACAAAACCAGATTACCATACTGCCATTTTATCGGCTTTGAGGGAATTAAATTTGGCATTTTGGGATGGCGGCCTGCTATGCAGCCGGGCGAAAGTCCGCCCGGCCGCATACGCAGCCGCGCCCGGCTATTGCTCTGCAATACGCCGGGCATTATTGTCGGTTATCAGAGACGTGTCACGACACGCCTGTACAGATTATTGTCGGGTTAATGCATAACAGAATCAGACATGATCCAACGGGAGACGAAGTGAATGGCCCTTTGCGAACTGAGGTGAGTCGTATCGCGCTTTGCAGCGCGGGTGCTTTTTTTTGTACGCTTCGCGGCCGGGGGTGTTCGATTGTGAACACCCCCTACTACAGTTCACAATAGGCTACTCATTTCGTCTCTTTTGCCTATCGGCAATCGACTCATGATTAGCCTTTGTTCACTGGGCTCTGCGAGTTTTACCGTTCACCGAACGCTAAAACTCTCGGCCCCC
>JAFRYG010000041.1 GCA_017441205.1 Pseudomonadota bacterium
AAGCTATGATCAACACAGTAGCCGTACATAGCCATCTTATTTTATGGCTCCGGCTTTTTTGAGGAGTTCGCGCACCTTTTTTTCATCGTCAACATCTTCCGGGGGATCATTAAGATATTCACCAAGATATCCCAGAACAGTTTCTCCGTCGTTGTCCCTGGCGTTGACATCTGCACCGGCTTTTATCAGCATTTCGACGATCTCAGGTCCCTCATGGTACAAATGCATCAAGGGGGTCCATCCGTCGTTGTCCTTTGCATTGACGTCTGCACCGGCTTCTATCAATACTTTGATGCAATCCTCATCATTGGCGTTCATCAGTGCGGTTTGTCCGTCGTTGTCCCTGGCGTTGATGTCTGCACCGCATTCCAGCATGGCCCGAATACTTTCCGGTTCGTCGGCGTGCATCAGAGCGGTTTGTCCGTCTTCGTCCCTGGCATTGATATCTGCACCGGCTTTGACCAATGCATGGATGACTTTCGGATCGTCGGTATACATCAATGCTGTCCAGTCGTTTTTATCCTTCGCATTGGGATCTGCACCTCCATCGACCAATGCCTGAATGACTTTCGGGTCGTCGGTGTGCATCAGGGGCGGCTGACCCTCATTGTCTCTCACGTTGGGATCTGCTCCGGCTTTGATCAGGGCTCTGATGGCTTCCGGATCGTCGGCATACACCAGCGCTGTACAGCCGCGATTATCTTTTGCATTGGGATCTGCCCCGCACTCCACCAGAGCCTGGATGCATTTCGGGTCTTCCGTTTTCATGATTGCCGTTTGGCCATAATTAGTATCTTTTGCATTGGGATCTGCACCGTACTTGACCAGGGCTTTGATGATTTCCGGTTCGTCGGCATACATCAGTGCCGTGTAGCCGGCATTGTCCCTTTCGTCGATATTTGCTCCGCATTCAACCAGGACTTTGATGCATGGGGGCGTTTTCATTTTCATAATGACCGGATAGCCGCTCTCATCTTTCGCATGGACATCCGCGCCGCATTCAACCAGGGCTTTGATGACATCCGGATTGTCGGCAAACATCAGGGGGGTAAGGCCGTAGTTGCCGACATGATTGGGATCCGCCCCATCTTTGACCAGCTGGTACACTTCTTTTGCCGTCTCGACGATGATGAGCTGTTTGCTTAGCTCAGGATCGAATTTTTTGTTTTTGGGCGGCACAAATTTTTTTATGGTTTTTGCTGCAGGAGGCTCTGCTTTGACTGCTTCATCTGTTTCGGGCGGTTCTTCGCGTACCGGCTCCGATACTTGAGATCCCGTTTCCCAGAGATCCGGTCCTCTGCATCGCGGTTCAGTTCCTCTGTCCATGAACTTACTTTGGCTTCCGGTTCCCCAAAAATGCCAAAAAGCTTTTTGATTGCCTGAATTAAAGACATACTGCTCCTTATTGATTCTGATCGTTCTGGTCTTGAGCGCCGGGGGTATGGTCTTCATTTTTGCGCACGCAGGTAAATGCGTCGTGGCGCTGCATTTCGCTGCGGTGATGCTTCAGAACCGCCTGATCATTCAGGCAGTGGCGGCAGAGGAGTTCCTGGCCTTCCTTTGGTTTGAAGGGAACAAAGTCCTGCGCGGCACAGCGAGCACAGGTGAATGGATATTCGCGGGCGCTCAGGCGGTTGCGGCGAGCCCATTCGTCTCCGAACGTATTTTCCGCGCACTGACGGCACAATATCTGGCCGTGTGTCTTGGGAACATAGGGCAGGACATCCGTGCATCCGCAGCGTTCGCAGCGAATTTCGATGCGGACCTTGGTATTGTGAACGACCGAGGGATGATGCTTGGCAAAATATTCGCGCGAACGCTGTTTTTCCTCGCGTTCGGCGGCATGGCATTCGCGGCACAGCACGCGGCTGCCGGGATCCGGCATGAACGGAACCTTATTCTCCTTGCCGCATACTGAGCAGATAATCGTGTGATAGATCTTGCCGCCGACGCGCTCGACGTTCGGGTTGTTCATGCATTCGCGGCACAGAACGACGCTGCCTTCGAACGGCTTGAACGGTACGGTATCCTGTTTTCCGCAGTGTGAGCAGGTGATCTGGTATTCTTCGGCCGAAGATTCGCGGCGCGGTTCCCGGAATTCGCCTTCACGATGGATGCGGCCGGATTCCCGGGATGCTCTCAGGCAGGATTTGCACAAGATCGGTCTTTCGGGATCGGGTTCAAACGGAACCTGAAAGGATTCGTGGCATTCACTGCAAACGGCGTCATACATGGTTTCGCTGTCGCGGTGCGCGGCTCTGCGCGGTCCGTGTCCCCCTCTGTCCTGGCGGTTAAAATCCCTGTCCTGCGGCTCAAATCCTGATTCCCGCTTGATTCTCTCTGGCTTTGTGCCGGGACTCCGGCGCATGGGACGACGTTCGTTTGACATTTTTTCACTCCTGCTCTGCTTTTATTCACTTTATCAAATTCTGCCTGCATTTCTGCCGGCATCAACGATATTGGCTTTTACTCGCCTTTTTTGCAGTTCGCAATGTGATTTATATGGGGCTGGCGTCGTTCATGATGGGGCGCCCGGCGTATGTACATAGCCGGGCGCCGGGAGGGCGTATTGCCGCAGAGCGGCAACAGCCCGGCAGACGCGCGTATCGCCGCCAGGCCGATAGCGCGGCTCACCCTGTTCAGGATTTGTTAAAATGTGTCGAACATTATCAATTATCAATTCGCCAATATTGTGGTAGAGGTAAAATGGCATTTTGTCGAAATGCTGTCATTTTCCCTGCCGTCTGGAGCACGATATGAGCGAAAACATTCTGGATCTTCTTGAGCAGGTCAAGAACGTCGTTCAGGAAGATTTGCCTGAGAAACTCTTCATTTTTCCGCTGACAGAAAACGTCATTTTCCCCGATGTCATGATGCCGATTGTCGTGACGCCCGGACCGATGCTCGAACTCGTAAAGCGCGCTCAGACGCACAGCGATTATCTCGGTTTTTTGTGGGCAGAGGGCGATGATCCCATGTCGGTGACGGCGGATCAGCTTTCGCGAGTCGGGTGCGTCGGCCACATCATTCGCATGGCGCGCATGCCCGATGGCTCCTATACGATGATCGTTCACTGCGTGAGCAGAATGCGTGTTTTGTCGTTCCTCAAGAGCGATCGTCTGATTGCCGAAGTGGAATATATCGATGACATCGTCGAGGAATCCGACGAAATGACGGCCTACTGGCGCAATATTCAGGCCAGCCTGAGCAAACTCTCGGACATGGAGCAAACGTCGCTGCCGCGCGAGCTGCTGACCGGCATGCTTTCGATGAACAGTCCCAGCCGTCTGGCGGATATGATTGCGGCGCACTTCGATATTCCCAATAAGAAAAAGCAGGAGATCCTCGAGCAGCTCAATGTCTGCAAGCGGCTCGAAGCCGTCTATGAAGTGCTCGTCAAGGAACTCGATTTGGCTGCCCTCGGGCAGAAGATTCACGACACCATCCGCGAGCGCATCGAAGCCAGCCAGCGCGAATTCTTCCTGCGCGAGCAGCTGCGCGCGATCCGCAAGGAACTGGGCGAAGAAAAGGACGAAATTGCCCTCGCGGTTCAGAATTACCGCGAACTCATCAAGACTTCGGGCATGAGCGAGGAAGCAGCAAACCGTGCAAACGAAGAGATCAACAGGCTTTCGGTGCTGACGCCGGAATCCAGCGAAACCAACGTCATCCGCACATATCTGGACTGGCTGTGCAATCTGCCGTGGAACAAGGCGACCGAAGATGTTCTGGATCTGAAATATGCCGAAAAAGTCCTGGAGCAGGATCACTTCGGGCTGGATGATATCAAGCAGCGCATTCTCGAATTCCTCGCCGTGCGCAAGCTCAAACCCGATCATCAGGGTCAGATTATATGCTTTTTGGGCCCTCCGGGCGTCGGCAAAACGAGTCTCGCACGTTCCATCAACCGTGCGCTCAAGCGCAAATTCTTCGGATTCTCGCTCGGCGGACTCAAGGACGAAGCCGAGATCCGCGGTCACCGCAGGACTTACGTCGGGGCCATGCCGGGTAAGATCATTCAGGGAATCAAGCGCGTCGGCGTTCGCAATCCGGTATTCGTCCTGGACGAAATCGACAAACTCGGCAGCGACTGGCACGGCGATCCCTCCAGCGCAATGCTCGAAGTCCTCGATCCATCACAGAACAATGCATTCAACGATCATTACCTGGATGTCTGCTTCGATCTGTCGGATGTCATGTTCATCGCGACAGCCAACGATGCTTCGACGATTCCCAGGCCGCTGCTGGATCGTATGGAGATCATCGAGCTTTCGGGTTACATCGATGAAGAAAAGTTCCAGATTGCGCGCCGCCATATCGTTCCGAAGGAAATTGCCGAGCACGGCATGACAAAAGATAATATGCAGTTTACGCCGACCGGCCTGAAACGGATCATCCGCAGCTATACGCGCGAAGCCGGCGTGCGCGAACTGGAGCGTCAGATCGCCAAGGTCTGCCGCAAAAATGCCAAGCGCATCGCCGCCGGCGAAGACCCCATCGCCAAAATCACGCCCGAGAATGTGCCCGATTTCCTGGGCGCGCCGGTCTATACCGATGAAGTCATCAGCAGAGGGCTGCTCCCCGGCGTCTCGGTGGGACTCGCCTGGACCCAGTTCGGCGGCGAAATCCTGTTCATCGAGACGACCAAAATGCCCGGCGTCGGACAGCTCAAACTCACGGGACAGCTCGGCGAAGTCATGAGCGAATCCGTTCAGATCGCATTCAGTTTCATTCGTGCCAATATGGATGCGCTCGATGTTCGCGAGGATATGTTCCCGAAATACGATTTCCACGTCCACTTCCCGGCGGGCGCCGTTCCCAAGGATGGACCGAGTGCGGGTATTACGATTACGACGAGTATTCTTTCGCTGCTGCTTGGACAGCCCATCCCCGAAAGACTGGCCATGACCGGCGAAATCACACTGACCGGAAATGTTCTTCCCGTCGGCGGCATCAAGGAAAAAGTCATTGCTGCAAAACGCGCGGGCGCAAGAACGCTCGTGATGTGCTCCAAGAATCGCCGCGATGTCGATGAACTCGCCGAATATATCCGCGAAGGTCTCACATTCTTCTTCGTCGATCACTACAAGGAAGTTTTCAATTTCGTTTTCAAAAAAAGATGCAGGGTCGATTTGAACAACATTCCCAGAAACGTCCTCTACACGCCAAAGGGAGCACACAAAAATCCGGCATTGCAGGCCGGAACTGAGGATGCAGAGCCGGAGAGTGTCCCTGCTCAGAACAATCATGAAAAACCGGCCGAAAAGAAAAGCCGTTCAAAAAAAGTAAGTAAAGGATGCTGATATCATGAGAAAAACTAATATAACTCGCGCAATCATGTGTTTGCTGATCGTCCTGATGGCAGCTGCATTCTCTGCTTGTACAAAGTCACCCGAACAGGTGCGCGAATGGATACAGGATAAACGTGCACCCGTTAAAATGAAGGAATTTATCCAGAACCCAAGGTTTTCTCTCGAATCCAAGATCGAGGCCGTCATGGTTCTGACCGAACGGAGCAATTGTGTGGAATTGCCGGATGCACTCGGTGAGCCGCTCAAAACCGATGAGGTCAATCAAATCGTCGCCGGCGTCATTCCCAGAATGGATGCGCTCCTGGCCGAAAAACCTGCCTACGAGACCAAGGTCAAGGATGCAGCTTATTATCTGCTCGATCTCGATCTGAACGATGAAAACCGCGATGCTTTGATGAAATACCTGCGCAACTGGCTGGACAGCGACAATTTCTTCCTTTCGGCAGAAAAGGCAGGCCGCGTCGAACAGAAACGACTTTTCGAACGTCTGGGTGCGGAATCCCTTCCCATCTATAAGACGGCTCTCGAGAAAACCCTGAATCAGTTCGAAGAAGCTCTCAAAAAGGAAGCCGACAAGGAAGCTGAATTAAATAAGCAGGGCAAGAAATTCAAAGTCGTTTCGCGTCCCAGCGATCGTCTGACGACGACAATTTCCACGACGTTGTCGAGCCTCGAAGCACTCAAGCTCCCGGGGGCAAGCGATATGGTGGCGCAGATGTTTCTCAAGCGCATCGAGGCCAAATATCCCAATATGCCGAGAACATATGTTCTGCCGTTTGCATCGAATCCATCCGCGCTTTTGCTGCCGATGGCAAAACGCATCGTGACCGATCCCGAATATAAGAATGAGACGCTCAACTATTATAAGGATGTCATGCTGCAGACCTATTACCGCAATGTTCAGAAGAAGGCCGGAAGCGAAGTCTGCACGACATTGATTCAGACCGACAGAACCGGTTATATCCGCTGGGATTGTCTGGAACTTTTGACCATCGACAAAGGGCGCGAAGGATTTGCGGCACTGATTCAGACATTGCCCGCCGATTATGCATCCCTGGCGGTTCCCGCCGATCATCCGGTATTCGTCAGTGAGCCATCGAGAACATTCTGGAACTCCCTGCGTCTGTATTGCGCGTATTTGCCCAAGAACCTGAATAATCAGGTGCCTCTGGATGTCTTCAGACAGTTGGTTTCGAAAGGAACAATGACGACCCGTATGCTTTCGATGGCGTGTCTTTCGACGCTCGGCAACGAGAGCGATGTCGCACTCCTGGCGAGTTTTGCGGACGAAAAAACCGACATCAAGGAATGGGGAATGCAGGTTTCGACAGTCGGTGAACTGGCGAACTTCACGAGTGCTTTGCTCGAAAAACGACTTGCGATGATGAAGAAGGCCGAAGAAGAAGCCAAGGCAAAAGGCAATGCTCCCGCTGGCGCGAATGCTGCCAAACCCGGTGCGCCTGCTGCCGCAGCCGCTCCTGGTGCAGCGAATGCCGCAGCGCCTGCTGCCGCCCCGGCTCCAGCAGGTAATGCCGCAGCAGCCCCTGCTGCTAAACCTGCGAATGCCGCTCCAGCGCCTGCTGCCGCCAAACCTGCTGCAGCACCTGCGGCCAAGGCCCCGGCACCAGCTGGCAAATAATCATAATCTCTTCATGAATAGCCGGGCATGATTGCCCGGCATTTTTTTGTTGTTCTCTATCCATTTTTATACAGACGTTCCATGGAACGTCTTTTCACATCTCCAATAATTAGAAAAAAACATGTATTCAGATGAAATCGGAATTCTCGGCGCCGGAGCCTGGGGAACGGCACTTGCCCGCCATTTATGCCTTCAGCATGGTCATGCCCGAATCTGGGCTTACGAAAGCAGCGTCGTCGAATGTATCAATCAAAAACACGAAAATGTTCAGTTTCTTCCGGGGATTGAGCTTCCACCGGCACTGACCGCGACCAATGATCTGCAGGCGTTTGCTGATGGACTGACGCTTCTCGTCGTCGTCGTGCCCAGTCATGTTCTGCGAAGTGTACTCGGCCAGCTCGCATCATATCTTAAACCCGGTCTGCCGATCATCTGCGCGACCAAGGGCATTGAAAACGAAACGCTCATGCCCATGAGCAGCGTCATCGAATCCGTTCTGGGGCCATGGAGTCACGCCAGATCATGTTATTTGTCGGGACCGTCCTTTGCGATGGATGTCGCACATGGATTGGCGACAACCGTCAGTATTGCCGGCTATGATCCAGATTTGTGCAAAGAACTGCAGGTCCTCGTCAGCAATGGTGCTTTCAGAGCCTATACATCGGACGATGTTCTGGGCGTGGAACTGGGCGGTTCTCTTAAGAATGTTATCGCCATTGCTGCCGGAGCCGTCGCAGGACTCGGGCTCGGTCACAATGCCGCCGCAGCCATCGTCACTCGCGGACTGGCAGAAATGACGAGACTTTGCGTCAAACTCGGCGGCGAAGCTCTGACCCTTTCGGGGTTGAGCGGCCTGGGAGATCTCGTCCTGACCTGTTACGGCGATCTGTCGCGAAACCGCGATCTCGGGTTCCGTCTGGGAAAGGGCGAGTCTTTCGATGATATTCAACGCGCGAGAGTCACGGTTGCCGAAGGCGTCAAAACCGCGAAAAGCGCATACGCACTCGCCCGCAAATATGATGTCGATATGCCCATCGTTCAGCATGTCTACGAAGGGATTTATGAGGGCAAAGCGCCTGCTGTCGTCGTTCATGAACTCATGGCACGCGCACTCAAGCACGAACTCGAGTTCATCAGCATTGGCAAACTTTAGTCTCTGTATGTCGATAGAGGTGATACGCTCTGCGCTTGGCGTTGGTGGTTATATTCTCAGTGCTTTACGCTCAGAGCAATACAGTAGCCATACTGCTGGATTTTATAAGTAGTTGGTTGTTAGTTCTTCAGAAACGACTTCTCTGATTGCTTATAACAACTCCCAACTCCCAACTAACAACTCATGATGAGTTTTGAGTTTTGAGTTTTGAGAGGTGAATGAATGACCTAAGGAGTGGAGTTGGACTGAGAACAAGTAGTCGACTGATGTTAGTGAATAGTGAATAGTGAATAGTGAAGTGTGCTTGGAGTGGTGAATGCATTTACCGGTATTTTGGCAAGAACCTTTGTGATAGCGTGACTCCCAACTCCCAACTCCCAACTCCCAACTATCCTTTAA
>JAFRYG010000042.1 GCA_017441205.1 Pseudomonadota bacterium
GGTAATAAGGTAGCGAATTCTACGCACACAGCTTGTGAAACCTGTAGCGGTAATAAGGTAGCGAATTCTACGCACACAGCTTGTGAAACCTGTAGCGGTAATAAGGTAGCGAATTCTACGCACACAGCTTGTGATACTTGCTCTGGTAATAAGGTAGCGAATTCGACCAATACTGCCTGTGAAACATGTTCAGGTTCTAAAGTGCCAAATTCTGCACATACACAATGTGTTGAATGCTCGAATGGCGTACCAAGTTCAGATAATTCTGCTTGTAATTGTAATGAGGGCTTTTCGTGGAATGGCAGTGCCTGTGTAACCGCATAAAATACGCATTACCTGAAGAATGGGATGGTTGTACGTCGCCGAAAATTTGCGACATACCCAACAATGCGTGGGTAGACCCCTAATCAAATGTCAATAATCTTATCCGGAGTCTCTAAAGGGGACTTCGGTAAGGTGGTTTTGAATTGTCATGTGCTGCATTCAGGCAGCACATGACCAAAAAGATAATCGCAGTGGTTTTAATCGATGCTGTTGTAACCGCGTCCAAAGATCTCGGTATAATCGTTGCGATCATCGTCATCCGAGAAGAGGAAAACGTGTTTTCCGGAAGCTGTGCATCCGAGTGCCGGGCTTTCCTGGTTGCCGACATTGATATAATGAGCCGTACTGATAGTTTTGAGTTCACCGGTTGAACTGACGCCTCTGCGTCGGATATCGCCATATTTGTAATCGTTTTCGGCTGTTGTCATGGCTTTCCAGCCAAAGACGGCAGACCGGTCGTCGGCAACGCAGACGACGGGGCGAGGTTTGCCATCGATTTCATCTTTATCCGAAATGTTCTGGTCTTTGAAGATTTCCTTGCCGGAAGCATCAAAACCGCGAGCATTGATGTGATGCACGGAACTGCTCTGATTATCGTCGTAGACAATATAGAAATCACCGGATGCATTCATTGCAACGGCGGGAGTGTACTGCTGCCCGGCATCGTTCGTATTGACAGTGAATGCCTTGATGCGTTCTGAACCGTCCGCATTAAAGCCTTTGGCATAGATTTGATAGAGGCCGTTGCCGTCGGTATCATCCTGCCAGGTAACGACAAATTTGCCGTCTTTGTCCATGGCGACATCCGGAGCAATTCGCGAACCCGAAACGGAATCCATGGTATTGCGGTCGTGGAAAAGTTCCGTTCCGTCAGCTTTGAAGCCGCGAATATAAATCTGAGGTGTTTTGGCGTTTACGGACTGATCTTCCCAGGCGACGACGAAATTGCCATTGGGGGCCATGGCGATCGATGGTGTGTACTGTTGTCCGGCAGCATCAGAGTTAACTGTTTTGGTTGCAAACCGTTCCTTTCCCTTTGCATCAAATCCGCGCATATAGATTTGATAGGTTCCGTCACTTTCGTAATCATCTTCCCAGACTACGACGAAATTGCCGTCCTTATCCATGGCAACATCGGGGTTTCTCTGTTGTCCCTTTGTCGTCGTATTGACGGTGAACTGATTGGTATCCTGGCATCCGCCGGGGCAGAATATGCGGCCTTCGATATCGTGATTGCCAGTACCATCGTCTGAACTGGAATCGTCTTCCCATACGGCGACGAAAGCACCTGTCGTGCGGTTTACTGCGACTGCCGGCAGCAATTGATTGCCATCGCCCTTGGCATTGATGTCGCGTACGCCGAATTCCAGATTATCTTTTGTCGTATATTTGTATTCGATGGGTTTTGAAAAATCGATGGTAAATGAATAGGTATGATCGCTTCCCGAAAGATTTTTATGATATGTACTGTCACAATAGAATAATGCCTGATCCTGATATTCCTTGAGCGCGCTGATCGTCTTTGCCTGAACATTGGGCTGCAGCTTCCCGTCTTTTTGTATATTTTTCGGATCGATGATGAGCTGCCGCATCCATCCATTGCCATTGTCGAGAATATCATTGTCGTCACAGCATTTGGTTATATTCAGTGACAGACATGGCCTTTCGCACTGATAGTCGACGAGGGTTTCGTGAATATTATTACCATTATATCCTTCGCGATCACGATGTGCGATATCGCAATGATGGCCGCTGGCAATCAGAATGACGTTGGAATGGCGCGCAGCCAGTTCGCGATAGAGATCGCTTCCGCTTGCGCCGAATGGCGTATAGGAACCCCAGTTGCTGTTGTCTTTGTTGCCCCTGATGATGGTTTTTCCATTAAAGTAGGAAAACTTTTGTTCACCATTCGTATTGCCGCGCCCATTGGAACTCAGATAGGCGTGCGTTGTAATGATGACATAATGATCCTTGAACTTTGTCTGAATCAGTTCATCGGCCCAGCAGAGAATATCCTTGCGCGGTGCGTATTCGAGTGCAAGGACGGCGAACTTTAACTTTCCGACATTGAAGGTGGCATACATACTGCCCGTGGATACGAACTTCTGGAACCAGCCTGTCTCCTTGAAGCTGTCTTTTATATATTTGTCGTTAAAATATTCGCCAAAGAGTGTTCTGGAACGGGCTGCGTAGCTTATGGAACTGTCTCCCTTTTTATATTCGTGATTGCCTGTGGCAATGCTGTAGGGAATGCCTGCATCCGACAGCTTTTTATGGGCATCCTGGGCAATTTTGTATTGAAAACGCTTATTGTCATTGACGACATCGCCCATGTGGAGAACGAACCGGATATTGTCGCTCTTTTGATGATCGACGATCCATTGGGTCTGTTTTTGATATATTCCGGCATTGGTTCCGCTGCCAGAATTGCCCGAATCGTTGTGGTTTCGCGTGTAGTACTGTGAATCCGGCAGAATGACGAGTGAGAAGGGTTTGCATTCATCGTCATTGCCGCAGAGATACTGGCATGTGAATGATTTATCGTCACAGTATTTGCCAAAGTCGCAGGTCTGGGATGTTTCCCAGATTGTGCATCCATCGTCGGATTTGCTGCAGGATTGGATCTTATTGCCGTTGCATTTTTGCTGACCTTCCTGGCATTGATCGGTACATCCCGGAACGCAGGACAGCGATTCCGGATCACAATGCTCTGAATCGTGGCATATGGTCGTCGTGGTCCAAACGGCGCAGCCGTTGGCGTCGGGACTGCATTCCGCGACGCCATTGGATTCGCATTTTTTGGATTCCTGGGGACAGGTTTCCTGACAGGTGACACAGGCGAGTGCTTCGGTGTCGCAATATGAGCCCGACTCGCAATTTTCCTGAACCGTCCAGTCGAGGCAATTCTGGTCATTGGGTTTGCAGACCATGAGTTTGGTGCCATCGCACTTTTTCTGATCGGCTTCGCATTGATTGCACTCATCTGAGGGCTTCTGGCATTCGTCGCCTTCGCAAGGTTTTTCGCAGTTATCGCCTTCGCACGGCTTTTCGCAGTTATCGCCCTGGCAAGGTTTTTCGCAGTTATCGCCTTCGCACGGTTTTTCGCAGTTATCGCCTTCGCAAGGTTTTTCGCAGTTATCGCCCTGGCAAGTTTTTTCGCAGTTATCACCTTCGCAAGAGGTTTCACAATCATCTCCCTGACATGTTTGATTTGTCGTGGTCTCGGAGCGAGAGCTGTCATCGCCGCATGCCAGTGTGAGCAATGCGGATGCAGACAGAATCAGAGGAATTAAGTGTTTATTCATGGATGAGTCTCCTCGTGTTGTGTGGCGAATGGTATGCGGTGAATGATGTGATGATTTGTTGGGTGCCATTTTTTTGTGGATGTTCCTGAAATGCTTTGCATTTTTTGCATTGCGAGGTTCAGGGAACAGCCATATCTGCACTGCCGTAAAGCCATTATATTGAAATTTACCGAAAATGGAAGAAGCACGGCATAATGCGCCGCGTATAGGGTCCACGGGACCGATAGCGGCGCATCGTTGGGCGTATTTCTGCGGCCATGCCGCAGAAAAAGCCCAACCGGCGAGGCGTATTTGCGGCACAGCCGCAAACAGCCGAGCATTTCCCATAAAAAAAGCATGTTTCGTCATCATCCGTTCATTTTTGTCATTACCATGTTCCTTTCCTGTGGCTGTCATCCCAAGGAAGAAGCTGTGCTCGAGCCGCTTCCAGCCCTGAGCTGGCAGGAAAGTGAGATGCCGGCGTTTAATCCGGAGTCTGTCTGGGAGAATTCGAAGCGAGACTGGTCAGTGATTGGCGACGCGCTGCGATTTGAGATTCACTTGCCGGAGGCGCTCGAAACGAAGCTGGAAAAGTCGGACAGAGAGCTTTGGCGCAGTGCGCTGACGCATATTGAAGAGAGTCAGATTGAGCGCAAGGAAGCGCAGATTTTGTCGAATCTTCAGGTTTCACCGGCAGTGGCCTGTGAGCCGCCGAGTTCGGGGTTTAGTTTGCAGCAGCGTGCGCAGCTTCAGCTGACGCTTCAGCTTCACCGGAATGTTTTGTGGCGCATCGGTCGTCTTGAAATGGCGACGCGCGGTGTACACAACGAGCTGAACAATTATCTTGCGCTGTTTTCCGGGGGGCGAATCAAGGATGCGGATGTTGCCGTCATTGAACCGGTCAGGCAGATGGTGACACAGATCGAGGCGCTGCGTTCGGGGCATGCGATTCCGAAGGGCGACTGGATGCCGGGCGATTTTCAGCCCAGGGCGGCCCGGACGACGCATCTTGAGAGCATTTTTATCCATGCAATGACCTTTTTTGAAAGCTGGTCTGAGCAGATGAAGCAGAGCGATCGGTGGCTGTATCTTTCGAATGCGGCGGATCCGCTGATTCGTGCGCTTCAGACCTGGAGTGAGGAGTTTGAGCTGCTGATTCGGGCATATCGGTCACTGGCTTCTCATATACAGAAACTTGAACGCGATTTTGCGCCGCCCCATTCGTTTGTTGCATGGCCCTGCATCAATCAGAATCTTAAGCGCATACGTATCATTTCGGATATATACAGCCATATACTTCCGATGCAGTGGGCGCTTTCGAAAGCAGAGGATGAAGCATACCGGACTTATATGAGACTGCAGTCGCCTGCGTATGCGAAGAAAAATCATGTATTTTTATCCGGGCAGATCGAGCAGCTGATCAACGAGATAGAAGCCCAGAAGGTTCGCCTGACGCGGTGTGAGGATCTTCTTCTGATTGCCTGGGATGAATCGAGTCGCATGATTTGGCGGGGGTTGCCTGAGTTTATCGATCCGATACATCACCATACGAAACCAGCCGTCGAGAGTGCAGAGACCTGGAATCTCCTCTATCAGGATATTAAAAATGATCTTGCTGCGCTTCCTGGGCAGATTCAGGCGGAACCGGAGCAGCCGTTAAAAAATGGAAAACCGCTTCCGGCCTTTATTTCCACCGTACTCGAAATGCTCCATGCGCCGTCGCGCATCGATGAAGCAGAACGGAGTCTGCTTGCGATTTCTGAGCTTGAGTCGCACATGGTATCGATTCGTGATGAGCTTCTTAAACTCTGTAAGCAGGGGGCTTGCCGGAGCTTTCCCGAGGCCGAGCTGGCGCACTCTCCGCGAAAGAGCGCCTGGATCGTCAGCTGGCGCCAGAGTCCGGCGAACGAGCGAACGCTTGGGCATTCACTCATCGTGATGAAACTGTGTCAGCTTCACCTTAGCCGGCTCGTTCAGCGTCTGGCTGAGATCTATGCGTGGTTCAGTGAAACCTCGAATGCCGATCTGGCCTGGAAAAAGCTAAAATCGTGGCAGCGGATATGGACGCTGTACGCGGAGCCGAATGGTACCTATGCGAGTTTTCTGCGCAGCGTAGCCAGCCTGGATCAGAGCATTTCGGATATGGCCCAGCCTCAGACGAAACGGGCAGAGTCCGACAATCTGCTTTTGCTGCTTCAGATTCAGGATCGATTTTTCGATTTGACGCTCGATTATGCAAGATTTGTCGATGGCAGGAATCAGCCGCCGGTTTCGTTCGATGAATTGATTTCGACCTGGGAACTCATCGACAGCCGTCTGAGTGCCATCGAGAAGGTTACGGTTGAACGCGATCAGGCGCTTCATCCGGAGCTCAATACGGTGAAGCGCAAGGTAGTGGATATACCGAGGTAGGTATTATTTACCGTACCAGGGAATCTGGATTTTTCCGTTGCCTCCGGTGACTTCGAGTGAAGTCCAGTTTGCGGATTCCTTTGCGAGGGCACTGACGATTGTGCTCGTTTCGCTGGGTGTAAAGCCAGTGAGCATCGCATTGAGCTTTTCGAGCTTTTCGGTATTTTCGGTTGACATCGTTTCGACGTCACTGAACTTCTGGGGAAGGGGCGATACCGTATCCGTGTACTTGTGCCAGTAGACGTTCTGGGCATTCAGTTTGATGTCGCTGTTGAGCGTTTTGAACACCATGGGAATTTCAACGGGTGTGACTGCGCTGCAATCATTTGCTGACTGGCAGGCATGGTAGTGCCCCGAAAGGGCGATGTTTTGGAGTGAAACTGAATCTGCAGTGCCTGTATTTTGAATGAAATTGGCATTGGTTGTGTTTTTGGATGATGTTAAATAGCCATCCACATACATTGAGAAATCAGACAATGTTGTTTCAACTTTGCTGGGAATATTTCTGATTCCGGCGAAGGAGTTGGCTTTGGCATAATCGAGGCGAATGCCGGTGTGTGTGATGGATGTGTTATTATATAAAGAATCCATCAAATATATTGAATTGGAGGCAGATAATTTTTTGATATGATACTGAAAGTTATCGAGAGAAGCATTTGTATTCATTGACTGGAACAATATATATACAGACCCTGTGCTGTTGATCTCGTCGATATCGATGGCCCAGTTCTGCATAATGGCGCTGCCTGAAGTATTGGACGACAGTAAATATGCAGTTCCGGCGGTGAGTGATTTCAGTTTGACCTTCCAGTCAGCATTCTTATTGTATACGGTAGAGGCAATATAAAATTGTCCGGTTCCGGCTGTATTGTCGAGTTCCAAAGATATATTGTTTGTTTTGTACAATGAGCCTGCAAATGCGTAAAATGAAGAATTGCTGTATGATATATCACCCAGTTTGACGGAAGAATCTTGTATATAAGTTGTGTTGTTTGCTGAGTTGGCGAAACCGAACAGGCTGCCGGACACTTGTTCCACTTTCGTGGCATCTATTGTGATTTCATTGATCATGTTGGTATTGTAAAACAGATTGAATCCCGGGCTGCAGGCGTTGGAATAGCATCTGAATAATTCGGGTTTTGCTTCGAGTTTGAGGAAGTTACTGTTCTGAGCCTTATTGACAAAGCCGAATGTATTTCCGGCGGGAGAATCGAAGCTGCCGGAGTAGGAGAGATTGCTGAAGGTGCTGTTGTTTGCGAAGGCAGCGAAGGTTCCGAACCCTGTGGTTACTTCATCAAAGATAGTTGCTGCGCGTTTTACAACGCCATTGTAACTGACTTTATCGATATGGGAATCTGAAACGAGATGACCCAGTGCAGAAGAGATATTTCCGCCCAGATCGTAGTTGAGTTTCAAATCCGAAACTTTTGATTCAAGAATAGTATTGAACAGAGGACGTACGAGCGTGCATTCTGCGAAGGAGATTTGCTTGTCGTTGCCATCAAAATGCGTGCGATAGAGTTCGAGCGGAGTCCATTCACCATAGCAAATGGAATGAACTGTTTTCTTTTGAATACCGGTATCTCCCAGATCGATATCGTTCATCAGGCGGACATGGAGGAGTCCCTCAGGTTCCTTCTGACAGAATATTGCCGAATCCGTAGAGCTGCAGCCGCCTGCGCAGGATACTTCCTGAATATATCCATTGAGACATCTGAGGGCACTTTTTTTGTCCGATTGGCAGATATCGACAAAATCTTTTCCAGCGACGCAGCAATCACCGACTTTTGATGGTGTATCATCTGAATTTTTGCATCCCAGGCAGACAATTTCCTTTGTGTCGGAATTTTCGGTGCATCCGCCGGGGCATGGTGACGCGACGACGGAATCGTTGACGCAGGCCAACTGTTCATTACCAGTGGAACATTTGGTCTGAAAACTGCTGTCGCAGCAATCGTTGAATTTGGAAGGGTTATCGGTTTCGTTGCATGTTTTGCAGGATGCAATTCCGTTTGATGTTGTACATTTTGTGCATGCTGAAGCAACGATGCGATCTCCCAGGCACTTGTAAATTTCCTTTTCGGAATTGCAAATGCTGCTGAAATCCGAGGTGCAGCAATCGTTGGGTTTGGATGGGTTCTTGGCATCATTGCATGCCAGTGCAACGCATTCTGCTTTTCCTGCGCTGTTGACCTGGCAGATTTGATTGCTGGAACATTTGGTCGTTGCGGAAGTGCCGACATCTGAAAGTACGAAACTGTCCAATTGCTTGCAGGCGATAATTGCGCTGGCATCATCGGAGCAGCTTGAATTTCCTGCAGAGCATGCCAGCCCATCCTGATCACCGGACAGAAGGGCTTTAATTTCGGTGCGCAGGCGTTCGAGATCGGTGGCATGCCAGATTTCGAAGATGCGCTCGTCGTTTTGGGTCACGTAGTTGCAGTCGACGTCCTTTCCCTCGGTAATATTGGGATTATACGGACAGGGATCGTTTTCGTTATCGACGCCATCACCGTCTGCGTCGGCAGCTTCGGCGGCGTCGCATCCAGCTTCACCGGGTTCGGTTTTATTGGGATTTTCCGGACATCCATCGAGGCAGTCCGGGACAGTGTCACCATCTGAATCAGCGACTTTTTCTTCTGAATCCTCGACGTTGCAGCCACAGATGCCTTTTTCCGTTTTTTGGTTATCCTGGGCGCATTCATCCTGACAGTCCGGAACGGTATCGCCGTCCGAATCGGTATCCGGATTGCCGCAGTCACATATTCCCTTTTCCGTTTTGCCGGGATCCTCCGGGCACATGTCGATGCAATCCATGGTTCCGTCACCGTCGGTGTCCTTGTCCGGTGTGCCGCAATCGCATATTCCCGGGGCAGTTTTGTCGGGATCGTCCGGGCAGAGATCACCGCCTTCGTTTTCGATGCAGTCCGGGATGGTGTTGGCATTTTCGTCGACATCATCGGCATCAGAATCGCAGCCGCAATAACCGGGATAAAGCTTGTTCGGATTGTTCTCGCATTTGTCGAAGCAGTCCGGGGTCTTGTCGCCGTCGGTGTCGGTATCATCCTTTTCACACCCGCAGATTCCCGGGAGTGTTTTATTATCATTATCTGGGCAAAGATCGATTCCGGGCGTGCCATCGGTACCAGTTTCGAGACAGTCGATGATTCCGTTTTGATTCTCGTCGGTGTCCGGTTTGTCGCATCCGCATATTCCCGGAGCGTCTTTGTTTGGGTTGCCGGGGCAGAAATCAGGAATTATCTCTGAGGTGTCTGCACATCCTGCCATGAGTGCCGAACATAAAATAACACCGAAATAACGCAGTTTCATTGAATACTCCTGGATTGCCGTTTATCTGAATGCGCTGATATGAACCGAATGACTGGATTTTAAGAAAAACCCATTACCTGTTTTATTTTAATTGATTCCCAATAGAAGATAAAGTTCTTTAAGCTCAGCGACTTTGTATTATTTGTGTTCACGATTATGCCTTTTTCTGAAAAATAAATCGTACACCAGAGTGAAACAAAGTTCCTCTCGATGGCATAACTCAGATGAAGGAATGAACCTTCCGATTTTGGAGGTGCATATGTATTTATCTGGATTTGTCTGACGGGATTTTTCCCCGATATCATAATGTGCGGACAACCGAGGGGTGGTTTGCAGCGTCATCGTACTCCGGACGCGGGACATGATGCTGAAGTGCCGTACATGCCGGGGCACATTGGATGCTTTTTTTTACGACAGCGATGCCGGAAAGGGAGCAGTGTGTCAATGTCATGCGTTTTTTGAGGCAGGGCGCAGGCTGGCGGGTGGGAGACAGGGAGAATACCCAAAGGTAGGCGCGAGCTGTGGACGCGTCCGGGCAAGGGCGGTTTGGCCGAGGGGGATTCGACGGTGTTTCTTTTGTATGACTGTCGTTTCGCTATGGCTTTGCCATACGCGAAACGCAAGGCGCTGTCGGCGGTTTTGTCCGCCGATACGCGCCTTTGTTTCCGGCTTTTTGCCGCGATGGCCCGTGGCGGCCATGCGGCAAATACGCCGGAAACTGCTTGAAACGTGAAAATATATTTTCAAACACGAGGGGGTACTTTATAATCCTACAGTGTTCAAGGGCGCAATGCGTCGGCAACTCGGAGATATATGTATGAAAAAGAGTATCGTCATTATTATTTTAATTCTTATTGTCGGAGTGGGAATTTATTATCATGAAGCGATTATGGATTTTGTCAGAGGAGACGGGGAATCGATTTTTTTGCGGATTAAAAGATATGTCGGGGTGCTTGAGCAGGAGCACGAAGAGCGGATTGCAATGAATTCTGACCGAGACTCCGGGGGCGGATTTAATCTGGATGATTTGGGTATCAAAAAGATTCTGAATGTCAGGACAGAGGATCAGCGTTTAATCGATGCACTTGCTCGTCAGGATGAGGCAGAGGTCGCATCGTTCCTCGACGGACCTGAAAAAGCTGCGGATGAAGGCAATGAGATGGTTCGGATTTTGAGAAAGTATTCTCCTCGCCCGCGCAATATCAGGGATGTGGTCGGACTGACGTGTTTGCCTGGTGTCGCTCCCTGCAGCGTGAATCGATATGCAGTTCCGACGGATACAAAACAGGCGGAGATCTGTCTGACGAGCAAGATGACTCTGATGGATATGGAGCTGAAGAAATATCCCGGCTGTGCAAATGAAATTCGCAAATATTATGCGGTTTCCTATTTGTGCAGTCTGAAGGAAGAGGAAGAGATTTGTGCACTGCTGGCTTCGAAAAAAGGGGTTGATTCGAAAGAACAGGAGGAGGCATTAAAAAAACATCTGATGAGAAATGGTGTGCCGAAGACAAAATGTGTAATGAATCTGGCGGATGATCTCAATGAAAAAACTAAATGTATTGCGAGTACGCCGGGAAGTACGGAGGAGGAGTTCCAAAAAGAACTATCGGCGTACTGCAGGGAAGCTGTCGGATGCCATGCATTTTCCGATTCTACAAAATGTATGAATAAATATAATAAACTATTTGCGAATGACAATAAGAAAGGTTTCGACTGCCACAATATCCACCGGACCAGCCTGACTCATGAATTCAGTTTGCTTAATCAGGCAATCCATGACAAAGATGCAGGGAATGAGACGTGTGATGTGGTGAAACAATACGAACAGATGCTTCATATCGAGAATATATTTGATGAATCCAAAACTATCGATGATTATACGCAAAAATCCATGGCAATTATGACTGATCCGAACAGGGGCGTAAGCTATATGAAGATTTTTACATTCCTGCAGTACGTGATCAACAAGTACAGCGAAGAAGTGCAGAATTTGACGTTTGAATATAATTATTATCAGTCCTGCAGAATTGGGCATCTGGAACAGGGGAAGAATCAGGGAATGTGGATTGAGCATTGAGTTAGAGACGTGTCACGACACGTCTGTACAAAATATTTTGGGTTAATTCGTGATGCGTAATGCGTAATGCATATTTGTTAGAGACGTGTCACGACACGTCTGTACAAAATATTTTGGGTTAATTCATAATATAAACAGCACGCACCTGCATTCGCAGCCCACATTATTTATAATCAGCCAGAGCCTTTGAGATGAGTTTTTCGTGATTGAGGGTATAGATATGGACTGCGTAAAAACCGTGAGTATGCAGAAAATCTATCTGCCGATGCAGCAGCTGAATGGCGAAATCCTCGAGGGCGTTCGGATCCTCTTTGGGGATCATTTCGTATTGTTTTGAGAGTGCGGGGGGGAGGGATGCCGAGAAAGCTGCGATTTTGTTCCAGGTTTGATGGCTGTATATGGGGAGAAGGCCTGGAATGATGGGGCATGAGATGCCGGTTTGTGCGCAGAGGTCGCGGTATCTGCATAATTGTTCGAGATCGAAGCACAGTTGTGTGACGATGAAATCGGCTCCGGCATCGACTTTTTGTTTCAGGTAGTGAATTTGATCGCGATAGGCCTGTGTAGCTGTGAATTCCGGCGAAGGCGGGAGACCGTCTTCTTTGTGTCCTTCGGGGTATCCGGCGACGGAGATGGAAAACAGGTCGCCGAATTTGCTTCGCATTGATTCGACGAGCTGGGCTGCGCAGGTGAATCCTTCGGGATGCGGAGTCCAGGGGGCATTGGGGAGTTTGTTTCCGCGCAGCGCCATGATGTTTCGGATTTTTGTCTGTGTGCTGACGTGTTCGAGAATATCCATCAATTCGTGTCTGGATCGATGTGTACACGTAAAGTGCATCATGGTGTCGATTCCGGTCTGATTCTGTATATTGTCCGAGACTTCGAGTGTGGCGAGTGATGTGGGATCGCCGGTACCCCAGGTGACGTCGATGAAATTGGGGTTCAGTTGTCCCATGCGGGTGACTTTTTGGTAGAATTCAGGCCATTTTGAGAGATCTTTTGGCGGATAGTATTCGAACGACAGGCAATGAGTGCCATTTTGTGAGCAATGGTTGAGGATGTCGATGATTTTCATAGGATATCCGGAGCTCCGATCCATAGCCAGAAATCGTTGGGATCTGCGGTTTGGTGAGCCTGTTGTGCGGTCATGCATTCACAGGGGCAGACGGACTGCATTGATTTGCAGAATTTGTCGCAATCCTGAGGTGTGCAGCCTTCGTATGGCGGGGTGATGACGATGAGTTTGCCGACGTTTTTGAATGTATCAGCCCAGACTTCGGGCGGATAGGCATTCAGCGTGGATGAAAAAGGCCGGATGGCTGCATGAATGGGATGATTTTGTGATTTGAGCTTAAGATTCTGCATTGCGATACGAATGTGCATGGGGTGCATTCGTATTTCGTGAAAATGCGTTTGAGAAATCCGGGAGAACCATCCGATGCAGGCAAAATCATTGGGATGTGTATGAATATTATTGAGTTTGAGCCAGATTTCCGCGCCAGCCAGTGCGGATGCGTCGACGAATGTACCTTCGTAATGCGCCGGTGGACGGTTCCATGATTCCGGAAAACTCAGAGAATTGGTCAAAGGATCGAGCGTGAAGGAGAAAGACTGGGTTTGCCTGTGTTTTTTGAAGGCACTGAATGCGATTTCTGTCGAGGAATTTCGGGTTTTCGGCGCGATGAGCATGGCGTCGTCCGGCAGGAATTCGTCGAGTAGTTTTTGGACGAATTGCCGTGGATTAAAATCGTCGCTGTAGTATCCGAAATGCGGGGACTGCCAGTCGGAAATGATGACATCGCCCCGCAGGCGCATGAAATCCTGCGGTGCGGCCATATAGTCGCGTTCATCGATGTCGAGCATCATTTGGTTTCCGAATGCGGCATGAAGTGTATTGCCGCCGGCATCTGCGACGCCAGTGCAATATCCGCATTGGCATGCCTGAGCTGTGAGTCTGGCGAGTTTTGCTCTTGCGACGGATCCAAAACAGAGGACTGGTCTGAAGTGTGTAAATGACTGGATAATACCGAGAGCGCACGTCCTTGAAATGACGGGGATGTTCCGGTTTTGAGCTTCGAGAATCTCGGGGTGATTTTGGGGAAAACTCCGGGACGCGATGACGCACGAAGCATTTTTTATGCTGTCGGTGTCATGCGGATAATGGATATCAGCGCCTTGGTTCTGCAGCAGATCAGTGATCTCGCTGTGTCGCAGATCGCTTCCGGAGATCGGACATCCGAGGCCGCTCAAAATCAAAGCGACCCCGCTCATTCCGATACCGCCGATGCCACAGATATGCGGGTGAGAAAGGATTGCAGGAATCTCGTGGATTCCCGCGAGACCGGAAGTATCCATTTTAAATCAGCGACTGCGCTGTAATGAGAATGATATTATAGATCCTTATCGTCGGTGATTCGGGCGACGAGTTGTGCTTCATCCCCGGAAGGATCGTTGATGGAGGGATAGAGCAGGATTTCGTCGCGAGCGATTTTCCATGCGCGCTGAACGATCCAGGAGACGGTACGATCTTGTCTCAATGCTTCTTTCTGGATTTCATCAAGCATATCTACGGGGAAGTAAACGCTTTGTTTTCGCTTATCGGATTTGGGATCGGTCTTGAGGTCTACTTTCGTCATGATGCCCTCTCTGAGAGAATAGAATTGCAGTAAGCCGTTACTGCGCGGTGGAACCAGTTTACCGCATGTAGGTGTATGTTGCAAGTGGCGTATCGTTTTACGATAGCCACTTGCGAGTCGGCGTACCGGCGCAGCGGGAGCCGACTGGCGGAGTGTATTGGCGCAGCCAATAACGGAGCCGGATTCAGAAATTAAATGCGGTGGAAATCGACGACGATGACGGGGAATTTTGCGATGGCCTGTTTGATGTATTTTGCGGCTTTGTGTCTGACAATTTCCTCCATGTCTCCGTGGTGTGCGGAGCATGAGATGGTGCGGTAGAGTTCGGGTTCGAGTTCATCCATCCATCCGTCGTTGGCGCAGATTCCGATGGGGTGAATTCTGAGATTTCCGACGATTTCATCGTTGCTGTTGAGGACACCTGAAACGACGAGTATGCCCTGGTGAGCGAGATTTTTCTTTTCCTTCATGATGGCGGAAGTGATGCCGTTGATGCATTTTCCGACGACGTATCGTCTGAAGGGGATGTATCCGTCATGAATTTCGTGGTGATCTGGGTAGAGGATGAGGCATTGTCCTTCGTCGATGATCTCAGTGATCATGGGCTCGCCGGTGCGTTGAGCGAGTTTTTCGTGCTGTGCCAGCCGCCGGTGATCACCGTGAACGGGGACGAAGATTTGCGGGGCGATGAGTTCGATGAGGAGTTCGAGTTCGCGCTGGGTTCCGTGTCCGGAGCTATGGAATGTGAGGTCGGGCTGGTTTACGAGGCTTGCGCCCTGCCGGTAGAAACCGTTGATGATGGCGTTGACGCGTCGCTCGTTTCCGGGGATCTGGCGTGCGGAATAGATGAGGGTATCCGTTTTTCGCAGCTTGATTCTTGGGTGTTCGCCCTGAGCTATTTTGAAGAGGGAGGCGTTTTTTTCGCCCTGTGAACCGGAGACGATAATGATGAGGTTGTCGTCAGTGGCGTTGATATCCTCTTCGTGAATGATTTCGAGGTTGAGGGGGATGCGGAGGTATTCTAGTTCCCTTGCTGTAGCTATGTTTGTGAGCATGGAACGCCCGCAGACGGCGAGTTTTCTGCCTGTGTTTGCTGCGGCATATATGATGGACTGGAGTCGTCCGATGTTGGAGGCAAACAGCGTGACGAAGACGCGTCCCGGAGCTTGTTTGATGTAGTTTTGAATATTGTTGAAGACGTCATGTTCGCTCGTGATGGATTCATTATCGATTTCGACGTTGGTTGAATCACTGAGAAAGAGGCGGACGCCTTCGTCGCCGAGTGCCTCGAATCTTGCGAGGTTTGTTTTGGCGCCTGACATTGGGGTGTTATCGATGCGCCAGTCGCCTGAGTGTACGATTTTTCCGACTGGGGTGTCGAAAGCGAAGGCGAGGCTTCCTGGAATGGAGTGACAGACATCGATGAATTCGACGGTGATGTCTCCGAACTGTTTGGTGGTTTTGGGGCGTGCACAGTTGAATTCGACGTATTTGAGGAGATCGTGTTCCTCAAGTCTACGCTTGATGAGAGCGATAGTGAAGTCGGTTGCGTAGATGGGGAGCTTTGCATGGAATCCGTGCTGAATGAGAGCGAGCAGGAGGTATGGGATAGCTCCGATATGATCTTCGTGTGCGTGCGTAATGAGGAGTGCTTTGGGAGGATCCTGTTCGATGATGGTGAAGTCTGGGGTGATGAGATCGACGCCGAGATCATCGTCGGCAGGGAACATGACGCCGCAGTCGATGAGGAGTTTGGTGGTTTTGCTTTCGAGCAGCAGGCAGTTCATACCGAACATGCCGGTTCCACCGATGGATACGACGCGGATGTAAGAGGGATCGGTCAACTGGGAGTTAGTCATTGGAGTTATTTTCCTTTGGGGGATCTACCTTTTTAATGAATACTTTTGAGATACGAAGTCTGTCCATTGAAGTGACTTCGTAGGTGAGGTCCTGGTGTTTGACGACATCGTGCGGTTTTGCGACGCGACCGAGCTGTTCCATGATGAATCCGCTGACGGTATCGCTTTCGGCCTGGATCTCTTTTGCTTCGATGGACTCGGTGAGTTCACTCAGAAGCGTTTCGCCGCGCACATTCCATCCGCCGTTGTCGAGGGGTTCGATTTCGTTTTGCTGTTCCGGATCGAATTCGTCCTGGATGTTTCCGACGAGACGTTCGAGTGTATCTTCGATGGTGAGGATACCGGAAGTTCCGCCATATTCATCGACGACGACGGCGAGATGAGCGCGTTTTTGCTGAAGTTTTTCGAGGACATGTCCGATGTTCGCGGTTTCCGGGATATAGACGACCTCGCGCATGAGGGATTCGAGCGTGGTTTGTTCATTTTTTTGTTTTGCGCTGACGACGTCCTTGATGTGCACGATGCCTGCGATATCGTCGAGATCATTTTTATAGACGGGATATCTGGAGTGTCCCTTGCTGAGAGCGAACGAGAGAAAATCCTCGAGCGAAGCGTCGATGGCGACGGCATCGATCATTCTTCTGGGCACCATGATTTCTTTTGCGTTGAGCGAGGAGAAGTGGAAGACATTCTCGAGCAGCGTTCCCTGTTCTTTAGTGATGGTGCCATCATTGGAAGAGTGTTGTGCGATGTTTCTGAGTTCTTCTGCGGAGACACCGGAAGAGTGGTCTCCGGCGACAGGTTCGATGTGAATGAGTTTAAGGATTAGGTTGCTTGCGACGACGAGGAGGTACATTACCGGTTTGAACACGCCGTGGAAGATGTACATCGGGGTTGCAACGAACATGCTGACTTCGAGTGGTTTTGCGATAGCCAGGCTTTTGGGCGCGAGTTCACCGCATACGATATGTGCAAAGGAAGCGAGAGTGAATGCGATGATGTAGCTGATGGTATGCTCAATGGAAGGATCGAGGTTGAGTCCGATCCAGTCGATCAGGCTGATGAGATGCGCGTTGATAGCGGGTTCGGCGAGGGCACCGATACCGAGGCTTGCGATGGTGACGCCGAGCTGAACGGCGGAGAGGTATGAGTCGATTTGATGTACGATTTTCAGGACGCGTTTTGCGGATTTATTGCCTTCATCGCGCAGGACTTCGAGTTGGGATACGCGCACCCGGACGAGAGAAAATTCTGCGGCGACGAAGAAGCCGTTCATCAGAATCAGCAGGATACAGAGAATAAATTCGAGCATGAAAAGAGCTGAAGGGTATTAATAATGATATATCGTTATGATTAGTCTGTGTCTGAGCAGTATGGATATGCAATGTTCCAAAGACTATGTCTTTCATTGCTCGGAGCTTTGAGCTTTGAGCTTTGAGAGTGCATTTACTATCCGAAGCTCTAAGCATTAAGCTCAAAGCTCAGAACTGCAAATATTGGCGAACAAAATATCCACACTCGTATGAGGGCCTATAATTATGAGTCCCCCAAAAGCGGCCTAATCTAGGGAGGACAGTTCAAGATAGCAAATTTTTTCGACATTGCATGAGGGAATGTCAGGATTATTGCTTTGTGGATACAAATTTCGTTATGATAGGGGTGATGTGATTGTTTGTTCGTACACCTGGTGTGGAACATCGACAGTTGTTTTTGGATTTTATCCGTGTCTTGTTTGGTTATGAGGAGCAAAGCATGAGATTACGTACGTTGGGCATAGCAGTTTTGTTTGGTTGTCTGAGTTTTGGAGCGCTGGGATGTGCAGCCTCGACGGTACCGCTTCCTACGCGTGAGATGCCTGTTGGTGCGACGTTTTCTGGGTTATGGTATACGAATTTTGGGGATATGAAACTGACCCAGAAGGCGGATGGTTATACGCGTGGGACATTTGACTATAAGGGCGGTGGTGAAGTTGAAGGCAAGGTCGAGGGTGGAGTCTTTACGTTTGATTGGATTCAGCCCGGTGATTTTCAGATTGGCCGTCGTGAGGTGAAGGGCAAAGGCTATCTGGTGATTGGCGATGATGGCCTGACGATGAGCGGTGAGTGGGGATACGGTGACAAGTATACCGGAGGTGGTGAATGGACCGGCAATAAAGCGACGGAGATTTACAGATAATGGAGAGAGGGATCGTCGTCGAGGTGCTTGGGCCCGTAGTATTTGTATGCCGTCTGGAGGGGGAGCGAATCTCAGCCGAGACCCCCTATGCGTGTTCATTGTTAGGCAAGAAATACAGGACGGGGCGTCCGATAGCCGGCGATCTTGTGGCGTTTACGATTCATTCCGAGGTAGTCCAGAATCGCGATTATCAGGGGGTGATTCAGTCGATAGAGCCGCGCACGAGTCTTGTGGAAAGGCTCGAACCAGGGGGGCGCAGATCCAAGCCTTTGGTTGCCAATCTCGATACGCTGGTTGTTGTGGCGAGTGTGGGTGCACCGCCGCTGAAACCGGGACTGATAGATCGATATCTTGTCTGCGCACATCACTGGCATTTGGAGCCATTGATCATAATCAACAAATGGGAACAGGCGGAAGAAATTGATCTTCTGTATGTGCGTCTGTATGAGGCGCTTGGGTATCGTTGTATCATGGCGTCGGCGAAGGAAAAGCTGGAGATTGATACAATATATTCGACATTGTCGGGGCGTCGTTCTGCTTTTTTGGGTCACAGCGGCGTAGGCAAATCGTCACTTCTGAACGAGCTGTTTCCTGGTGCGAATCTGGCGACGGGTGCGCTGAGCATGCAAAGTCAGCGCGGGACGCATACGACGAGTGCTTCGCGGCTTCTGCCTTTTGAAGCGGGGGGATTTGTCATTGACACACCGGGAGTTCGTGAGTTTGGCATTACTGGAATCTCATCCGGAGAGCTTGGGCATTGTTTTCCGGAATTTGAGCCGTATGCTCAGATGTGTCGTTTTCAGCCATGCAGTCATACGCATGAGCCGGATTGCGCAGTGAGGCAGGCGGTTGAATCGGATGAGCTGGCCGATTTTCGCTATCAGGCGTATCTGAAGATGTATTTTGAGATCCGTGAGCTCGAGAAGAATACGTATTGAGTTGGGAGTTGGGAGTTGAGAGTTGGGAGCTTGGAGCAGTGAATGTATTCTCTAAGCTCAAAGTTCAAAGAACAGAGCAATGAAAGACATGTTCTTTGGAATATTGCTTATTCACTGTGGTTAAACATAGCCTATTGTACTGGCCATAGATAATGACAACAACATACGACTTTCCTTTTCCTTGGGCATCCCCTACGGGGATTGATTTTTTTTGCATTTCATTTGTCCCACGGTGGTCGCTACGCTTCAACCGTGGGCTACTCGCCAGAAGCCTAACGGGCTTCTTTTGATATGCTCATTAACCATGTCCACAACAATAAAAGAAAGCCTTTTGCCGATATTCGCAGTGGAAGAGGCTGAGTATTTATGCCAGGGGGGAGCTTTGTTGTAAAAATATTGACAAAAGGCATAAGTTTCTTAAGAATGAGCAGAGGTATTTTTAGCCGTTACCGGCTATTCTTTTATTAGGAATTTAAAATGGCTTACGATCAGAAGAAATGTGAGCGACTCGCTCGTGCAATGGCATCGGATAGTGTTGTTTACATGAAGGATGCGATTCTGAAGAGCTTTGAAGAAGACAATTTTTTTGAAGCGCTTGCAGAGAACATGGAAGAGAACAGGAAGGCATTTACGGCCCGTTCTGGGAAGGAAGCAGCTGAGACCAATATTCTGGAACGTGCGATTGTCGACAGTTTGATCTATCCGCTGGGATCGCAGGGAAAATATCCGATTTTCTAATTGGAGCTGTTCAATGAAAGATTTTTTGTCATGTGCAGTGGCAGCGGTTACGCTGTTGTCGTTTTCCGGGCTTTCGATGGCAGAGCAGAATTACGATTTCAGCGATATCAAGGCGCCTTTTATTACCTGGCCATTTGAAGTTGTGAATGTGGATATTTCGGGAGAATATTCCGAGATGCATCACATCTATCATGTGGCGGATTCCGTCAGTCATGTGATCGAAGTACTGGGCCAGATGTTCGACAAGAAGCAGGCAATTGGCAAATACCTCGTGATGGGGATTACTGCTCAGCCTGAGCCCGACACATATCAGGTTCTTCTTGGGTACCACAATGAACATCATTACATCACGATCCGTGCCGATGGCAGCAATACGATAATAGATTTTTCGGCGATGCCATCGAGTTATATCTCCGGTGCGATGCCAATGGCCGTATATGGTTTCAGCATGCCGGATGGTGCGACTGCTTCGGTGGATCAGTTTACCGAGGAATGATATGAGGGGCGCGAAATGAGTCATTTCGCGCTTTTTTGATATTTTTATGGACAAAGCGATATCTCTGCTGTGGCAGTGGTGTGAACGATACGGCATAACATGGTCTGAAGATGCGCGGAACCGGTTTGTCCGTTATACAGAGCTTCTGCTTCACTGGCAGAAGCAGACGAATCTGACGGGGTTTTCAACGCCCGAGGGCCTTGTCCAGGAGTTATTTATCGATTCCCTTCAGATTCTGCGGACGGGATGTGTCGTTTCCCCATTGCTGGATGTTGGTACAGGAGCGGGATTTCCTGCGGTACCGATAAAAATCCTTCGTCCCGAAATTGAGATGATCCTGGTGGAGCCACGCTCGAAGCGGTATGCGTTTCTTCAGATCGTGAACAGAGAGCTTGGTTTTGACGGCATGAAGATAATTCGCGGGCGCATTGAGTCTGTTGAAGTTCCGGTTGTTCCCGGTATGGCAGTTTCGAAAGCATTTGCTCCTCTTCCTGAGTGGCTTGAACTGTCGAGAGGCTGGGCACAGAGAGGTGCGTATATTGGTTGTATGGTTTCGAAGGCGGACTGGGAAGCGTACGATTTTGCGGGGTCAGAATATTCATTGGTTTCGTGTATCACGGAAATGAATCGTGTCTATGCTGCGTTGAAGGCAGATAATCTGCGGTGTCTGGATGCATGCGGGCAATGAATTCTGACAATGCGGGGGCATTGAATTGCCTGCTGAATGGTTATCAATGACAGGGGTGACGTGTATATGTTTTTGTTATTTATGATGTTTTTTACGCTCATGCTGCCTTTGGCAGTAATTTTATATGCGCGTCTTGTTTCGCCCCATAAATTGAGTTTGAAATGGCGTCTGATCTGGGGAACGGTGATTGCAATTGTGTGCGTGGGCGTTTCGCTTGCGCTGCCTTTTTCTTTGAAACTATCGAGGGATCCGGTCGTTTATGATCAATATCATCTCGGGGTGATACTGCCATGGATGTATTATCTTCTGACATTTGTCTGTCTCATCCTGTTCTGGGTTATTGGTCGTGATTTGTTGTGGGTTTTCGTTAAAGTCGCTCGTTTTTTCAGACAGCGTTCTGCAGCGAAGAAATCGTCAGATGGCGTGGAATCGGGTGAGTCCGGCGAACTTGTCAGTGCCTCTCGCCGGGCGTTTTTGAAGCGAGTTTCGACAGCAGTGACCGTCGGGGGAGCCGTGTTGTCGACGCCGGCGGCGGTCTATTGTGCAAAAAGGCGCCGTGTCGTTCGCCACTTTGACATACCGTTGTCCCGACTTCCCGAAGCTGCGGATGGCTTTCGGATCGTCCATCTGTCGGATATTCATGTGGGCAATACGATATTTGAAGAGGATATTGCGGATATTGTTGCCGAAACGAATCATTTAAATCCTGACATGATTGTCATTACCGGAGATATGGCGGATGGGCTGCCGGAACACATTGGTTCCTGGCTCAACCCGATGCGTGAATTTCGTGCAAAGCATGGTGTGTGGTTTGTGACCGGCAATCACGATCATATGTGGAATGCACAGGGATGGATAGAGGTGATACGTGAGCTTGGCATTCGGGTGCTCGATAACGAGCATGCTTTGATTCGTGTGAATGGGGCGGAGATTGCGGTTGCCGGGGCGATTGATGCGCGAGGGGATCGGAGAAAACGAAGCTGGCAATCGAATCCGGAGCAGGCATTATCGGGAATAGAGCCCGGTATCTTTAAACTCATGCTCGTTCATCAGCCATCATCGGTTGATCGCTGTTTTTCTGCCGGAGCGAATCTGGTGCTTCTTGGCCATACCCATGGGGGGCAGTGCTGGCCGCTGACGTACCTGATCGAGGCGATGCACAAGTATTCGAGGGGTCTGTACAGGCGTTCTGATGGCAATGCAGCCTTTGTGAGCTGTGGGACGGGGTATTGGGGGCCGCCGCTTCGCATTGGCGTACCGCCGGAAATCGATGTTCTGACACTGCATTTTGAAAAAAAAGATAAAATAGCTTGAAGAAAATAATCAGCCTGTCTAGTTTGCGCGCACTTTAAGGCATGAATTTGGAATTCATGTTTTATGGGGTGATTTCCGGCCCCTGTTTTCCAGGGAGGTGATTATGATTATTCCTGACTATCTCATCATAGATGAAATTCGACGCCGTGAAGAAAAGTCCTGGCAGCCAGAGACGCTTCAACTGCCTTTGCCGAGTTATGATATGCCGGAAGAGGATGTTGAGTATCCTTCACGTCAGGTACCTCCCCAGAAGAAGGATAAACCCAGAAATAACAACGGTGTCATTATCATTGACATGAACACCTACAGGCGGGTTGTTTAGCGGCTGGTGGTTAATGGTTAGCTGCCAGAGACGTTCCGCAGAACGTGTACAAATTGAAAACAGAGCGCCCCGGCGGGGCGCAAGATGGTTCGTTGCGGGAGCAGAGCGATTGCCCGAATCCTTCCTATCCGTTCCGCTTTGTGTAGCATGTAAAACCTAACGACCAATGCCGAACAACCAACAGCTGCTGACGCAATCATCGACGAGGAATGGGAATGAAACCAATTAAAATTTTTGCTGGTTCGTCACATCGTGAATTAGCGCAGAATGTATGCCGTCTGCTTGATGTTCCGCTTTCCCAATCGACGACGATTTCATTTTCGAATGAAAATCTTCTGGTAAAAATCGATGAAGATGTTCGGGGGTGTGACACTTATGTCATACAGACATCATCGGCGCCTCTTCACACGCATATGATGGAATTATACATTTTATGCGATACGCTGAGGGCTTACGGCGCGCGCTCCGTATGTGCCGTTGTGCCGTATTTTCCCTATATTCGTTCGGATAAACAGGATAAACCGGGTGTGGCAATCATTGCACGTCTGTCTGCACACCTTCTGGAGACGTCGGGAGCGACGAGCGTTTTGTTGCTGGATTTGCATTCACCGCAGGCGCAGGGATTTTTCCGCGTTCCGGCACATGTTTTGACCGCGCGCCATATTCTGGTGGATTATCTTCGCGGACTGGATTTGTCTGATGCAGTACTGGTGAGCCCGGATGCGGGGGAAGTCAAGGATTTGGAACCATTTACTGAAATTCTCAATCTTCCGATGGCCGTCATAGACAAGCGGCGCTATGACGATACGGAGACACCTCACCACGGCGGCATTGTTGGGGACGTGAGTGATAAGACGGCGATTCTGATTGATGATGAGATCGCGTCGGCGGGTACAATGTGCAGTGCTTCGGAATTTTTAATGTCGCACGGCGCTCGCCGGGTGTGGGCGTTATGCACGCATCCTGTTTTTTCCGGTACTGCGGTTGAACGTCTTGCCATTGCTCCGATTGAGCGTTTGATAGTAACGGATTCAGTACCTGTTCCAGAGTCGAAGCGCATGGATAAATTGACCGTATTGTCAGTTGCCCCCATCCTTGCGAAAGCGATACGCGAGAACACCTGATTTTAATTCGTAATGCATAATGCATAATTCGTAATGCATAATTCGTAATGAATGTTGTTGGAGACGTGTCGCGACACGTCTGTACAGAATATTCTTGGGTTAATTCGTAATAAAAACAGACGCGCCACTGAGGCGCATTGTTTGGATTTCGATTATTGGGGGCCCGAGACTCGTACCGTCCAGTGGACGGTACGAGTCGCAGAGGCCAGTGAGCAACGGCCAGTCACGAGCCGGAGCGTCGACAGGCGCGGGAGGGGCCGAGATGAGCACCGTCCGGTGAACGGTGCGAATCGCAGAGCCCAGTGAGCAACGGCCAGTCACGAACCGGA
>JAFRYG010000043.1 GCA_017441205.1 Pseudomonadota bacterium
TGCCAGGACGAATGCACGGAAAATGACGTTCAATGCGACGGAGATACCGCACTCAAAACATGCAAAGCCGACGAAAATGGCTGCTTAAAATGGGTCTCCGAAAACTGCCCCAAAGACACCACATGTTCCGAAAATGAGTGCAAAGCCAAGGCACCGCAATGCAAGAATCAGTGTTCCGGGACGACACAGTGCGACGGCACATCGGGCTACAAAACATGCAAGGATACCAACGGCGACGGATGCAAGGAATGGACGGCCGTGACGAAATGTCCCAGCGGCCAGGAATGCAAAAATGGCGCATGTGCAGCCATTGCCTGCAAATACAAGAGTACCACCGATCCCGGCATCCATCCCCTGCCCGGCGAAGGCAGTTACGGCAAATCGGAAGCCACGACCAAGAATGGCTACAGCGACGAATATCTCTATGATGCCGACAACTACATCAAAGTAGGCGTCCGCCGCGACTGGGGCGGAAGCATCATCTTCTTCGGACTGGCAGACGGAAATCCCGGCACCAACGGATCCAATACCATCGACGGCAACGACACCGGCCGCGAGGTTCAGGTTGCCATCTACGATGCCTCTCGCCAAATGCAGGGATGCGCCTACAACGCATCCTGTGGCTCTTCCCCGCAATGCCCGGGTTCCATCACATACCTCGGCTGGAACCCCGTACAGGGCGGAAACCGCTGCAACCGCGGTTCCGGCGTGCAATCCGTCACCAACAAAAATGGTATCCTCGAAGTCGTCACCGTCCCGCTGCACTGGAATCCCAACTGGGATGATGCCACTGGCTCCTGCACGAGCAATGGCTGCGACACGAGCGCAACCTGGGCCAGAAAATCCGATGTCACACTGACACAGCGACTCAGATTCGTCCGAAAGCACGTCGCCGAACTGTTCTACAGCGTGCATAATGACGGCAATCTGAACCATACAGCATCCCATCAGGAACTCCCGACGCTCTATGCCACCTACGGTGCACACGGATTCGGCAACTACAACCGCCTGATGACCGCATCCAAAGAGCAAATCAACATCAACGAACCCGCCAACGATGGCTTCTTCACAAAAGCCTTCCAAAGCAAGGAACCCTGGGTAACGCTCCAGAATGCCAATCTGGATTACGGCGTCGGCATTCTGTACGAAAATGGCCTGCTCGATTATCAGGGATGGCAAAAAGATGGCGTATTCAACAATGTCCGATCGCTCATCAAATTCGGCCTGCCGCCAAACGGTACCGTCAATGCACGCGCCTACCTCATCCTCGGCTCCTACGATTTGATCGCTTCCGAAGCCAAGACCCTCATGTCAACCCTGCCGCCATTTGGCGTTCTGGACATCCCCGACGGAAAAACTGCCGTCACAGGCAATGTCTCGCTCTCTGGCTGGGCGCTCGACAATCGCGGCGTCACAAAAGTCACTGCACGCATAGATGAAGGAACGCCGGTTACGCTGACTTACGGGGCAGATCGAAGCGACGTATGCGCCGTCTGGGTCGGCTACCCCAAATGCAATAAAGTCGGATTCTCCGGCAGTATATCGGTCGCGGGGCTTTCAAAGGAATGTCCGCACCTGCTCGAAATCATGGCCACCGATACGGATAACAACACCCGCACGATTGCCAGACGCATCATCAACGTTAAATAATATATTTTTATGGGTCGCCGCCTTTCTGCGATACGGCGGCGGTGCCGGCTATTTTGCCCAAAGGCTCAATACGCCGGCACAATTGCTGGTTAACCAAGACCAAAAGCATTACGAATTGCGAATTATGCATTATAAATTATGAATTATAAATCATGAATTATGAATTATGAATTATAAATTATGCATTATTTACATCCCTCCGTCGCCGTAAAGACCGGCAATTTAGCTATTTTGCCGCCGACAGTAACATCCTTTGCACTCCAGAGATTGTTGTTATTTTGATTCAATCCTTCCAGAACCTCTTCAACGGTCTTGACCTCTTTTGGACTGGGATGACCCGTTTTCAGTCCAAAAGGAATAAATTTTGAATAAATATCATTATTGTAATAAGCTACCACTTTTGGATTCCATAAATAATAATAGAACTTATTGTCCGTCTGCACCAAACTGTTATCTTTATTATTAGCCTCATTATTAAATGCATACAGGCTCTTCTTGTCATCTGTAAATCTCGACGCAGAAACGACACGAATATATTTCCCATATTTTCCGCTGCCATCATAATTACCTAAAATTCCGGCTTCGGAAGCATTGGAATTATCTTTTACGATATTGCTCCAGAAAAAGGCGTTATCAATGCTGAAGTTCTGTAAATTGGACAAATAAAGATATGCATCTCCGGCGAATCCGGCAGTATGATTGGCAGACTCCAGCTTATTGACTGTCGAAACTATCTTTGACATATGAATTACAGAATCTTTTCTATTCAACACGAGGCAGCCGACAAAGCCGCCCGTTCCGGAATCATGGCCTGTTATGCCGCTTACTTTTGTTCCAAGACTGGAAGATATTGTCTCCACAGAACTTTGAATATTCGTATAGGATGCATTTATTTTTTCACTGCTGCCTGTGATAAGAAACGATGTAAACCCACCGGTGCAAAGGCGCAGATACGTATCTTTTTCAAAATTAACATCATCATTATACTTTGTCTGAATCGTCCCGACGTTACTGATAATATCACTGGCAGTGTTTTTAGAAGAGAATTCACCGACAAAGCCAGCAACATAATCCGAACCCGAAACTTTACTACTGACCTTGCTCGTAATCTCACTCATCTCTGATTTATTAAGAAAGCCACCGAATCCGCCCACCACACGATTGGCAGTGACCTCATCGACAATACTGCTGACCTTCGATATTTTGCTACTAACGGCCTGTCCAACGACACTTCCGACATTCTGAAATCCCTTAATAATTTTGGCTTTGCTCTCCTTGCAGCTGCCAGTCAGCGACGTGCCGCTGCGCAGACAACCGACAATACCACCGACATTGTTGCAGGTATCTGCCATTACAGATGCATCCTTAAGCACAGAATCTGTAATTGTGCCGAAATTATAACTCCCGATGACACCACCGATGCAGGTATCTATCCTATACTTTTCTCCCTTAGTGGGATTGGGCTTATACGTCAGCGTTCCTCCTTCAAATACGGCATTTGTAATGGTACCAAAGGCTCTGCCTACGACGCCTCCCACATTCACGGCATCGACATTTTTATCAATTTTGATATCACCCTTATAATGAATATCCGATATTACCGTACTGGTATCATTTTGAAAACCGCTATGTCCAAAAACGCCCCCCAGATAACCGATTTTTTGAGTCACTCCGCTGACCATATCGACATTCAGGTTCCCTTCGAATGATATATTTTTTGCGTTCCCCCTGAAAAGACCGGCAATGCCGCCCAGATAATCGGGATTTCCTGTACTTGATATTAATCTCTCTTTAATGTGAGTCTTTACATTCCCTTTGTAATGCACATTTTCAAACGTGGAATGATTCAGGGAATGCGCCAATACTCCGCGAATATCGCCCTCTGCATCGTACGAAAGATTCAGGTTTTTAACGGTGATAATCAGCGATCCACCGGAGAACATAAACAATGGGGAAGAGACCTTTCCGCGTTTCCCATTGTCATCTGCAAAAACGATTTCCGGGTCTTTTCCCAAATATTTCTCACCAGTAAAAACCGAGGGGTTGCAATCTCCGTTCCTGCCAAGTTCATGCGTTCCTATATCCCCATAATGATCATACAAATTGATTTCGCCATGCATTACGACATTGGGATATTTACTGCACTGATCCCCCAGGCTTTTATAAGTGAACAGATCTTCGGCGTTATAAATATGAAATGTATTATCGCAGCCATCCCCGACATCCGCCACATTGCAGCCGCAATTTCCAGGATCTATTTTATTCGGATTCAGGGGACATTTATCCACGCAATCCAGGACATTATCCCCATCAGCATCGCCTGTGTCCGGTATACCGCACCCACAAATCCCCTGCACAGTTTTATTCGAATCTTCCGGGCACTCATCCAGACAATTGGGAACATTGTCATTATCGTCATCTGCAGCATTCTCTTCTGTATCTTCTATATTGCACCCACAGATTCCTGCATACGGCTTCACAGAACCTGCCGGACATGCATCTCCCGGATCCATGCAGCCGGGCGTTTCCGGATGGCCACAATCACATTCTCCCGGTTCGATTTTTTCCGGATCATCCGGGCACCCATCCAGACAATTGGGAACATTGTCATTATCGTTGTCTGCAATATTCTCCTCTGTATCTTCTGTATTGCACCCACAGATTCCCCGATGAGACTTCAACGCCCCTGCAGGACACTCTATCCCAGCCCCCATACATCCTTCGATCTCCGGTTGACCACACCCGCATTCTCCCGGTTCGGTTTTAGCCGAATCTTTCGGGCAATTATCATTGCAATCCAGAATCGTATCCCCATCCGTATCCTCATCGGCTTTCTCGCAGCCGCAGACGCCAGCATACTGCTTTGCAGAACCTGCCGGACACTCAAATGCGGGTTCCCTGCATGCCGGAATACCATTACCATCGGGATCATCTGTATTATCCGCTGAATCTTCCACACCGCACCCGCATTTTCCCGGGAAGTTTTTAGCCGGATCGGCCGGGCACTTATCCTTGCAATCCGGAATCGTATCGCCATCCGTATCCTCATCGACTGTCCCACACCCACATTCGCCCGGCTCGGTTTTAGCCGGATCGGCCGGACACTTATCCTTGCAATCCAGGATCGTATCGCCATCCGTATCCTCATCGACTGTCCCACACCCACATTCGCCCGGCTCGGTTTTGTCGGGATCATCCGGACAATCGTCTTTGACACCCTCTTTACAATCTGCGATCCCATTGTCATTCGCATCCAAATCAGCTTTATTGCAGCCACAGATCCCCGGCTCAAGTTTGTCCTTATTTTTCGGACATTTATCGATGCAGTCCGGTATTTTGTCCCCATCCGTGTCCGTATCTTCCGCATCGCAGCCACAGATCCCGGGGAAAAGCTTCAGACTCCCTTCAGGGCATTCCGACACAAGATCCACCAGGCAATCCGGGACTCCATCACCGTTATCGTCCGGAGAATTCGTCGTACAGGTACAGGTATCCCCCCTATCGACCAAACAGACTTCAACCATTCCGTCATAAGTCAGGTCAGAACACGAACTCAGTAAAACAGCCGTTCCCAGCAAAATACAATATCGTAAAGCCGATGAATTGCGCATGATAACACCCTCGCCTCAGGGGGTAGTACCGCAGGGGGCGACGGCCCCCTGGCTATAAAGACCCAAATAAACTCCCGTCTCAATTTATCAGGCTTTGGGCGAGAATGAAAGTTTGGCACAATTTTTATTAATAACGACAGACAATTAGACAGCTCCACTCACTCTCTCTGTCGTTATTGTACTGGCCATAGATAATGACAACAATATACGACTTTCCTTTTCATGGGGCATCCCCTACGGGGATTGATTTTGGTGCATTTCTTTTGTCCCACGGTGGTCGCTGCGCTCCAACCGTGGGCTACTCGCCAGAAGCCTCTAATGGGCTTCTTTTGATATGCTCATTAACCATGTCCATAACAATAGTTGTCAGTTATTCTATACAATTATCGAGGTTATTTCTGAAGAACTGATTCGAAACCAAACAACTTGCTATCGCCTGTCATGATCTCCTTCCCACGTCCTATTGTTCCGGACATGAATAATGAGAACAAATGCCTTGCACACTTTCAGCGTGCTGATTGGGGAATTACCTAACCTGGGGTTACGCCCCTCGGGCTCAGCCCAGGCTGTACTCTGATCGCCCTTTCAGGGATCTCATTATATATGTCCACAACAATAATTGCTAATCCCCCACTCCCAACTCCCAACTCCCA
>JAFRYG010000005.1 GCA_017441205.1 Pseudomonadota bacterium
CGCGTTATTCCAACATTATGTCGATAAGATCCCGGGTTGAGATTGTCATTTCGGTAAGAAGTTCTCTCTCATCCTCGTCCTCGTAATCATCGTCGTCCTCGTCATAATCGTCATCGTCGGGGGTATTCGCATACATATCAAAGATAGTGGTCGTCTGTGCATTCATTTGCAGGTAGTAAATATTGCCGCTGTAGGATTCGTATTCTGATGCATGACTGAGGACATTCCGGAGACATGTAATGATATCCGTATAGATCATGCCGTCGACTTCGGTGAAGAGGAATGCGGATATGGTGCAGTTGTCGTCGTCACTTAGTTCGGGAAATGCGACATCCATGCTTAAGATGGATTTATCGGGCCAATCCGGGCAGTATAGAAAGTATATTGAGTTCATGGGTTGTATGAGGGTGAGGGTGAGGGAGAGGGTGAGGTAATGTGTAATGGATAGAGACGTGTCGCGACACGTCTGTACTTAGTGAATCGTTGTTGGAGACGAGTCGCGGAACGTCTGTACGAATTTTTTAATACATATAAATAGCGAGCCGTATGCGCACAGCCCGGTGGAACCGGGCGAGCACATAGGCGAGCTGGCGTGCCGTAGCGGCGGCCGGATGGCGCCGCAAGGCATGCGAACCCAGAAGTTAAAATATATTATTTCAAATTATATTCTCCTGCTTTGATTTTATCTTGCTCTTCATTGAGTCTCAAAGTCATGGTTTCGCTCTTTTGATTGCTGCGTCCCCAGTTTGAATAGAATGTTACGGTGATCGTGGCAGCGCCGATCAGGCTTTGTTCGTGCGAAGCAAAGTAATTGGTATAAACTTTGTAGCTGCCTTTGGGGGCATATTTGTGTATATATTCTTCCGGTCCGTATCCGTCTATGATATCGTCGCTCAGAATTCCGCCGGTGAGCGAGCATTTGTTACCGTAAAAGACTTCCTGACCGCTTGGTTCAGTAATCATCAAATCGATATCGGTATTGTCGGCGTCCCACGAAACGACGATGCGCAGGTCGCTTTCGAAGTTTATCTGGAACTGTGGATCGGTTTGTGGAATCGTTATCTTATTTCCCGTCCATCCCTGTCGCTTGCACCATGCAGCGAGTTCGTTGAACTCTTCGAGCGCAAGCACCGCGATGTTAAGCATATCGTCGCTGCCGCGATAGCTTTCGTTAAACCACGAAGTAAATATCACTTTGTGATAGAGATCGAGCGCTTCCTGCGCGTCTTTGGCATTCTTGTTCTTTTTGGCGCGCATCGTGATTGTCAGGGCCAAATCTCTCCAGGATATCGATTCATCCGGGCGAAGATCTGCAACTTTTCTCAGGATAATAATTGCATTATCCAAATCACCGGCTTCGCGCAGGCGCCAGGCATATACTCGCAAAAGACTGACATTATCTATCTTGAGTTCGGACAGGTTTGATAAAATTCGAAGTGCCAGTTTGTCTTGTTTTTCCTTAAAGAAAAGATGGGCGCAATCGAGATAGAATGCCGGGCTTTTTGCATATTTTTTGCGCTGGGTGAGATATTCTTTATATAAAGAATCGCTCGATTTATATATTTTTTGCGCATCTTTGATTGCAGTCAGATAAGGTGTATCGGGGTCCCAATCCAGAATATCGACTCCGGCTTCGACATTGCCTTCGGCATCGCGTGACGCAGGTTCTTCGGCAAAGGATGTGGCGTATGCCGGACGTGCCACTCTGTTGGCGCTTGCGGATTGGGAAGATGAAGAGCGGCGGCTGGCCTGAATTTCTTGCGCGAACGCCATCTGCTCCGGAGTTGTGGCACGCGATCCCGAATAAACAGGAGTACGATGCCCGCCATCCATCATCATCATTTTAGGTCTTTCCGGAACCGAATCAGTGTGGCTTCGCTCTGGCATGGGTGGCGGTTGAGAGCTGTCTACACTGGATCCGAATCCTGCAGCAGGAATTTGAGATCCAAATCCTGCAGCAGGAATTTGAGAAAAAGCTTGATCAAAAGCTCCCCATGGGGCGCCGCAGTAATCCCGCAATGCCTCATCGGGTGAATTTTCGTAAGGATTGGGAAGAACCTGATAATCGACATCGGCATCGTCATCCCAATCATCGTCATTCCAGCGGCGAACGGGGCGTTTCTGTGTCTCAGGCGGTTTGATTCTGACTTTTGGGGAATTGTACCAGGCTACGCGCATCTTCCATAAATCGGTGAGTTCTGCGATCCATGCATTGTCATTTTCTTCTTTTTCTCGTGCGCGGTCGGCATCAGATCTGCGCAGCTTAACCCATTCTGCGTGCAGCGGTGAGTTTTCGGGCGGTTCGATATCGTATTCGAGCCATTGACTGAGGTTTTCGAGTACGAGCATGCTCGACACCGGGCTAACGATCGAAAACCGGCGTCCCAGGGCGAGTAGTTCTTCGCGGTTTTCATCGGCCTGCGGGGACAGAGCATCGACGCGGCGTGCAGCCCAGGCGGTTGCGAGCGTCTTGCCATCGACTGTCGTATCGGGGATATCGATAGAAACATTTTTTCCGTCCGACATGACGACAGTTGCTTTTGATGTGCCGGGTTCGACGCGTCCTACGATGGTCACGCGTCCGGCGGACGGCATGCCGATGCCTTCGACGTTCGAAAAACCGCTGCCGTTCAATTCGGCTACTGCCGTCGGCACTTTCAGAATTTGTTTGATTGCATCCTCACCATTGGCGATATCCAGATTGATCGTGCGTCCACCGCAGATTCTGCGCATTGCCGAAACATCGCGGGCAGCGCCCGTCATGATGGCTGCCGATTTTGCTCCGAATTGAGGCAGTACACCGGTCATCGTATCCATGCCATCGGTGAAGAACAGCGTCATGCCATCGAATTTTTTTGCGGCCACTTTTTCGAGCGAAGCGAAATCCGTTCCGCCGTCGTATGCCAGTGCGTCGAGTACCGAGAGCAATTTGGTGCGGCCTCTGATCGTCTGTACGGGTTCGAGTACATTGCGGAATACATGCAGTTCGTACGTCGCATTTTCGGGCAAATGACCGATGAATTCCCTGGCTTTGGCGATATCGTCGGCACTTCGGCTGCCCGAGGCGTCCCAAACGATGCGGAATTTTGAAGGCATCGTTCCGGCGTTGCCATTATCCGCCGCTTTAACACTCGCCATGAAGAAACGTTCGCCTTTAAAGTTTTCGGTACTGACGATGGTTTCGGGCATGTTGGGCATGGCGACCAATATATTTTCGCCGGGTTTGACGTTTGATTCGTGGGATTCGACGACCCATACGGCCTGTGCCGAAGTAAACCGCTTGTCGCCCAGACCGCCCACTGCGGGTGCCGGAATGCCTTGTGCTACCACGCTGATCGTGATGTCGCGCGTAGCGAGCTTTGTGTTGGGCATCGGCAGCGCCAGCGCTGCATCGCCGTTGGGTGCAATCATCAGCGGGGACGTGTATTCGACGCGAATGCGCCGCCCGCCCTGTGCCGGTATCGGATAAATCCGCGTGCGGTAAAAATTGCCTTTGACCTGCTCGACGAGCCCCGGGTCAATGCCCTTTTTGACTTCATTTTCGTAAGCCATGCGGGCCTTTTGTTTTTCGACGACCTGTGCATCCATCATCATGCCGTTGATGTCGATGGCATACCCCGAAACTACCGCATCGTCCGGGAGCGGGAACTCGAGTTCGCCTTCCATCACGCGGTGATTGGGATTAAAAATGACGAACTCCGTCGTCACGGTCGCATACATGCCGTTGACTTTTGCGTCGACTTTGTACGCCTGTACAGAAGGCGCGACCTCGGTGGATGCGACATCTGCGACATCGACGCGGAAAATCTGTATGCGGTTGGCCAGAGCACGCGTCCCCGGATCGATATTGTCAATCATGACAGGCGAATAATCGCACGACGTACCGAGGCATGAAATTTTGCCGCCATTCTGTATGCAGCGCCCCTCGCTACATATTCCCATGCATGTCACAAAATCGCACGGCTGGCATACATGGTCAACGCACATCGTTTTGAGGCGCCTCGGCATGGCACTGCCCTGCATTTCGCTCGGATCCCTCCAGGGTTCGCACTGTTCATCCGTCATGCACTCGAGGCAGCGCCCTTCCTGGCAGATTCCATTTTTTTCACACGGATTCGAATCGCTGCACGGCACGCATTGTCCTACTTCGTTGCATAACGGGGCATCCGGATTTGTACAGTGCGCGTGGGACGTGCAGTCGAAGCATTGCCCGGCATTTAAGTAACAATGCTTATTATCTTTGGTGCAGTCGATGTAGCTTCCATCTGCAGCAGGACAATAAGTGTCTCCCGGAATATTCGTCCCTTCTGACGCATTCTGTTCATGCCCGGTGCCGCCGCCTGACTGGCATCCTGCAATCAGTGCAATCGCAATGACGCTTAAACGCGCTTTCCATAAACCAATATTGCAGCTCAGTTTATAACTCATAACACCTCCCTAAACAGAATATGTCTAGCATGATTTTCTTGCTTGCTTCCAACGCCTTTGTATCAGAGTTGATGACGGGTTGGCAATAACGAGATCGTTTTTTTGGGGGGGCACGGTTACGACTCAGCCGCCTTTCATTTTTATTTTAACAAACGGATTTGTTCGCAACTAACGTTGCTCACTGTTTTGTTTTTGATTTTTAACAAACGGATTTGTTCGCAACTAACGTTGCTCACTGTTTTGTTTTGATTTTTAACAAACGGATTTGTTCGCAACTAACGTTGATCACTGCTTTGTTTTGATTTTTAACAAAACGGATTTGTTCGCAACTAACGTTGCTCACATTTTTATTGCGAATGTTATCATGTTTGGAGGATGAAAAACAAAAATGATTGTGGATTCCAAAGGACTCAGCCCTTTGGCGGGGTGGGGCAGAGTCCCGGCTGAATAGTAACGGGGCACGGAACGTCTGTACTTGTTGTTATTGATTTGTTTCTGTTAATCGCGTAATACAATTCAGTAGGGGGTGGGTGAAAATAATCTATGAGTAAAATAATATGTATTATAAATGCAGATATAAAACGCCGGATGGATTTTCGGATATTCTGATGCTGAGCGATGGTACGAGTCTGACCGGAATTGCCTTTGAGGGATCGCGGGATATTTCGAAACATGAGCTGGATTGTCCGGAAGCAGAATTGGCTATTTTTGTTGAAACCCGTCGCTGGCTCGACATCTATTTTTCCGGGAAGCAACCCGATTTTATGCCGGCCTATATCATTCATGATCTGACGCCTTTTCGGCGAGAGGTATTGGATGAAGTATCCAAAATACCCTTTGGTCAAACGAATAACTATGGGCAGATTGCAGCCGTTATTGCCCGAAAGCGCGGCATTGCCAGGATGTCGGCGCAAGCTGTGGGCGGCGCGGTTGGCTGGAATCCTCTTTGTATTATTATTCCCTGCCATCGCGTGCTGGGAGTTCATGGCAATCTGACGGGATATGGCGGGGGCATGGCCAACAAGATTGCGCTACTGAATCTTGAAGGTCATTCACTGATGTGAGCATTTATTGAGAATGGATGAAGCGGAGCTGCGGTTATTATACTTTGAGCGTTTTTAGATATGTTTTCTGTGCTTCCGTAATTCGATAGCTTTCGATTGCCTTTTGAATGGTTTTGTTGTGCGTCCAGTTATCGAGTTTTTGGTTTTTGATAAAAGGCAGGATCTGATCGTATTGTTTGGCGAGTGCCGTTGCGAAGTACCAGGCAATCATCATGTTGATGTAATACTCATCTGAATGAATATCGGCGACCATTTGGGGATATCTGACATCGAAGCGATCGTCCAGAAAATGCTGCATGAGCATGCCTATTCCAAAACGAATGGTATAGGTATGATCGGACTGAATCCATGTTTGTATATATTCCATCAATTCAGCCGGATGCTTTTTGAATACTTTTGGCGATAGCTGATCGCACGTCGCCCAGTTATTGATATAAGGGAGAAATTCGGCTGTCTGCCGAATACATTTGTCGAAGTCTTTGGTTTCGGAAATGATGAATGCATGGAGCTGATTTTCGTCGAAGTATGTGTGCGGAAGGCTTTTTAAGAAGTCTGCGATATCGGGATGAAGATACAATTGTTTTGCCAGTTTTCGGAGTGCGGGAGTCCGGACGCCGATGACGGAGGATGTGTCTACGGTTGGGAGGAGTTTAGCCTGAAAATCGCGGTATTTTGTGTCCTGTAATTTGAATAACTCGGTTTTGATATATTCTGTTATCATCATCTGGGAATCCTCTACGTATTACTGGGTTTTGTATGATCTGTGATGGTCATGAAGACAATGGCTCCGATTGTGAGGCAAGCGCCGATAATGATGCTCAGCGAGATACCTTCGTCAAAGATGAGCACGCCAATACCGATGGCCGTGAGGGGTTCGAGTACCCCCAGAACGGACGCTGTCGTCGCGCCTACCGTTCGCGTAGCGAATGACAGAGCTGCCATTGAGACGAGCGTCGGCATCAGCCCCAGTCCCAGGAGCAGGAAAAACGCCCGCATGTCTGGAATCCAGGATATTCCCTCCGGAATGGAATGTATCAGAAAAATAATACATCCGGTGATGAGCGTATAGAGTGACAGAACGGCAGCCGGGATTTTTTCAATACTTTTATTTTTATTAATAATAACGATAAATATTGCGTATACAAATGCAGATAAAAATGAAAACAGGAATCCCAGCCAATGATACGATGCACCGGGGGATGGCTGGCACAGCAGAATGACGCCGACAAACGTCGTACCTATGGCGACCCATTTCTGCCATGTCGGATATTCTTTAAGTATAACCATTATCAGGGCAACGAGGACGGGATAAAGGAATACAATCGTTGTGCTGATTCCCGAAGGGATATACTTGTATGCGGCGAACAGGAACAGGCTGCTCAGGGAAAAGAGGATGCCCAGGCATCCAAGGATTCCGCCCTGAGCGATGGTGATTGGAACGAATCTGCGCCGTATGCCCAGGAATGATGCCAGGACGACAGCAGCCAATACATAGCGGTAGAAGAGCACCGTATCGAGAGACAGGTGATATTCATTGAGCAGCGGCAATCCGAACAGGGGATTCAGGCCGTAGGCAATGCCGGAGATAATTCCGCAGAGATAACCGAATTCCTTTTTTCGATCGTGGGGGGCTGTATTGTTTTTATGTGTCAGATGAAAGATTGCATGCATCGAAGGTACCACCCACGCGTTTTGTGGGGTGCTCCGGGGGCTGCGGTGCAGCCCCGGGGCGTTTCATATTATCCACACTCTGGTCGTACAGAATCTTTTCTTTTTTACAATTCTTCCATCACTTTTAATGGATGTCGCGTGGCACTCATGGAATCGGCGAGTTCTTTGCCGTATCTGGCAGCGATGATTTCGACGATAATGGCGAGTGCGATTTCGTTTGCGGACTGCCCGCCGTGATTGATTCCGATGGGGGCATGGACTTTTTGGAGTGCTTCGCGGCTGTAACCGTTTTCGATCATATCCTTAAAGACGCGTGCGAGTTTTTTGGAAGAACCGATCAGTCCGATATATTTTGCATTGAGTTCGGGGCGTTTGAGGAGTCCTTCGAGGCAGGCTGCGTCACCGATGTGCTGATGTGTGACGATGACGAAGAAGGCATTTTGGGGGAAATCCAGCTGTGCCAAATCTTCATAGGGGCTGGTGATGGTTTTGACGGCCATGGGATGTGCTTCAGCAGATGAAAATTCCGGCCTGTTGTCGATGACGGTGACATCAAATCCGACGTCTGAGGCATATCTGGTGAGTGCGGAGCCGATGTGTCCGCCGCCGAATATGAAGAGTTTTTCATGGGGCATGATGGTTTCGATGAGGACTTTGGCATCTCCGCCGCAGGCCATACCGATGCCGCCGGATTCCTTGTCGGTCAGATGATAGGTAACGACGCGTGTGCGTTCTCCTGAGCGCAGCATTTCGAGGGCTGTGTTTCTGGCGCCGTATTCGAGGGAGCCGCCGCCGACGCTGCCGACGACCTTACCATCTTCGGTGACGCACATTTTGAATGCGGTTCTGCCGGGGGAATTCTGGCTTGCTTCGATGATGGTTACGAGCGCGAACGGGGTGGCGGCGGCTTCGAGTTGAGCGAGGTATTCGTAGAAATTCATGGATTGCATCCTTTATATATATGAGGGCCGCGCGTAAGCATTAGCGCGGCCGGTGAGTCGTATTTTGGCGCGCATGCGGCAAAATAGACGAACCATGGCGCAATGAACATGCGCCATGAATCCATTAAAAAGCAAACGTGGAAATTCTATTGTCGGGGGCTGATTCGAACATTTGTATTCTGTCGAGGAAAGTCGATTCCTGGATTTGAAGGGAGCTGAGGATCTGCTGGAAACACCGTTCAGTCCGGAGGAGTTCGGCAATATCGAGGGTGTAGCAATCGTCGTCTTTTTCGACGCGCCATGCGATGCCCTGCGGTGTGGAGAGCCAGATTTCGACGATTTGGTTGCCGACGACGAGGATGATGGGGATTCTGAAAGTCGAAACGAGCGTGGCGAATACCGGTCGCATCATTTCGAGCATTTCGAATTCGAATTCGCTCCAGTAGTTGACGAAAAGGGGGATGGCGTCGCGCGGGGCCTGATTGAGCGTTTGGATGAGGCGGTGCGAGATGAGTTCGGTAATGAAGATCTGGTCGTTATTGAGGGGCAGGAGCAGGAAAGTATCGCTTTGGATGCGCAATTTTTCGAAAACTCTCGTGGCACTGAGTTCACTGGATTGCTGGGCAGTATTGACGATGAGGTTCATTCCGCGGCAAGAGAGTTCGAGATCTGCGTCGTCGGAACGTTCGCCGAGGGTGAGCGGTTTTTCGAAGAGCAGGATAGTTCTTGGTGCGGGTGCTGGCCAGAGTTCGGCTGGTCGTATATCGAACTGTGGCTGCAGCTGGTAATCGGTTTCGGGCGACAGAGGGATGATGCCTGAATTCGTCGTGAAGAGTGTGACCGAAGTGTTTTCGACGGCGAGAACGGGGGCGGATGAGAGACAGACGAATGCGTTGGCTGCAGGGCTGCAGATGTCATCGCACAGGATGATGTGGGCGCCTTTGAGTGCAGCGATTCTGGCCATATTGGGATCGCGGGCGGCGTTGGCCGAAAGGACGGCGATGTTCCACCGCTGGTACAGAGTGCTGAAGATACTTTTGTTTTCGAGCGATTCCGGCAGGCATGAGAGTTTTCCCTGTTTGTCGGAGAGCAGGCAAATTCTTTGTATCTGGCCGTGATATTTAACTCTGGCCAAAAAGCAGATATTGGCCGGTGATGCTGCGGGGAGCGGCTGCTCGTTGTCCCATGCGGGGATTTCGCGGCATTGCCAGAGGCTGAGTGCATCCGGTTTTGCGTTTTGGATGGCGGTATGGATATCGGGGGCCTGACAGATATGGATGTTCAGGGGCGTGGAGAGGGGGGATTTGGGGAGTTTCCAGATGGCTTCGGGGGATGTCAGGGAATGGTGGATAGGGCCGGGAGGTGTTTCGATATCCGGATATGAAGCTTCTGCGGTCTGGATTTCGGGTTGTTTGAGGATTGCATTGAGGTGCAGCTTGAAGACATCCCGGGGCAGAGAGAGAATTTCGGCGGCCCGTGCACTGGCCATGGTTTCGGGGGATACGGATTTGAGGCATTCGATGAGGGCGAGTCTTCGCAGTTCATTGGCCTGATCGAAGTGGCAGAGGATATTTTGCCCGATGACGAAAGCCGGGATATCGAACAGACCATCAGCGAGTGCTTCCTGGAGGCATGCGTCCTGGAACTGGAAGTTGTCGCGTTCGGAGGATGTCCTGAAGATTTCGTCGAAGCTGAGATCGAGCGATTGAAGGATATTTCGCAGGACGGCGGCATCGATCATCTGTCCTTTTCGCCAGATGAGTTCGAGGATTTGGCGAGAGTACGATTCGAATCGTTCCGGCGCATGGGTCATGAGCCAGATGCCGACGCGCAGTGCGGAGCCGTTGTGGAATTTTTCATTTTGCCAAATGAATTCGATTCCTTCGCGCCGGCTGTATCTCAGGGCTTCCTGTTTCATGAAGTCGCGTTGTCTTGTGCATGGGGGCTCGCATCCGGTCAGGGCGCGCAGGGAATAGGCGTCGAGAGCAATCCACTGGAGCTGAATGGGGAGATCCCGGATGGCACTGATGGCGTGCATCATGAGGTAGGAACGATAATCGGAATAGTCGAAATAAAACCGGATTTTCATGGAATTGAGCGATGGTGCGAATGAGCGGAAATCATCTTCAGGGATGCCGGATAATCAGTTTTTCCATAGAGTTCATATCAGAGTTGCGGCTGTTGAAACAGAAGAAAGGCGATAATTCATGAATGCGGATAAAAAAAATAAAAAAGGACTTGCGCGAATGAATGGGATTCTATATAAGCGCACGCCGTTGCGGCGAATAGCCGAAACACTCCATGGGGCTTTAGCTCAGCTGGGAGAGCGCATGACTGGCAGTCATGAGGTCACCGGTTCGATCCCGATAAGCTCCATGTCTGGGGCTTTAGCTCAGCTGGGAGAGCGCATGACTGGCAGTCATGAGGTCACCGGTTCGATCCCGATAAGCTCCATAAAAAAAGCATCCATAAAATGGATGCTTTTTTTTTGCCTATGTTTAACCATTGCGGCTATGCAATGATCCAAAGAATCATTGCTTTGAGCTTTGAGAATGATTCACTCATCCAGGGAACATCTGAACAATTGGCCTCTTTTCCCCAAAGGGGCAAGGGGAGTGGCAGAAACACCACACTGCAATTCTGGGGGCGGTTGGAATGCTGCAGTCCCCCAAAATGCGCATAGCCCGGACGTGATCTAAAAGAGCCATACGATGCAGGTCATATAGAATTTCATCTTTTTTCGCGTGGCGGGGAGGATGTCACCGGGTTTAAACCAATAATATCGCCGCGCGAAGCGGCGAATATTCATGGGTCTGTAAATCCAGGTGACGGGGGTTTCTCATGGGAAATACCTATTCACATATATGTCTTGCATCAGCTGGGGGTTCAAATCGAAAGGAGCTGTCTGCGAGCTCGGCATTCATTTCCGGGGATTTGAAGGTAATCCTGTTGAAGTTCCCGAGTGCATCGTAGATGGTTGCGCGATAGACCTTGGCTGTGGGCATCAGGATTTCGAATTTGATGCGTTCGTAGGCGAGGGATGGCGTGACGGGGGTGAGGGTGAGGGAAACCTGATTTCCTTTGATTTTGTCGAGTTTGACGGAAAAGTCGTCTTCGATCCGTCCGGTTCCTGCGAGGAACGTCAGAGCGGTCGGGAGTTGCGAAGTACTGAGGTTTTGTTTGCAATACTGTCGGTAGACGGGTTCCCACGACCAGAAATATTTGCCGTCACTGATGAGGAAACGTGACTCGGGTTTTTCGTAATCCCAGCGCATCAGACCGGGTTTTTTGAACCAGACGACGCCATTGGAATGTTTTTTGACGCCATCGACGGTTTCGTAATCCTGATCGAATGTAGCGGAATAGGTTTTGGCGTTATCGTAATACTTCTGGATGGCGTCCACATACTGGCGTGCGTCGTCAGCGACCGTACCCTTTTTATTATGAGCTGCTTTCTGTGCGTTGTTTGCCTGGGCTGCGCCCGGGACGGTCTGCTTAATCATTTCAGATATGCTGTGATAGGATTTTGCTGGGGCGTCTTTTTTTGGGGGATCGGCATCCTGTGCGAACGCGGGCAAAAAAATCATCGAGCAAATCAGGGTCAATGCTGTTGTGAGAGCTATTTTCTTTTTCATCTCGGGTCTCCTTATGGTTTTGGTCCCTGCGAGACTTGGATTCTGGATTAGGGAAAATGGTCTGAAGCGAATTTGCTTCGGGAGCCGAACACTCATATCTCAAAATGTGTGCCTGAAACACACTTTTTTTTAGTTGTTGGTAATTCGTGGCTAGAGACGTGCGATTTGCGCTTCTGTACTTTGGTTGGTGAATTGTGAATAGAGACGTTTCGTGGAACGTCTGTACAGGGGGCATATCTGTACAGATTATTGATGGGACATTCATCATTAAAATCAGCCACATCTGATGTGTGTCACATCTTTTATCACTTTTTTGTCGAAACCGGACGAAAGAGGGGCTAGAAGATGCATTCTGAATTTGGGAAATATCCCGGGTGTTTTTTTGTACAATGGAGAGATTTCGTGACGCTATCGCAGAAACTTCAGACTGTTTTTGAGTATTTTATGATTACGGTGGGCAGTATTATTGCGGCACTGGGGGTTGCGCCGTTCCTCATCGAAGCCAATGTCGTTCCCGGTGGTGTGACCGGCATATCGATGGCGATCAATTTTGTCTGGGATATGTTTACGGTTGGCCAGTGGATTTTGATTCTGAATGTTCCGTTGTTTATCTGGGGGGTGATTGAGCTGGGGAATGCGTTTGGTATCCGGACGCTTTACGGGTTCGGTTCGAACGCCATTTTTATTGATATGTTTCGCGGTGAGCTCCCGGGAGGTCTGGGCTGGGCGTTGCAGGATACGGAAGTCATCCAATATTTGATAAAGAATGATTTTTTCTTTTTCATGGTTCTTGGCACGATACTCATTGGTGTTGGTCTTGGGATTATATTCAAGTTCAAGGCTACGACTGCGGGAACAGAGATTATCTGTGCGATTTTGAAGAAGCGTTTTGGCATCAAGCCCGGTGTTTCGATGCTCGCAGTGGATTTTGTGATCATTGCCTGTGCAACGGTGGTTCTGTATCTGAGGCCGCAGGGCGATATTCCGGTTCTGGTTCTGGCGATGTATGCGGTTGCTTCGCTTTATGTTCAGAGCAAGATTCTGGATCATGTTGTGTATGGCTTTGATTATGCGAAGAGTATGATGATAATGAGCAGCAAGAATGAGGAAATCTCGAATTACATCATGAACAAGCTGGATCGTGGTGTGACGGCACTTTATGCGCGAGGTCTTTATACGAACAAGGATCGCGAAGTGCTGATGACGATCGTGAGTCCGAATGATGCCCGCAATCTGGCGCCCCACATCAAGAAGCTGGATCCGAATGCGTTTATCATTCTGTCGAACGTGCATGAAGTGCTTGGCGAGGGATTCCGGAGCCGCGAGGAAGTGGACATCAAGTTTTTCAAGAATGTGCGCAAGCGCGAGGCGGATGCGGCTGCGGCCAAAGCTGCCCAGAATGCGATTCGTGCTGAACTTGTGGCAAAACAGGCCGATGAGGATGCAGCCAAGGCGCGCGAATTTGCCAATAATTTTGGAACGCTTCACCACGTGGAAACGGCCCATGAGGATGCTCAGAATGCCGAAAAGGCAGCCCAGGCTGCGCACGATGAAGCCCAAAAGGCGCGCGAACATGCGATTGAGCTTGAAGTTGTTGCGTCGAGCATAGAAGATTGCGTTATGCTTGATGAAGACAAGGGCGACAAGCCGTGATGATTTTTTGGGGGGCCTGCGCTTTTTGTCCTGCGGCCAAATACGCGCATGGAACGCGGCTATTGTTTTGCTGTGGTGTGCAAAACAATACGCCGCGTTATTTTTGCCACAGGGTTCGGACGTGGAGTCCGCTTTGCGACGGATGGATCAAAAAGAAATCAGCCCGGTCGTATTGCGGAGCAATAGAACGGGCATGGTGCCGCGTATGTTTGTCAAAACATAGCGGCACGTTCCAAAATAAAAAATATTATTGGTATGAATAGTGCATAATACGGAAGGTGGTGAGATTAGCCGTTCATTTTCTTTAACCAGTGGGAGATCATTACCATGAAAAAAATAACTTATATGCTTTCATTTTTGGCGCTGGCATTAATCGTTTCTGCATGTGGCGATGATGGAAAGAAGACCCATTACTGTGATTCCGGATTCCAGGCAGCCTGCGAGGATGGCCTGTATGTTTACTGCGAGATGGAGAACGGTGCTTCGGAAGGGAACGTCAAGGAAACGGACGTATATATCAGCAACAACGTCAGGTATGTCTGCAATGACAATAATGAGCTCGTTCCGGAAAACAAGAGCGGTTATTCGTGCAAGGACGGCAAACTGTATGACGCGACGAAGAACATGGTTATCAGTGCGGCATGTGATGCAAACGGTACCATTTCGTTCTGCGATGGCAACGATGTCGTTTCTGGTGTGAAGGGATGCCTGGATTCGAGCATGATTTATTGTGAGAATGGCCAGGTCAGGAAGGAGTCTTGCGGGCCCAATCAGGTCTGTACGCCGTATGAAAGAAACGACAGTTTCCACGCGGTATGCTTTGACCAAAAAGAAGTCGGCGGCGGCTGTGATGCAGGTGTGACACCGTTTGGCACGTGTGACGCAAAGAATGCACTGACTTTCTGTACGCGCAAGGATGCCAGCAAGGGCAAGACCATTCGTCTGGATTGTGCAGCAAAAGGACAGGCCTGCATGTTCATCGACGATGTGTGGGGGAATGACTGCACCTTTACGTGTGAAGATAATGCCCAGGAGTATGATGTCGTTACCGTGACGGGGATGTGTGACAAAGACGGCAAAGTGATCTATTGCGATAAGGTCAATAAGGATGACCATACTCCCATCAAGAAGGGCGATCAACTGACTGCCTACGATATGGAATGTAAAGACGGGACGAGTTGTCAGTTTGACTTCAAAAATGGTCAGTTTGACTGTCTGTAATCAGAGTTTTTCAGCACACGCTTGCTTCCTCCTGTGATGCTGATGACGGGGCCGGCGATAATCGCCGGCCTTGACTTGTTTTTGGGGTCGTGTTGAATAAAGGAATGGTGCGTTGCGGTATTTGCAACGTGACCATTGGGGGGCTTTGATTTGAGTTATGAATTTTTTTCTGAATGTCGTAAACTGCAAGCAACCTTACGCAGGCTGAACAAATCCTATTTTGGGTATCTCTGGATTTAATCGTCATTATCATCATTCATTAAGAGGTCATTGTTATGAATTGGGCTGTTATTATGGCGGGCGGAAACGGTACGCGTTTCTGGCCGCTGAGCAATTCGCGTCATCCGAAGCAGTTTCTCAGATTATTGGGTGACGAGAGTCCGGCATCGTCGTGTTTGAAGCGGATTTCGCGGGTGGTTGAGAGAGACCGCATTCTGATTGTTGCGTCGGAACAGCATCGCGAAGCCTTGAAATCGTCACTGCCGGAATTTCCGGAATCGCAGATTTTGTGGGAGCCCGTGGGTCGCAATACAGCTCCCTGTATTGCGTGGGTGACCGAAATTATTCGTTCGAAGGATTCCGGGGCGCGGATAGGCGTTTTCCCGTCGGATCATCATATTGAGGATGTGGATGCTTTTGCGGCGTCGCTGAAAAAGGCATTTGACTGTGCGGATGGCAGGATCGTCCTGTTCGGGATAGTGCCGACGCGCCCGGAGACCGGCTACGGCTATATAGAATGCGGTGAACCGGAGGGAGAACAGATTTGCCGGGTGGCATCGTTCAGAGAGAAGCCTGATGCAGAAACTGCGGGAACCTATCTGGATGCCGGTACATTTTTGTGGAACAGCGGGATGTTTATTTTTGATGCTCAGGTTATGCACGAAGAAATCGAACGGTATGTGCCGCAGATTTCCCGTACGGCGCAAGAGATTGTCGTATTTCCGGATCGCATCGGAGAACTTTTTCCTGAGTTTTTGTCCATCAGCATTGACTATGCGGTGATGGAGCATACGAAGCGGGCTGTTGTTCTGAGGGCGTCGTTTCCGTGGGATGATCTTGGAACCTGGGAGTCGATTCGACGGTATTTTCCAACCGATGAATCGGGCAATGCCAGTCACGGAAAAGCGAGGATGTGCGAGTGCAGGAATACGTTTGTGTATTCGGAGGACGGGCGAAGAATTGCGACGCTTGGTCTGGATAACATCGTCGTCGTTTCGACGGAAGACGCGGTTCTGGTTATCGATGCTTCTCGTTCCCAGGATGTAAAAAAACTCATTGAATGAAGTCTGGTCCGGATTGCAATGGTTGCCAATCGTTTTGAACTGTGTTATGGGGAACGCGTTGCGTGACTCAGAGCACGCCTTTTTTTTTTCTCACAAAGGAGAGCAAAAATGGAGCGCGGTACGGATTTCTGGTCGGAATACATCGTTCATATTCCCCTTCCCACGGCATTTCCCGATGCAAAACATCATGCGGAACTGCTGGCGAATGTTCGTTATCTGCTTCTTGTCGGAAGTCTGATGCGCCCTCGCAGGCTGGCTAAACTGGCTGAGGAAAAATTTGGCCTCAAGCGTCTGGGAACCTATTTCAATATCGTCGATCACTATGAAATTTGTGATCGCGAGTATTGCATTGAAATCGTCGATCTCGGCCTTGAGAGTGGCGAGACGATGGCCATCTGCAGCCACGGCATTGGCGGTTCGGGTGCAGAAATTGTCATCAAGGAAATGCGTTCTCTGATTCACTGGGCCAATGCCTATCTTGGGCGCGACGAGTCGAAGGTTAAGCTTCGCTGCGTCGGCCGCAGCGGTACGCGCGGCACGCTCAGCAATGTTCCCTATGGTTATGTTGGTGTTTCAACGGCATCCTACAATGATGAGTTTGATATTGCTCTTCCGGATGCAGCCCTGAATCAGCTGATCATCGACAATGCCAGGAAACTCGATATTCCCATTGCTCTCGGAGCCGGGGTTTCGACCAATTATTTCTGGGGAGGTCAGGGCCGCCATGTTCCTGCTGAAGGCCGCATTGCTGCGCATATTGAGGCCGAGCGCGCCCAGCGCGCTCAGGATCAGCTCTGGAGATTTGTTGAACGCGGTATTATCTTTGCGGAAATGGAGGATTATACGGTTCACACGGTATGTACGGCTCTGGGCATTGCATCTGCATCTGTTGGATGCGTCATTGCCCGTCGTTACGACGTCGAAAAGGGTGAGTTCATCATTGACTATGACCGCAATGCGAAAGAGAAAGCCGAGCTGCTTCCTGCTCAGGCGATCATGACAGCATTTGTTGAACACGCCAAAGCCTATAAAGAATGATTTCCCGGTTGGCAGCCTTCGGTGGGCTGCCATTTTTCCATGTCTGTGGATTTATGGATGAGAATTATCATTCATAGCCATCGGCGGTATTGAAAATTCGGGGGATTTTGGAAGAATTGCATGCTGACGACGCTTGTCATAAAGGATTTTGCGATCATCTCTGAACTCGAATTGAGTTTTGATGATGGCATGTCTGTATTAACCGGCGAGACCGGTGCCGGTAAATCGATTATCGTCAGTGCACTGGGGCTGCTGCTTGGGGGAAAGTCGTCTACGGACATCATTCGGACGGGGGCGGAACAAGCTGTCGTCGAAGGTATGTTTACGGTAGATCACAGCCATGCACCTGCGATTGCCATGCTTGAATCCATTGGGATTGACGTGGGGGATGATGAATTCGTCGTGCGCAGGGTCATTCCGCGCAAGGGCCGCGGCCGCATTTATATTGGGGGGACGCTGCAGAGCGTAACGACGCTGCGCGAACTGATGCGGACGGTCATCGATATTTCTGGTCAGCACGAGCATGTGAGTCTGCTCGATGAAGCCAAGCATCTGGCCATACTCGACAAGTATGCTTGTATTGAACGGGATGTCGAGGAATTTGGCCGCCGGTTTGCCGGATATTCGGCTCTTAAAAGAGAGAGGGATGCGCTGGTCGCTTCGCTCGAAGAGCGGACCAGACGACTTGATTTTCTGAATTACCAGATCGACGAATTATCGGGCGCAGGTCTGCGCCCTGGAGAAGCCAGTGAAATTGCACAGGAGCTGCATAATCTGTCTCATGCAGAAGCGCTCCAGGATGCGATTAAAGCAGCCATCTCTGATCTCTATGATGACGAATCGTCGATCGTTTCGCGCCTTGGGGTTCATGTGAACTCGCTGCGCAAAGTTTCTTCGGGGCAGCCATCGGTTGCCAATATTACCCAAACCCTGAGTGAAGCACTTTCGGGCATCGAAGATGCAGTCTATGATTTGCGCCGCCTCGATATTGAAGAGGCTTCACCCCAGCGACTGGAGAAGTTACAGAACAGACTGTCTGTTATCGATAAACTCGAACGAAAATATAGAGTTCAGGGAGATGAACTGATTGCCTACCTCAAACAGCTCATTCAGGAGCGCCAGAACCTCGTCCTTTCGGATGAACGCATCGCCGAACTGGAGCAGGAAATGGCTGAAGAAGAGACGTGGCTCTCTGACGAAGCCAGCGAATTGTCCCGGCTAAGAAAGTCGGCAGCTGAAAAACTCGCTACAGAGGCTACCGAAGGACTTCACCTTCTGGCAATGGAAAATGCAACGATCAATGTCGTGTGCCGTTCGGTATCACAATTCGGAGAAATGAAAGCCTCCGGGGGGGATGATGTCTTCTTTTTGCTTCGTCCGAATCCGGGGGAAGATGCAAAACCATTGTCAAAAATTGCTTCCGGTGGTGAGTTGTCGCGGGTTCTTTTGGCATTAAAACGCGCACTTGTGGAAAAAGATGATGTCGCGTGCTATGTTTTCGATGAGGTTGACACTGGAATCGGTGGTCAGACTGCGACGCATGTTGCCAGCATGCTCAAGGAAGTCAGCCGCTGTCACCAGGTCATTTGCATTACGCATCTGGCAAGCATTGCCAGTTATGCGGATGCTCATTTTCATGTTTCCAAATCGGTAGTAAATGACCGGACGCAAAGTACGATCACTTTGCTCAATGAATCGGAGCGCGTCGAAGAAATCGCGCGCATGTTGGGGGGGACTTCGATTACGGCCAAGACGATAGCTCATGCCGCCGAGATGCTCGCACAGGCGCGTGAGTCATCCGCTCCGAAAAAAGCATAAAAATGCTTTTGCCAAGCTTTTGAGATTCCCTATATGTCACAACATAAACTCATCCTCTCTATGTCGATGGGCAGAAAGAAACGAAAAATCTGGCCATGGATCGTGGGAGGCATCGCGATTGTTATCGCGGTGATTTGCGTCTATGCCTTGAGCAGTGACGATACGAATAATATCCAGACAGAATCACATCCAATCGATATCAATGACCTCGGCATGCAGGAATGGGAGCACTTGTCTGAACTGACGAGACAGTCCATGGATAACGATATAGAGACAGAACTGCCCATGCCGTCCCCTGAAAATGCCAACCCATTCCTGATCAACGGCAAAATAACCCGCAATCAGACGCTGTTCGTTGCTCTCAAGAATCATGGACTGGATATCAATGATATCCATCAGGTCATCGATTCCATGCAGGAGGTCGTCGATTTCAAAAAGACAAAACCCGGTGATCGATACGAAGTGCATCTCGATGTCGACAGGCGCATCATCAAATTCATTTATGAAATATCGCCCGAAGATATCAGTATTTCCGAACGCAATGGCAACGAGTACGTCGCCCACAAGGTCGATGTCCATAAACGCACCGAACGCAAATTTGTGTCGGGTGAAGTCACATCCTCGCTATATCAGTCTTTTGTCGCTCTCGGTGAGTCGGGTGAACTTGCTTCGCATTTTATGCAGCTGTTCAAATACGACATCAATTTTGGAACGGATTCCCAGCGCGGAGATACGTTCAGTGTCCTCGTCGATCGCATTACGCTCAACGGAGCATTCTATCGTTATGGCCGCGTCTGGGCTGCGACCTATTCGTCCGGTGCCCGCGCGAAAACGCTGGAGGCATACTATTTTGATTCGAATGATGAATTCGCAGGATACTACAACGCCAGCGGACAGGCGCTCAAACGCACATTCCTCAAAAATCCGGTCGTCGGTTGTCCGGTATCCAGCCCCTTCAATCCCCGAAGAATGCATCCGATACTCAAGAGAATTCGGCCCCATAACGGCATTGACTGGGCATGTCCTACCGGTACACCGGTCATGGCTTTCGCCGATGGGATCGTGACTTATGCCAACTGGAAAGGCGGCAACGGAAATCTTCTCGTCATTGAACACGCCCATGGATATACCTCGCTCTATGCTCACCTTCATGGCTTTGGCATCGGTATCAAGAAGGGGACTCACGTCAGACAGGGACAGATCGTTGCTACGGTTGGAAACACTGGTATTTCAACCGGTCCGCATCTTCATTTCGGCGTCAAGGTCAATGGCAAGTACGTCGATCCTGCTACCATTAATTCGAGTTATTCCATTTCTTTGACCGGCAATAAACTTCACGCCTTTAATCAGAAAAAGGATGCACTGATTGCGGCAATGACGAATCCGAAGAAAAACGGACAGACTGAATCCGCAAGCAATGAGTAGTTGGCATGGCTTATAGCTTTTGAAGTTGGAAGTTGGAAGTTGGGAGTGGGTTGAAATGCGTAATGCTTTTTGAGCTTATCGCTTATCACTAATAGAAGTGATCAGTATTGTCCAATGCTTTAGGAAGGTCTGAATAAAACCATTAACCGGGGCGTTCTCCCCTCGGGTCGGCGCGTATTTGATTGCAAATAGCGCCGTAGGGGGCGTCGCCCCCAAATAACAAAAATGAATTAATCAGAGGTTCCTTAGGGAAGGAGTTTTGTAATTGCATGACTCATAATTTCCAACTCATAACTTCCAACTCAAATAAAAAGGCTTAAAAATCGTTTATCTTTGCAATCTGTAGTATTCTGAAATGCTGAAACAGGGGGAGATAGGGATGTCTACGGAAGAATGTAATGGCTGACACAGTTCTTGAGGGTTTACCTAAATATTTTGAACCAATCCGCCAGCTCGGTGAGGGCGGAATGGGGGTCGTCTGGTCTGTTCGCGATACTCGCATCAATAAGATCGGGGCTTTGAAGGTCATTCGCAGAAAACCTGACATGACGCCGATTACCATCACGCGCTTTGAACGGGAGATTCGGAATTTCGCACAGCTCGTTCATCCCTACATCGTTCAGGTCTATGATGTCGGACAAATGGAAACGGGCGAACCCTATATTTTTATGGAACAGATCAATGGACAGCCCATCTCAGCCGAACTCCTGAAAGGGCGTCCGTTTTCGGAAATTGTTCTTCTGATCGATCGCATTCTGGAAGGTCTGAATGAAGCGCATGCCAACAACCTCATTCATCGCGACCTAAAGCCGGATAACATCCTGATATCCGAAGACAGCGAGGGCCATCTGATGCCAAACCTCATGGACTTTGGTCTGGCACTCAGGGCTGATGAAAATGAGATGCGCATTACCAGCGATGGCATGGTCGTCGGAACGCCAATATACATGGCGCCGGAACAGGCATGTGACGAGCATTATCAGATTTGTCCTGCAACGGATTTTTATGGCATTGGCTGCATTCTTTATGAGCTGTTTTGCGGGGCTCCGCCATTTACCGGTTCGAATGCCGTCATGGTCATGGTTGCGCAGGCCAAGGAAAAGCCCAAACCTTTTCAGCCGCTGCCCGAGTTTTCCGAGACGATCAGACTCTCGTCGATCATCAATCGGTTACTCGAAAAAATGCCCGACCGGCGATACGAAACCGTTGCCGATTTCAGAGCTGCACTGCGGAGGCAGTTCCTGATTCGCGACAATCAGGCATTCGGAACGATGGCTCTGAAAAGCCGCGATTCCGATACCGTGTTTGATGAACGAAAGGACGAAAATACGCCTTTCTTTTCGAGTGAACTGGCTCCCAAGACCTATAAAACCATTCTCCCCGATATCGGACACTGCAATTATAACTATTCCGTTCTTTCCCTTCGGCCGCCGATGTTCGTCGGCAGGAGCAGCGCAAAATATCTGTTGAATCGCTATCTGAAAGATGTCTTCCAGTGCCGCCGCACGGCGCTGACGATGATTACCGGGCGTCCTGGCGTGGGAAAGTCCAGATTTCTCGAGTCTTTCTGTCAGGATTGCTACAAACAGGGGACTGCAGCATCTCTCGTCATCAATGGATCGGTTTCTGATAATCTCAAATTTGCCGTATATTGTGCCTTTTTTGCGAAGCTCCTTCTCAAAACACTTGTGCCTGAACAGGTCACCCTGGCATTGTGCAGATTTATGCAGACCGAGGATGAATGCGATAACCGGGTAAAGGCTCTTGAGGCTATCTTTAATGCCGAAGTCAATCGAACGCCGCCTCCGGTCGATAAGATGGACCTCGTGTTTTGTGATGTTCTGGCAAAGCTCACGCGAACCCGGCCTCTGGTACTCTGCTTCGACAATGTTTCGCAGAAACAGAGACTTGAGCTGACTAAAATCGCCAAGGAAATCACGGGATTACCGCAGATTAAGCTCCCGATTATGATCTGCGTCGTCAACACGACGATCGATGATATGCCCACAGATATCGAGCTGACCCTCGGCAACGAAAGCAGTATCTGGCTGCGCAGGAGTATTGCTATCAATCCACTTTCGAACAGCGATATGCATACCCTGATTACCCAGAGTCTGAGCGTATCGCAGGAACTGGCCGGATTTATTTCAAATCTTTCTTCCGGACTGCCTCAGATTGCCGTGACACTCGCCAGACAATGGCAGCTCGCGGGATTGCTGGAACCAACTGAAAAAGGATACATCAGCAAGCAGCCCATCGAGTCACTCCCCATCCCAAGGGCGGTTCATGAGGCCATTTTGCAGCAGCTCGTGATGACGTTTGCCGAATATCCGCATCGGGCATGGCAGCCAATCGCCGCAATTGCTGCCTGTTATGGGGATACCTTTACACCGCGAAAGCTCGCGGATGCCATCAGCTATATTCCGGCAAAAAATCGGTGCATTAACCACAGCACATTCATTTCGCTGGCATTGTCGAGCGGCGTCCTCAAAACGATCGACGATTCGACGCTGGCCTTTTCCAATCCCCTGATGCGCGAAGCTCTCATGGCATCCCTGCAGGCCTACGAACTTCAGGATTATCATCATGCCATTGCGATGGCTCTTCAGGCCGCCGGCAACCGGGAACACGATATCGGTACGGATCGCGAAATCGCAATGCATCTAAAGGCTGCATCTCAATTTGGGGAGGCATACCGGGTATTTTTGTCGATGGCCAAACGGTCCAAACAGTGCGGTGAACTGACGGAGGCTCTGAAATATATCGAAGAAGCCAAGGATGCCATTCGACAGCATCTCGATGTCGTCGACGCCAGATCACCCGAAATGGCCAGCATCTGGTTGATCGAAACGGATATTTATATCGAAAAGCACGATGCAGTACTCGCCGGACGGCAGATAAAATGGTTGGAATACGCCTGCCAGTATCAACAGGAACCCTCGCAGGATGCTGCTTTCTACGTACTCAAGTCCAAACTGGCTCAGCTTAACGGCGAAGATAAGGATGCTCTGGTCTTTCTCGATAAGGCGCTTGGAATTTTGGCCAGTCTTCCGGTTCCCCTGACCCGGGAACAGCTCGAAACGAAGTTCTATGCCTATGTTTTGAGATTTCAGTACGATCCGTCTATCGGACAGGCTTTTATCGATACCGCCCGCGAACTCAAGGATGCCATTTTTGTCGGCAAAGCACTGCTCGCTCTGGCCGGCCACAGCCTGGAAATGAAGGATTATCCACGGGCAAAGCGCATCCTGAATATGACGGTCGATACTGCCCATAAAAACGGAGATCTTCTCACAGAGGCGAATGCCCTCCACATGCTGTCCAAAATTGAATCTGATGCGGTGGAAGTGCGCATCAAAACACTTTATGACGCCTCTGAAGTCTGTGAACGTCTCGGGGAGTTCGGCGAACTTTCGCAAATTCATTGCGAACTTGCAGAGTTGTTAAGGGGAATTCAGCCCGATGAGGCGAGAATTCACGAACAATGGGGCGCTGTTCTCGGTAACAGATGATGTGTGGGTGGCGCCGGCTATTGGCTCGCGCCAATACGCCGCGCGCAGCGCGTCTATTTGACAATACGCCGCGCTTTTTATGTGGTATAGGTGTATAGAAATGCCGCAAAATTGCCTGCGGCATGAGCATTAGCTGCCGAATGTTATTTGGTCCTGGTTTAATTGGAGATCTGTCAATGAGTTCCGAAAGTCCTTTAGCCCTTCATATTACGATTGCCGCCATTTTTACCGCACTTGGTCTGGGAATCGGTTATTTCGCAAATAAGCACGATGGTTTTGATACTCAGGAGAATGTCAGTATTCAGCTCAAGGCTCTTGAGGCCGATTCAAAAGCTCTTCCCGTTTCGGATACCCCGGTCAGGGGGGGCCAAAATGCATTGGCCACTATCGTCATATTCACGGATTTTAAAGCACCTGCCTGTACTTTTTTGTATCAGAATATTCTGGACCATGCATTTAAGACGCATGGTGACAAGATTGCGGTGTCTTACCGGGCTTTTCCGCTGGAACAGTATCCGGATTCCATCCTTCGTGCACAGGCAGCTGCAGCTGCCCACCGTCAGAACAAATTCTGGGAAATGGCCAATGAACTGTTTGCGATGGCAGACAAGGAATTTACCCGGGATGCGGCGATGAATCTGGCCAAAAAAATCGGCCTCAATATGGAAGCTTTCGAAAAGGATTACAATTCCCGCGAGATCCGCGAAGCTATCCGCAAGGACATCGAATATGGTCAGAAACTGGGTGTAACCGGTGCTCCTGGTGTCTTTATCAACAGTAAGGCGGTGAGCTTTAAATCCAATATTACGCAGGATGACTTCATGAGTGCTCTGAATGCCGAAGTCACCCGAATGACGAAACTGACGACTCAGTCAGGTTACAACTATTATGTCGCGTCGCTGACGAATCAGATCGCTTCGGATATCATCACGAGCAGGGATGCCGAGGGCCGGCCGGCCAAAGGTGCCGTCAATCCTCTCGTGACGATCGTCGAATACAGCGATTATCAGTGCCCGTTCTGCCGCAAGGCAGAACCGACGATGGCCAGAATCCTCGAGGAATATCCCGATACCGTGCGCATCGTGTTTTCCCACCGTCCGCTGGACATGCACAAGAATGCCAAGCTTGCGGCTCAGGCTGCTCATGCTGCCGGGCTTCAGGGCAAATTCTGGGAGATGCACGAGCTGCTCTTTAAAAATCAAAGAAGCCTGTTCGAGAGTGATCTGATTAAACATGCGGAATCACTGAATCTGAACATGAAGAAGTTCATGACGGATCTTAAAGCGGAAAGTACCGTGCAGTTTGTCGAAAAGAACATGAAAGAAGCGGCATCCCGCAATGTGAGGGGGACGCCGTATTTTCTGATCAACGGCATGGGCGTTCGCGGGGCGGCACCATTCGAGCGATTTAAGACGGTCATCGATATGGCACTGACGAGAGCCCGCGATGTTCAGAGCAAAACGGGGCTGTCGGGTGATGCACTTTATGCAGAGATCATGAAATCAGCTCCGGCTCCGGAACCGGAACAGGCGAATGATGCGAGGACTTTTGTCGATATCAGTGGGGCTCCATCGCTGGGAACTGAGAATGCACCGGTGACGATCGTCGAATTTACGGATTTTGAATGTCCTTTCTGTTCGAAGGCAAATAAGACAGTCCATGAACTCATGGAGAAAAATCCCGGCAAGATTCGGCTCGTTTTCAAGCATAATCCCCTGCCGTTCCACAAGCATGCGGAAGATGCGCACAAGGCAGCAGAAGCAGCTGCACTGCAGGGCAAATTCTGGGAGATGTACGATCTTCTGTTCGAGAACCAGAAGGCGCTTAGTGTGTCAGATATTGAGAAATACGCCGAAAAAGCGGGACTCAATATGGACAAGTTCAAAGCGGATATGGCGGGGAATATCACCCGGGATCGAGTGGTCGCCGATTTCAAGCAGGGTGCGAGTGTTGGTGTGCAGGGAACGCCCCACTTCTTTATGAACGGGACGCCGATTTCGGGAGCACTTCCGCTCGAGGCGTTCCAGGGTTACCTCGACAAGGAACTTGCCATCGCAGACAAATACATCAAACAGGGAACTGCGCCGGATGCGCTCTATAAGACCATCATTGCCGGTGAGGCCAACAAACCGGCAGAAAAGAAATTGCTCAAAGGTCTTCCGGAAGCTGCTGTGATCACACTGGAACAGGGCAAATCGTATGCAAAAGGTCCGGATAATGCGCCCGTAACCATTTATCAGTTCAGCGAATTCGAATGTCCGTTCTGTTCCCGCGTGGAGCCGACGATTGCAGAGATCGAAAAGATTTATGGCGACAAAGTGCGCATCGTGTTCAAGAATTTCCCGCTTCCGTTCCACAAGAATGCCCAGCTCGCTTCGGAAGCATCCCTTGCAGCCGGGGAACAGGGCAAGTATTGGGAGATGCACGATATTCTGTTTAAGAATCAAAAGCATCTGACGCGTCCGGATCTTGAGGTTTATGCCAAAGAACTCGGCCTTGATATGGCAAAATTTGCGGAAGCACTCGACAGCCATAAGTTTGCCAGTCAGGTTGAACTGGAGCACCAGGAAGGCCAGAAAGCGGGGATAACGGGGACGCCGTCTTTTGTCATCAATGGAACGCTGGTAAGAGGAGCTGTCCCCATCGAGGAGTTTAAAACTGCGATCGACAAAGCTCTTGCGAAATAATATCGATGCATAATCTGGCACAACTATTGCGCAATCATAAATGTTTTGTCGTGTTTTGGGGTCTTCTGACCCCAAAGAGGAGAATATCATGAATGCAGTCAGACTTTCAGATTTAGCGCTTGTTCTTTCAGATACGCATGGCTGTTGTGTCTGTACCCATATTTGTGTCGGGCCGACGATCGATGCCTCGAACAATGTTTTTATCAATTCGCTGGGGGCTGTGCGCGAAGGTGATGCCGGCATTCATGCAGTTTGCTGTGGTCCCAATACCTATAAGGCAGCCGAAGGCAGCGGCAATGTTTTTGTCAATGGCAAACCGCTCGTTCGCATGGGGGACAAGACCGAACACTGCGGCGGCCAGGGGTCCTTTATTACGGGCAGTCCAACGGTTTTCTGCAATTAAGTTTTTGGAGCGCAAATGAATTTGGCCGCACCATTGGTGCGGCTTTTTTTTATGTTCTGCGCAGCTGTTCCTCGTCGTGGACCTGCTGGAAACGCGATCTGAGCGATTCGAAGGTTTCATCTTCGATGGCGGTTCGGATGCGTTTCATCAGGTTGAGATAATAGGTCAGGTTGTGAATGGTCAGCAAACTGACTGCCGTAATTTCTTTTGCGACGTACAGGTGCCGGATATACGCACGTGAAAATCTGCGGCATGCGAGGCACTGGCATGTATCGTCGAGCGGCCCCATATCGGTGCGGTTGGCGGCATTGCGGATATTGAGGCGTCTGCCGTCGCCGACAAAAACGGTACCCATGCGGGCATTTCGCGTCGGCATGACGCAGTCGAACATATCGACGCCGGCTGCGACACCCTCGACGAGATCCCACGGGGTGCCGACGCCCATGAGATAGCGCGGGAAATCTTCCGGCATCTGATAGACGAACTGCTGACACATGTCGTGCATTTCGTCGGGTGTTTCACCGACCGAGAGTCCGCCGATGGCGAGTCCCTGAAAAGGCATTTCGAGGAGCGCTTCGAGGTGCCGCAGGCGCATATCGAGTTCGAGACCGCCCTGGACGATGCCGAACAAGGCCTGGTGTGAGGGGCGTTCGCATCGCGCGCAGCGTTCGGCCCAGGCAATGCTTCGTTTGACGCTGGCTTCGATGCGTTCGTGGGTTGCCGGAAGTGCGACGCAGTCATCGAGAACCATGGCGATATCGCTTCCAATGGCTCTCTGCATATCCATGACGAGTTCGGGAGTATAAAAGTGCTTGCTTCCGTCGATATGGGACTGAAAATGGACGCCGTCCGGGTCGAATTTTCGGAGCTTTGAGAGACTGAATACCTGGAAACCGCCGGAATCCGTCAGATAGGCGCGATGCCAGTCGGCGAGTTTGTGAAGTCCACCGACTTCGCGCAGAAAATCGGGACCGAGTCTCAGGTACAGGTGGTAAGTATTGGCGAGGATGATGGCGGGATCGAGGGACTCGACCTGTTCTACGGTGAGAGCCTTGATTGCGCCGTTCGTCCCGACCGGCATGAAAACGGGGGACTGGATGTCGCCGTGCTGTGTGTGAATGATGCCTCGTCTGGCTTTTCCGAGTTTTTTGAGGCAGGTGTATGAAACGGGTCCTTTGAGCATGAGCGTGTCCGTTGGGAAGAAATAAAGGATTTGCCTGGCGTATTGAGGCATGGCCGAAATAGCCAGGCGCGCAGGCGTAGTGGCGCGAGCCACAAGGCTGCGATAAAAAAATAAAGCGACAGAGGGTAAAAAAAATCCCTCCGTAAAGGAGGGATGAATGCGGAGGAAATTCGCGGATTAGAAGGAGAAACCAGCGACGACGCCGCCGCCGTTATCGCCGATAGCGGGGCTGACATAGAGATCATTGGCGAAGATGTCTTCGTCTTTGTCGCTGCGGACGAGGAAGAGGATTACGGAGACGACGGCGAGTACGGCACCGCTTGCGTACATGATGTTTGCGATCATGGCGTAATCGGAGGCTTTATCGTGATCTTTCTTGACATCCCTCTGATGTTTTCCGCTCAGAGCATTGAAGCCGGATTTGGTTTCTTTGGCGTCTCTGTTCGCATCCATGGCTTTTTTGACGTCTTCGTCCATTTTCTTGGCGGTGACACCGAAGTAGATACCAGTGCTGATAGCGCCGAGAGCGACGACACCGACGATGATACCGCTGATGAGCTGTCCGAGTGGCAGCGGAGCTTTTTCTTCGACGGTATTATGCGTGATGAGAGAATCGATGGAACCGGTATCGATGTTGAAGAGACGCATCAGAGCGCCGCTGATATCCTGTTCCTGTTTGCGGAGACGATTCTGAGTATCGAAGAAGATGGAGTTTTTGTTTGTGGATGTGCTGACTTCGATGAGATCGAAGGTAATCTGAGGACGATCACGGCCTTCGGTATAGATACGGCCGACGATGATGTTTGAAGCACCGATGCCGCGGCCGATATCGGAAATGCAAGCTGCATCATCGACGCAGACGATGCGTTCTTCTTCGGACATGGCAGCCAGTTTTTCGCTGACGGGAATACCTTCGACAGAATCATACTGGGAATATTTTTCGTCTTTGAGCATTTCGACGGTAGCTTCAGTCAGCTGATCGAGTGTTTTCTGGGGCGTTCCGTCGACAGGGACGAAGATGACGAGGTTGACCGGTTTGCCGTTGTTCGGCATGACGAATTTCTTATCGAGCTCGAGAGGGGCCGGCGTATCGTCTTCAAAGTTGAAATCTTCTGCCGGTGTTGCGGAAGCGTCTCCCTCATCCGAAAAGTCGAAATCTCCCTGTGCCATTGCTACCGGTGAGAACGAAAATGTAAATGCCACAAGCACCAAAATCGAAAGTAAACGTTTCAATGCACTTGCTTTACGGAACGGATTGGACATGTCGCCTCCACACTATCTTTAATTGCGCTATTTTCAACTATCCAAAGGACTGATTTGAGATACAAACCAAAAGCGAGCCTTAATTTATGCTTTATGAAAGATGAATGCAAGAATTTAATGGACTGTGAGTGCGTGTTTGTTTTTTGGCATGGACGAATGAGGGTAAAAGACTTTGTGTTTTGTGGATTGGAGTAGGGGAATCATTTTTTGATGTTTGAGGCTTAACCAAATTCTTGACGCTATTTCCATTTTCGCGTTAAATATTCAGCGCTTTTGTGTCCGCGTTGATGGCGGGCCTGTTTCCGTTACTATTTGCAATCAAGGTCAACGATGTACTCAACACAGGATTTCAGAAAAAATCTCAAGATCGAAATCGACGGTGAACCCTATGTGATCGTCGAGTGTCAGCATGTCAAACCCGGCAAGGGCGTTGCTTTTGTCAAAACGAAATACAAGAGCCTGATAACCGGACGCGTGCTCGAGAACAACTTCCGTTCGGGTGATACGGTAGGAAAGCCTGATCTTGAAATCCGTGAGATGGAATATCTTTATAAGGAAGAGGACAAATACGTCTTTATGGATCAGTCGAATTACGAGCAGGTCCATATTGAGGAAGACTTCATTTCGGAAGCCGTTCCCTTCCTGAAGGATAATATTGAAGTGGAAGTGCTTTTCCATCGCGGCAAACCGATCAGCATTGAGCTTCCGACATTTGTCGTGCTCAAGGTTGTCAAATCCGATCCCGGAGTGAAAGGCGATACGGCCCAGGGCGGCACGAAGCCTGCCACGCTTGAGACAGGTGCGACGATTCTCGTGCCGCTCTATCTTGAGGAAGGTGAATATGTTCGCGTAGATACGCGCACGGGTGAATTCGTCGAACGTGCAAAAGTGTAATCCGCTTTTGTGTTCATCCGGTATTGCCCTGCAGAGACGCGGATGCGCCTTTGCAGGGCTTTTTTATATGTTGGTTTGAATGTAAACCGGCGTCGGAGCGTTGTTTTGGGGGGCGCATCGGTATCTGGGGGAGTTTTGGGTATTGCTGCAGCCGTTTTTATGGTGCGGCAGCTTTTGAAGGGTTTTGAACATGCCAATAGCCTATCCTTCTTATTGGCCAAGAATTCTGCGGATGGCATTGCCGATTGTCATTGCCATGCTGACGCAGACGGCTATCAACATTCTCGACACAGTTATGGTCGGCTGGCTCGAGCCCAGTTATGCGGTTGCCGGTCAGGCCGCGCTTGGATTTTCGACGCCGCTGCTCTGGCTTTTTGGTGGTTTTTTGAGTTCGATTGGCATCGGGACTCTGGCGATCGTGGCCCGCAGACAGGGGGAGAAGAATTTTCCACTGGCGGGTGCTGCTTTGACCAACGCCGTGACGATTGCCATCATTTCGTCGCTCGTCGTCGGGACTCTGGCGTATGCGTTTGTTCCGCAGATTTTTCGACTGTTTATTAATAATGATGCCGTCGTTGCATTCGGCGTTCCCTATGCGAGGTTCAGGCTGCTCGGTGTGCTGAGCATGGTCACGACGGCTGCGATCAAGAGCTTCTTTGACGGGACGAACCGGACCTACGTTCATATGGTTGCGGCGATCGTCATGAATGTCGGCAATATCGTTCTGAACTACTGCTTTATTTTCGGGCCCGGCCCATTCCCCGCACTCAACGTTGCGGGTGCAGGACTGGCTTCTCTCGTGGCGACTTATATCGGTCTTTTCATCATGATAGGCTGGTCGCTCGTCCCCAGCATCCGACGCCAGTATCAATCCTATCGTCCGAGTTCATTCTGTCCGCGCACGATGTGGAATATCATTCGCGTTTCGGTTCCGTCGGGAGTTGCCAATATCTTTGTCATGACGGGGTTTTTGATTTTCTTCAAAATCGTCGGTTTGCTCGACGTGAATCACGTTGAGAATCTGATACTCGGCATGAAATCGTATGCCGGGAGCGTCCTTCCGTCCTGGATCGAGGCTCAGAATGCGGCACTGGACATGGGATATGGTCACAACAGCATCTGGTCTGCGGATCTTTCGCTGGCGATGGTTCAGGCGCATCCTCCCGTATTCAGTTCGACTTCCAATCTCATCGTCTCCATCATGTCCGTCTGTTTTATGGGGGCAATGGCGTTTGGTACGGCGACGGCATCCCTGGTTTCGCAGTCACTCGGTGAGAAAAAGCCGGAAATTGCGCAGCGCTATGCCTTCGAATCTGCAAAGGTTGCCAGCATCCTGTTTGCGGCACTTGGCGTGGTCGTTTTCTGTATGCCCGAGACGATCGTGGGCTGGCTTTCGAATGTGAATGAAGTTATCGAGGTGACCGCGAGTATTTTGCGTTTGCTCGCTCCTGGCATCGTCATCATTGCATGTGCACTCATTTTTACACAGTCTCTCTTCGGTGCGGGCTGTACGAAATTTGTCATGTGCGTCGAAGGAACCCTCCATTTCTGCTGCCTGATTCCAATCGCGTATTTGCTGGGAATCGTGCTGGATCTGGGCATTCTGGGCATGTGGTCTTCGGTTCTGATCTATGCTTCCGCGCTTTGTATCATTATGTTCTGCAAACTGAAATCGGATGGCTGGAAGAAGGTTGTATTGTAGGTTGTAGGAGAGACGTTCCACGGAATGTCTGTACTGGAAAATGTGTGAAAGCAACGCCCCGCCAGGGGCGTTTTTTTTAGCTCTGTAATGCGAGTGTGGATATTTTGTTCGCGAATATTTGCAATTCCGGGCTTTGAGTTTTGAGTTTTGAGTTTTGAGTTTTGAGTTTTGAGTTTTGAGAAGTGAATGACCTGAGACAGGGAAGTGGCCGGATTCATGGATGTTAGTGAATAGTGAATAGTGAAATCCGTTCTTCAGAAATAATCTTGATAATTGCTTGTAAAAAACTAACGACTAATCACTAACAACTAACAGCTGATGAAATTATTTCTGAAGTGTCGGTAGATGAGGACGCAGATCAGGGCCGAGACGATGGAACCGAGCGGAGCGGCCATTCCCATCGGCATCAGGGTGAGTGGAAAGCAGACGCTGGCTATCCATGTGCCTGGAATTCTGGTCGTGATGCTCGAAAACACGTTATGAAAGAAAGCCCATCCGGCTTTGCTGTAGGCGCAGAAATACCCGCTGAAACAGAAGTGAATTCCTGCGAAAAGGACATCGAAGCTGTAGGTTCGCAGGTATTGTGCGCCGTAGCGAATGACGCTGGGATCGGTCGTAAAGAAGCCGATGAGCCATGGTGATATGAACTGACATGCGATGCCGATGATGGCACCGTAAGCTGTGCATGTGAGGATGCCATATCGGAGGACGGCGCGGGAACGATCGTGTTTTTGCGCGCCGCGGTTTTGTGCGGCCATGGCCGAAACGCTGGCGAGCATCGCAGAGGGAACGAGGAAGAAGAAGCAGATGAGTTTTTCGACGATTCCGACGCTTGCGGCGATTTCGAGTCCGCGGGCATTGGCGATGGCCGTAATGAACAGAAACGTGATCTGAATGAAGGCATCCTGGCTTGCGGTCGGCAATCCGACGGACACGATATTGCTGAGTGTATTGCGCTGGATTCGCAGTGTTTTTCTCGTGATCCGGATGCCCGGGTTGTGCCGGTGCATGATGAAGAGGGCAAAGATTACGGTGATACCCTGTGCAATGACCGTAGCCCATGCAGCACCGGCGGCGCCGAGTGCGCAGGGGCCGATGAGAATATAGTCGAGAATGATGTTGAATATGCCGCCGACGGCAACGAACAGCAATGGGTGCCGCGAATCTCCGAGCCCCCGGCATGTTGCGGCGATGACGTTATAGGCAGAAATAAAGGGAATTCCGAGGAAGCAGAGAGAGGAATACTGAATGGTTTCGCGAAGTGCTTCGGGGGGCGTCTGCAGAATAGCCGCCATTTGATCGACGCAGAACAGTCCGCATGACATCAGGATGACTGCGATACCTGCAAACAATGTGATGGATGTACCGATGGCTGCCGAGAGCTGTTCCTGATCTCCTGCACCGAACGCACGTCCGGCAAGTACGGTAGTCCCCATGGCCATACCGGCGATCATGAGGGTAATCATGTGCATGATCTGACTGCCGTTGTGGATGGCGGTAATGGTGGATGGACCGTTGAACTGCCCGGCAATGAAGAGATCTGCGACGCCATAGAACGTCTGCAGGAAACAAGCCAGGAAATAGGGGAGGGAGAAGGCGATGAGCTGTGTGAAGATTCGCCCTTGCGTCAGATTTTTAGCCATTGGAGATGGGGATGATATCCGGGATGGCGGCGCGTATCGGCCTTTTGGGCCGATAGCCGCCGCCGGGCAGTCGCATTTGTGTCAACAAAAAGACTGCCCCCAAAATTTAAACCTTTTTAAACATATCGGAGAGGCTCTTGAGGCCTTTTTGAAGCAATTTCTGGTTGGAACGGCTGAAGGTTTTCTGGACGTGTTCCGGTTCGATGTCGCACAGGCAGTATCTCCAGCGGTCACAGCAGCTGATGAGCCACTGAACGATTTGTGTCATGTTTCCGGAGCGTATGAACGCGCGGGAGGAAATGGCATCGATGACATCCCGGAAAGTGGGCAGGGGGGCATCGGGCTGATAAAATCCGTATTTGTTCTGAAGTTGTCTGAGAACGTCACCCTGAGGAACGATGGGGAGTCGAGCGCTGAAAAGGGCAGGATCGAACAGGGTCTGAATGGAGCTGACGGGGATGCCGAAACGGGCGGCGTGTTCCTCGATGGAAAAGTCGAAGCAGGGAAATGCGGCCAGCCAGCGGCGTTCGCGCTGAAACACACTGAAGGCGTCAGTCGCGTCATGCGTGCCGTTCTTTTCGTCGTACTGGAGTGCCATTTTGATGCTGTCGCGCGATCCGATTTCCCTGAACATGGGCAGATCGTCAGGCAGCAGCAGCAGTGCGACCGGATCTGCCGTCAGCAGTGAGATGTGTGCGTGTGGCATATTGCCGTCGTTGTCACATCCGACGGCCTGGAGCGTGCGGCAGCGCAGGGTTTCGCGAAATACCTGATCGCGCGAATTGGTCAGGACACTCGTGACGATGCGATCGACGGCATTGAGTATGGTCTGTGCGTCTCCTTTGGCAACGGTAATCTGGAGCGTTCCTTCTGTGCGGATGATGTTTGACGGCAGTGTGCCGGTGATGATTCGGTTCAGGCGTTCAAATCTGCGTTCCGGGGAATAATCGGTACAATCCGGAGCAGATTTGGGAACAAACGAAAGCTGTGGCTGTGCTTCGTAGACATTCTGAATGATGCTGAACAGGGATTCTTCCCAGAAATCGTCATCATTGAGCTGTTTGGGGAAGGGCTTGATGGCCTCTATTTCGTATATCTGATTCTGCGAGAGTTCGGAGGCCGCGATGAGAAAGATATGGTCCTCGAAAGTCAGCGTCCATCCGATGGCATAGACGTGATCCTGAGTTTGGATATCTCCGTATCCCGAGAGACAGGCGTCGATGGAGATTTCGGTATGTGCATTGGGGCCGGCCAGGGAATGTCCGAATCCCCTGTCGTAGGAGGGGCGGAAGCTCCATGCTCTTGGCGGAAAGCATGTGAGCTGGCGCACGATGATCGAGGCTTCGGCGTTGGGGAGTTTTGCACTTACTGCATTCTGGAACTTCTTTTGTGATTCGAGTCTTGGTTCCGTGAATAGCAGCAGATGCCACAGGATCGTTGCCCTGTCGTAGTCGCTGAGTCTTCTGCCCTCCTGGAGGACGAGGTGTTCGAAGTCGAGCAGGGGATTGCTGCCATTTTTTTCGAACTGCTCGTGGATTTCGAGTGCGGTATCCCGAATCGTACTCAGTATGGCCGAAAGTCTTTGAACGGTGCTGGTATCAGGCATGATGGATACTCATGGCGTGTGTATCGTCTGGTTCATCATGAATCAGACAATAATGATCGGTCGATTGGCGAGGATGCGGACGTAATCGTCCAGCTGGATGGAGCTGAGCAGCCAGCGCAGTGCAAATTCTTCGGGGATGACGCTGAACCATGGCCCTGGCTGCAGGAGTTTTGAGAAAGAAGCAACATTTGTTCGGATATACATCTCGAACTGCGTTTTGAGCTGTTCTTCGTCGGGCATGACTTTGATGGATGGTTTTGCGAGCAGCCTCAGGAAGAAAGGCGTCCGGCATCCTTTTTTAACGGGTGTGCCATGTTTTTCGAAGAAATTCTGCAGGAGCATGCCGCCGACCGTTCCCATGAAGTGGAGAATCATGAATTCGCTGTTGCCGGGAATGGATTCGGCGGAAAGTTCGGGATCGGACTGCAGCTGATCTCCCATTTGCGGGGTAAAATCGCGGCTGATATCGAGGGTCGGGGGGAGACACCGGATGTAGAGTGCATGGTCGGGGATGTGCATGAACCGAGCGAAATCCCTGGCCAGTCCGAGGGAATAGCGAGGAGGTTCGAGTGCAAGAAACCCGAGATCGGAAGCATCAGCTCCTCTTTTGACGAAGAGTTTTTGATCCTTCATATAGGAGACGGTATGGGAATTTCCGGCCAATGTCAGTGAGATATCGGATCCGGTGGCGATGGCATCGCGGCTTGATTGTCTGAGGTAGACGGAACCGAGCGTTCGCCCGGTGACGCTGTCCACGACGTCGATTTCGGGTCTGTCCGTAATCATGGAATGCATGTATCCGCGCTTGAACAGAAATTCCGTTTTGGATTCGGGGACGTAGCGTCCGCGTTCGACTTTTCGGAGCAGTCCGCTGGACGTCATTTTATCGAGAATTGTGCCGCAGTCTTCGGTGGAGAACAGCTGTTTTGCGGCGGGGGCCAGGCGATCCGAGAGGGCTTTTTTTCCGACCCAGCACTGGGGATTCTGCAGGCAGATGGAGAGAGCCTGCTGTACGATTGTCGTCGGTCTGAAGGCAACGGGATCGGGGAAGAGGAGCTCCTGGCGTGCGCATTCGACGAGATGCAGGAATCTCTGTGCATTGAACTGATTGTCGGCCAGACAGCAGACCTGGGAATAATCCCGCGTTCGGCTTCCGCGGCCGATGCGCTGTATGAGCGACGAGACGTCGGGGGGAGGTCCAATTAAAATGATGCGATCGACGTCACCGATATCGATGCCGAGTTCGAGCGTACTGGTTGCAACACATGCTGCGTTTCGGGCTCTGAGGAACTGCTGTTCGGTGCGCAGCCGCTCTTCGCGCGACAGACTGCCGTGATGTGCAAAGACAATGGAAGCAATGCGGGGATTGAGGCGAAGGGCGTGGACGATGTTTTCGACATTTGCACGCGCGTTGCAGAATACGATGATCTTTCGTGTCGGGGATTCCAGGAGCGTTTGTTCGATGAGTCTGACGGTTTCGTCGACAGCGATCTTCGGATCCTGGGAAAGGATGTGTATGGATGCCCGGATATCATGGGAGTCTGCCGGGCAGGCAATCATTTTTCCCTCCTGTCCCAGAAATTCCTGAGTAATGCGTTTGATTTCGGGGACCGTGGCGCTGGATGCGCAAATCTGTATGGGATTTTTGTTCAGAATCCTGAGTCTGGACAGAAGGCACTGGAGCTGATCACCTCGTCCATTGGCGTGGATGAGGTGTATTTCATCGATGATGATGGTTTTGAGATAGAGGAACGATGCGGGTTTTCTTGCGACGAGCGAGTCGAGGGATTCCGGCGTCGTAATGATGATTTGCGGGGGATTGTCTGCATTGAATGCGTTGCTGTCGCCGGTGCGTATGGCAAGGGTCAGTCCGATGTCCTGGACGGGTTTCTGCAATCTTCTGAAGAGATCGTTGCACAGGGCTTTGGTCGGTGCAATCAGGAGAATTGCCGGACCTGAACCATTGTCGACATGGCCTTTGGATCTGGGAACAGGTGAACTGCCGGTCCGCGAAGGGGAGAGTTGCGGAGGCGTCCTGAGCTTGATGTAGCGTTCCAGAACGGGGGCCATGATGGCTTCGGTTTTGCCGGAAGCCGTCGGCGCATTGACGACGACGGATTCACCGCGCAAAATAGGCAGGATGGAGGCTTTCTGAACGTCCCTCAGGTGGGGAAAACGTGCAAAAAAAGCATGCCATGTGCAGTGGAGCGCGCTTCGGATGCGCGCTTCGGATTCGAGTTCGGCAGAAGATGTCATTCGCTTAGAATTTGAAGCCGGTTGGCGTGATAGAGTTTGCCAGTGGTGCACTGAATGCGGTCATAATTTCACATCCGTCTTTGGTGACGACGAGCGTGTGCTCAAACTGAGCCGACCATTTTCCGTCGATGGTCACGGTAGTCCATCCGTCATCGAGGAATCTGAGCCGCCAGTCGCCGGCATTGATCATGGGTTCGATGGTAAAAGTCATGCCTTCGCGAAGCCGCAGACCATGACCGCGCCGGCCATAGTGGGCTACCTGCAGATTTTCGTGGAACTGTCTTCCAATGCCGTGGCCGACGAAATCTCGTACGACGGAGAATCCCCGTCTTTCCGCGAATTCCTGGATGGCAGCGCCGATATCGCCGAGCCTTGCATCCGGTCTGACTTCTGCAATACCGAGATTCAGGCATTCCCGCGTCGTTTCGACCAGATTGATGGCTTCCTTCGAGGGGGTTCCGACATAGAATGTTGCGGAAACATCTCCGTGCCATCCATCCAGGATCGAGGTGATGTCAATGTTGACGATATCGCCGTCCTTGAGGACTGTTTTTTTATTGGGAATCCCGTGACAGACGACTTCATTGATGGAGATGCAGGACGATTTTGGATATCCGTGGTAATTCAGATCTGCCGGAATGGCGTGGTGCTTTATGGTGTAATCATAAATAAAGTCATCGATGGCGAGCGTATTTTCGCCGGGTTTGACCATTTTTGCAGCTTCTTCGAGAGTTTGTGCCGCGAGTCTGCAGGCGCGTCTCATGGCGACGATGTCATCGTGGCTTTTTAGAATGATATCAGGCATTTGAACGGGTTCCTTGTGGTGTAATGAAAGCCGTAAAGGCTGGCAAAAAACGGGAGATATTATAACCGAAATGTTTCTTTTAAGGTATTAATTTGAGGTATTTTTATGGAGGCAGGGAGACGTTTTACGGAACGGCTGTACTTTGATGATTGGCAGAATTTCGGTTTGGCATCAGGGCTACCGCATTTACTTTTTTCGTTGAAATAGCACATCAAGCATGGCAAGAGGGTCAAGCGATGCCTTAAGCATCATCAATTTTTTGGTCAGTTTGCCTGTCCTTGATTTATTGAGTAGCCCCATTGCTGTCTTGC
>JAFRYG010000006.1 GCA_017441205.1 Pseudomonadota bacterium
CAGTATTCTGCCAGCCTTGTTTGTTTTGACAAACGGATTTGTTCGCATCTAACGATGCTCACTTTTTGAGTACGAATGTTAGCTGGTTTGCAGGGGCTGAGGCTGAAGTCAATACAAATACTTTGCTTGAATCATGATTGGTTCAGCGTGATCCAAAATGCGCCCAGTGCGTTTTAATACAGTATTCTGCCAGCCTTGTTTGTTTTGACAAACGGATTTGTTCGCATCTAACGATGCTCACTTTTTGAGTACGAATGTTAGCTGGTTTGCAGGGGCTGAGGCTGAAGTCAATACAAATGCTCCGGTACAGAATGATGGCGTTTTGGGGGTGCGAAATTCAGGAGCAATCTGGTATAGTGCAGACAGGGGAGTTTTTCATATAGCGGTATGAAGATTTATGTAACGTTGCCCATGATTGTGGTTGGTATTTTGCGAGCAATTAAATGCCGATATTCTGTTCCGGTTATTGTTGGTTTTGCAATAGTGGCGAAGGCGTTCTCTGTTTGGGTCCCTCTGTTGGCAGGGATAAGAACAATTCCGGCAGGGACAAGCCTGGCCGAGGGAATTCGGATGAAACGGGCAGACCGGGAGGGGATTCTGGCATGCCACAGTCATTTTGGTGCGACAGCAGCGAGAGGCTTTGTGATGGAATCTGTAAGGATGTTTTGGCTTCGAAATTCGATCGCGTGGAATATGGACATCCCTGCGAGGCTGCGGAGTCATTTGGGTGAAAAAGTGAACTGTAAGGGGGAATTTGTGCGACGGTGTATGTGTTGAACAGGATCCAGGAATATAAGACATTGGGGTTGAATAACCCTTAGTAATATCCACAATAAGATAAAACGTGTTACCCAGGAAGTTGTATGCAGGAATATTCTATATATGTTATTTTGTCTGTGATTTATTTGATTTCGGTCGTTATTTTTCAGGTTTGCTCCATCCGGTGCGGAGATAAAGCAATTCTGATTACCAAAAGCATCGCGAGTCTGTTATTTGTTCTGATTGGCTGTTTGACTCTGAGTTCGTTTGAGTGGGGCGGGGCTTCCGGCATTGTGGATGTCATTCGCATAACATCCATGTTTATACTCATTTTTATTGGGCTTGTGCATGGATGTGCCGGGGATATATTGCTTGCACTGAGAAGGTTTTATCCCAAAAAGAAGACGATTTTTATTGCCCTGGGCATGGCTGCATTCGGGTTGGGGCACATTTATTACACCTACACTGCATATCGTTATTTGATATCATTTGCAGACTCATGGGGAGTGATGAATCAAATCATGATCGCTGCAGCACCAATTCTTCTGGCATCGATCGTTATTGCAATATATTTTAAACTTGCCCCATATCTTCATTTGTCGTTTGGAAAATTAAAACCTGCAGTTACTGCTTATAGTTATTTAATCTCATTTTTATTGTTAACAACCTGGATTGGCTGCATACTGGCGTATGTTTCAGGAGGAGATGGACGCTATCTCATTCCCATTGTTCCTGTCACACTGCTTGTTTTTTCTGATGCTCTTCTTTCTACAAATTATTTTGATAAAGAGCAGAAATCGATGAGTGTGAAACAAAATCTTGCGATTCATGTGACCTACTATGCGGCGCAGTATCTTATCGCTCTTGGGGTATTTCCCGGGGTTATGAGCTCTGGGATTATTCAGGGTTAGATCGCCTGCGGGCGACCACGGGGGGAACATGCGGGGGGGCGTCTATTTCCCGGGAATTGCTCGCTTTGCGACGTGTCACGACACGTCGCTACTGCTCGCATGCGGGCGACCAGACGGGGTCGATCTTACGGATCGACAGCGGCTGGTTATTTTATGGCGAGGATTGCTTGCAGAGCTTATTATTATCTGGATCAGCACAGATGTAGGCACCATTCTCCTTAATGCAGAAAACGCCCCGATCGCATTGGCATCCGCCGCATTCGCATAATTGATGGAGCTTCTCGAATTTGCCGCCGGAATAGGCGCACCAATCCGCCAGATCCATCTCATGATCTTCTGCGCAGCCCCACAATGCGCCGCAAACCATCAAACCGAAGATAAAGACGATGAAATGATTGAATTTCATAGAAAACCTCTCCGGATTAGAATGTCATGTGGAAGGAAGTGCCCATCGGGGAGACCTGGAATGAGAGGACTGCATCGTCTTTTGCTTTGGAGTAATGATATCCGCCAATACTCGCCGTGACGATGCCGGCTGCCGTCAGTCCAATACCGGAACCCAGCAGAGCCCAGCCGGCAGTATAAGCATCCCTTTCGGTGAGTTTTCCATTGTTAAGTTCTACAATGCTTTTTTTGTTTAACATGAGGCCAAGACCGGTTGCCGTGAGCGCCAGACCGCCGATGCCGATGCCGATGCCGGTCCACATGACCTGCAGATAATTGGTGGCTTCGTAGCTGGAGGCTACCGACAATTCGGTGGAAGAGATCTCGAGGCTGTGTTTTTCATCATTGAGTTCAGCTACCTGTCTGGCGAGTGATTTGAGGTTGCGATCTTTTTCTTCGAGGGCCTCGGGGGTGCTTTCGGGGTGTTCGGCTTCGTACCGGGTGTACCAGATGAGTCTGGACATTCCCGGTTCTGCGGCCATGATGGAGAGGCTTTCGCTGGATTTTTGGAAGTAGACCGTGGCGCGTTCCGCGTCACCGGTTCCGCGCATGGCCAGGCCGGTAAAATAGAGCAGCGCCGGGGAGTCCTGGCAAATCGCGAAGAGCGGCTTGGCAGTTTCGAGCGCTTCTTTGTACTGGGCGCTCTCGACTTGGTTTTGGAGCTTCGAGAGACCCTGATTCCACTCGGCATTCTGGTCGAGGGCATTGCAGTCGGCAAAAACGAGCGTCGGTGCAGCGATTGCTGCTGCAAACAAACAGGAGGCTAGAATGCCAATGTTACGTTTAATTGTTCTTTTCATATCTTGACTCAGTGGTGGTGGGTTGAGAGGAAATGGGGGGAAAGTGTTTTATTTATGGGAGAAGAGCGTGTGCTGCGACAAGGATTAATCCGAACACAAATTACTGTCATTATTCACATAGAGGCAAATGATTAACACCTAAATATTCATATAAATCTTTACATTTCATTACACTCGAAGAATCAATAATATTTTTAGTGAGATCTTTGTTTTTTAAACAAATTTCATTGTTATTGCTCGAAATGATCTTATAGTCTTTTGAGGATTCATCATCTGAGGATTCATCATCACAAAAAGTATCGCAGCTATATTTGTTTTTATAATTATGAGTGGTACACGTTGCTAATTTGCCCTCTTTGTCAATACAGTAAAGTCCCGAGTGCTTCTCGTTCCATTTATTATCAGAAGAACATAGCCTATAGGCACCAACGGAACTATTTAGGGCACTTATATCTTCGCAAAAATAGTCGCCCTGCGAACATTTGTCTGAACATTTGTCATCCACACATGGTCGATTATCACGGCATTTATCCGCAGCGGATTCGCTTGAAATATCCCAAGTCCCGTCCGCATTGCAAAATCCTCTCTCCGTAGAGTCTTTACACTGTTTATTATCATTACTAGGATTGTTCAGTTCAGGATTGCACTCATCGAAACATTTTTTCGCGTTGCTGTCACAGCCGTGTTTACAGGTTTCTTTTGTGGCTTCTTTCCATGTTTTTTTATCGTTACAAGTTAATAGGGAATTCCCCTCGCATTTTTTTATCACCTTTGGTGCATCTGTCGGAGGTGAGACAAGGTTGGAGCTGAACATAGCTAAAGTTACCGCAGGGAAGAATCTTATTAATAATTGCATTATCTAATTTGTAATCATTTATTAATTTTGTTATTTTGATATCTTTATCGCTTATACAGAATTTGTCATTTTGACATTTAAGATGATTGTAACTATCTGATGCGTCTTGGCAAAATGTGTCGCATCCGCATTTGTTTATAGTAGTATTGGTGCATTCGACTACTCCAGGGGTTTCTTGCGAGTAACAAATTGTATTTTTCCATGAAAGAGATTCATCACACACACGATAATAATACTCGTGTGACTGCTCATCTTTTACACACTGAAAGTCGCCATCATTGCAGTTGCTAATTGGAGTGGATTTACATTGGTCATTTTCACAGCCGTTGGAGCAGTGTGTACCGGTTCCCCAGCTGCCATCATTGCATATATAGGCCTTATCATTTTCACATTTCTTAGCATTATTTTGGCATTTTTTACATGCAGTTAGTGTGCTGTTGCAGCCTAGTGGGCAATCATCTATCTTCTGCCACTCACCATCAGTGCAGGTTTGTAATTCATTATCAGCGCATTTCGTGGCACCTTGTTTACAGCTACTCTTACATTTATTTGAGTTCTCATCGCAACCGTTCTTGCACTCCTCTTCAACGGCCCACTTGCTTTGGCTACATTTTAATAGTTGATATTTACTTTTAGGATCGCATTTTGAAGTATCTTCTTTATTACAAGGGTCGTCTACTGAAGCTGGTCTACATTCACCATTTTTGCAAACTTCATCTTCATGGCATGCTTCATTATACCATTTTCCATTCTCACAGGTTTTAAGTATATTTCGATCGCATTGTGTTTGGCCGTCGGTGCATTGTTTACATTCACCATTTTCGCAGACAGGTTTATCATCCGGACAAGATTCTGCATCGCTCCATTTATTATCTGAGTTGCATTCTTGCCAGCTCTTCTTATCATCGGTGCATCTCTTATTTCCATGGGTACAAGTATTAGTGCAGTGAGGATTTCCCCCCTCATCGCTGCATTCACCGTCTGTGCATTCTTGTTCTTGAGTCCACTGACCACCTTTACATATTTGTACTTCGGTTTTCTCATTATTACATTGTTTAACTTCATCATCACACTGCTTTTCTGGTTTACAAGCCTTGTTTTCGCAGCCGTTGGGGCAGGTTTCTTTTTTAATCCAAGCGCCATTCTCACAGGTTTTAAGTATATTTCCGTCACATTGTGTTTGGCCGTCAGTGCAGTTATTGGGGGTTGGGGCGGGTACGCATGTATCTTTTTCGCAAACTTCATTTTCGGGGCATGCCCCGAGATGATCCCATGATCCATCTTGACAGTAAAAATAACTTGTATTGTTTGCACATTTTCGTGCATCTTCTATACATCCGGAACTTGTGAACTTGCATTTTTGGGCTTGGGGATCGCAGTATCCATCAGGGCATTTCAGTGGATCAGTCCAGGTTCCATTTTGACATACCCTATAGTGTGTGTCATTAAAACACTCTGTTGTATCTTTGTCACTACATTTCGGTTTTTCTTTACAATCTTTCTTATCCAGTTGGCACTCTGATGTACCGCAATCAATCGGATTATTGTTCCAGGTGCCATATATGCAATGATACAATTTTGCAGGATTCGCAGGATTCACCTCATCAGTTTCACATTTCTTATCATTTGATTTGCATTCACTTGCGCATTTGCCCTCTACGCAGATAACGCCTGTGGGACATTCTTTGTCGCACTTGCAGATATTATTGCTGACAAAAGATCCGCCGCTGGCTTCGCACATATCCTTGAATGAGCTGAAGTCCTGGGCAATTTCACTGCTGCAGGCGCAAAGCAGTGCGCAGAGCATCAGTGGAATGCTTGTGGGCGCATAGTTTTGCCGGCGACGGGGCCGTACCGGCGGTCGGTGGCGGATGACGGATGTTATTTTGTGATAAATTATTTCTTGTGTTGGTTTGTGTGTAATTGTATCTTTTTTTTTGTGTAATTGTATCATTGTGTTACCTAAAACAGAAAATTGAAAAATGTTGTGTCTATTGCATGATGCAATAGACAATAACCATTGATTATTCTAAGATAATTTATAATACGGCGCAATCATTTTGGGTGTATTTTAATATTATTTTGGCGACAATATGGGGTTGCGCCTATTTCCCGGGGTTACGCGCTTTGCGACGTGTCACGACAAGTCGCTACTGATCACCTGCGGGCGACCAGACGTGGGTGCGCCTGCGGCTCGCTGCGATACAGTGTCCACGCAAAAAAAAAACGCATTGCGTATTGTCTGCAGGACAATAGCAATGCGCAAGGCGAGTGTATTTTTGCGGATGTGCTGTGCGCATCCGCAAAAATAGCGAGCATCCATCAATACCAGAAATCATCCGGATATTTTTCGGGGTCGTATTGGATAGTGCCGAAGGTTTCGTCCGGTTTGAGGGCGTTGCTTGCCTTGAGGCCATTTCTGGAAATGGTATAGATGTAGGCATCCTTTTTATATTCGCCGGCGGTCTTGAAATAGAAGCGCGAACGATCCACGGTCGTCCACCAGTTGTAGTAATGATCGTTCTTGTTCGGATCGATATCGACGTGATTGACGCCGCCGAGGAATTCGAAGTCGGATGTCGGGGTTACGCGATAGACGAACATGCCGGAGAAGAACTTATATTTCCAGTCATAATAATTGTTTTTATAACTCCATGATTCGATATTGACGGGGATGGCGAGCAGGCCCGAACCTTCGTGATACTGGAATGCATGGTGGTTATTGAGGGCTTCGGACCAACCGTAGGATCCGGAGTTGCCGTCCCATTTTTCTTCGTTGATTTTGGTTTTGTATTTGAGTTTGGGATCGGCTGGGTTGGAAACATCGAAGAGCTGGAGCTGCATTCCGGTGACGCGTCCTTCATCAGTGGCATCCTGTCCGATGGTCAGGAGGTGATTTTTTCCGACGGGATGGATGTAGGAAGAGAAGCCGTTGATCTTGAGTTCGCCGACCTGTCTGGGATTTTTATGATCGGCGAGGTCGAAGACGAAGAGGGGATCGGTCTGTCTGAAAGTGACGAGGTATCCTTTGTCGCCGAACATTCTGGCGGACTTGATTTGTTCGTCCTTGCCGAATCCCTGGACGACGCCCGTCTGAGTCATCGTGGTCGGGGTATTGATATCGAAGACGGAGAGTTTATGGCCTGTAGCCGAATTTCCCCATTCTTCGGGTGACGAAAAGACGCGCAGATGGTTGTCGTATTCGCTGTAATAGAACGAATTGTTCGCGATGCCTTCGAGTTCACCGGAATTGACATATTTGGTTTCGCCCTCACCCTCGCCGAGGCTGAAGTGATGGATCTGCGTGTAGTTGGCGCATGATCCCATGGGGGCATACACGGGGTTATCCGGTATTGCCTCGTCGAACTCAGGTACTTCTGCGCCATCAATGATAATGTCATTATCATAGCAGCCGTTGTCCCACCACCAGTTGTAGCTGAAGGAGGAGACGTACAGGTTCTTTTGGGAAGCATAGACGAGCCAGCCGGAGTCCGTGATGGCGGAAGCCTTGAAGTTTTCGAAATCCTTGCCGGAGAATTCGGAGACGAGCAGGAAGCCTTCCTGTTTTGAAGTCATGGCCGGGATATAGAGGCTGCTGCATTCGACTGCAGCTTTAGCGGTCGTGCCGTCGAAATAATTCGGCCACTTGAAGTCATTGATGGTGGGATATTGTTTTTCGAGCCATGCCCGGATGACTGGCAGGTAAGTTTTGGTGTTCTCCTTGCCTTTTTTGAGCCATTCAGTCTGTTTTTTGTCCCATTGTTCCCAGTTTTCTTCAGTCCAGGAGTTTTCGTCGAAGTTTTCGTCGTGGCACGGGACTTCGAATCTTGGAACACCGGGAATATCTTTGCGGCTGAGTTCTTCGACATCGTACCAGGTGAAGGACGGTGTCGCAGAAGAAACGAGATGCAGTCTGTTGTTGATGAGTCTCGCATCCGTGAAATGTCCGTCAAGCTGGTGCGTTTTGATGAGTTTTGGGTTTTCAGGACTGGAGACATCAAAGATACGGATGCTGACGACATTGCTGTAGTTGCCGTACCAGTAGTTCTCGTCGGAGCGGCGCCATGTATGGGTTTCGCCGATATCAATGAGTTTTTTGTCGGCAGTCAGGAAGATGCCGCGCGGCGAGAACCATGAGTGCTGGTTTTTATCATTGGATTTGAGTTCATCGCGTTCGATGGTGGCGACTTCTTTCATTTCGGTGACCGGCCAGATTTTGGAGATATGAATCTGTCCGCCGCGGATGGTGTACATGTAGTTGCCGTCATTTTTGACGGAATCGAGTTCATCGACGCCGACTTCCTGGGTGTTCGTTTCTGTGTATTCAGCGGCGCCCGGTTCTGCCGGGGGGGCAGCAGCACCACTTTCCGATTTTTCGCTATCTGCCGCATTCTCAGTCTGATTTACAGCCAGATCACCATAGCGATACCAGCAGTAATTACGCTGTTGAAAACGTTCTCTGGCGATTCTCATGGCGAGGCTGTCGAGAATGTGTTTTTTGTAGTCATCGCAGGTGTTGGCTTTGGTCAGCGCGAGTTTTTTGGTGGAGAAATCGACGTCGATTTTGCCTGTATCGGTGCCGGGATTTTGTCCTGGTGTGGTGATGATGCAGTTATCTGTTTTGCATCCGGTGTTTGTTTCGGATTCGTTGCATGCCGCGAAAGCGGAGACAGCAAGGATGGAAAGGGCGAGAAGAGATAGTTTTTTCATAGGAAATGCTCCGTGGAAGTGGATTGAGCAATCATTTGTTAAAGGACTGACACAAAGTAAATTGTAGCTTATTGTAGTGCATATTCAAGTATCTGCTCAAAAATCTTTTTGTATCAGCTGGCTTTTTGGGGGCCCTGCTATTGGCTGCTGATGGCAGCCAATACGCATGGGCCTGCCGGCTATTGGCAAAGCCAATACGCCGGCTGGATTTTATGCGATGCGTTCGAAGACGATGGAGCACCATTCGCCTTTGATGACGTGAGAGATTTTTTTCATGGGAATGCCTTCGAGAAAAGCTTCTTCGACGTCTTCGCGTTCTTCGGCGAGTATTCCCGAGAGGACCAGGGGCGCGCCGGGTTTGCAGCAATTTTTCATATCTTCCTTGAGTGCCTTGAGAACGGAGGAAATGATATTGGCGACGACGAGATCGAATTTTTCTTCGATATCCCAGATATCCGTATCGTCGAAGATGCAGCCGACGTGATTGGACTCGCCGTTTTCGCGGCTGACGTCGATGCAGATGGGATCGTTGTCGATGCCCCGTACATGCGGAATGCCGCACAGGGAACCTGCAATGGAGAGGACGCCGGAACCGCATCCGACGTCGAGCATGGATTCGATATGTTTTTGCGAAGAGATGCGGTCGATAGCCTGGATGCAGAGCTGCGTGGTTTCGTGCAGTCCGGTTCCGAACGCCATTCCGGGTTCGATGACGATGACTTTGACACCGGCTTCGGGGGTAAACTCTGACCATGGGGTTCGGACGGCGATATGATCCGAGACCTGTGCGGGTTTGAAGAATGCTTTCCAGCCGTCTTTCCAGCTTTGATCGTCGAATGATTCGATGGATGTGGTGATGTCGATATGGGCATTTCGTGCATGCTGTTCGACGGTCGAACGGACTTCGGCAGCCTGTACGGCCTGCGTATTATCGAAATAACACATGAGTCGTTTGCATCCGGCGAGGTCTTTGCCGTCGAGCGTCGATTCATCCTGTTCGTTGATGGTTGCTGCGCCGTAGGCGTAGAGGACGGCGTAGAGATCCTGTTCAAAGAAATAGCGCTCGAAATGATCGTCATCGGGAAGGGGATAGGTGATGGAGAGGCGGATCCAGGATTCGTTGTTCGTGGGCATTGGTTTTCCTTTGTAATGCTTAATGCTTAATGCGTAATTCTTGTGAGAGACGTGTCGCGCCACGTCTGTACTGATAATAATTGGGTTAATGCTTAATGGGTAATGCGTAATTCTTGTGAGAGACGTGTCGCG
>JAFRYG010000044.1 GCA_017441205.1 Pseudomonadota bacterium
CCCAATCATGACGGTGATTGTTACTGCTGCCGTAGGCATCACATTCACACATGTTATCCCTGCAATCAGAACAGCCGGAAAACGACGTTAATAATGCCAAAACCAAGCTTGCAGCCAATTCCTTTTTCATAACCCTAACCCCTTATATTGATGTTTTTTAATTCTTCGCTTCGTTGTCAGAATAAACTGACAACCCCAATTACCGCAAGACGTGTACCAAAAGCGAATTCCATCATTGGGGTTTGACCAAATGCAAAGTGCATAGCGAGCCAGTAGAGACGTGTCGTGACACGTCTCCTGGCGAGATAGCCCGCGAACAAAAAAACATTGACCCAAAAGTCAATGACTGATAAGTCAGCATTTCGGGGGGGGGGAATGAATGGAGGTAACAAATGGGCAAAAGACAGGAAGCAGCACTCGAAACGCAGCAAAAACTTATAGATGCCGCGAGAACACTGATTCTGGAACGCGGTTTCAATAACTTTAATGTCAGCGATATCACCGAAAAAGCTGGCGTCGCCAAAGGCAGTTTTTATACCTATTTTGAACACAAGGAAGATATCATCGACGCTGTAACACACCAGAATATTTATCCATTGAGAGAAGCGAGTTTGTCAATGGAAGGCTGTGTTACAGAAAAGCTGTCGCATTATTTATATGAAGCCATGTCCCAAATTGTCGAATACGGCCTCGTTTCAGCGCAAAATTGGATGCAGCTTGGCATGAACCCTGGCAATGTATGCGTATTGAACAAGATGCATCTTGATATGAAAGTTGTCGAGGAAATTCTGCAATCCGCCGTAAAAACAGGCGAATTAGCCATAAATACGCCAATCAGTTCTATTCAACATTGTATTATTGCCGAATTCTACGGCATTGTCGTGACCTGGTGCATTTCAAATGGCTCTGTATCGGCTATTGAACGCATGAATTATTTTAACAAGAATCATCTCAATCAACTGCTTTCTGATTTTCAGAAACAATCGTAACAAAAGGAGTTTTCTATGAAGAACCGCGTGTGTGACATTTTAAATATTCAATATCCCGTCATTCAGGGGCCGATGGCCTGGATAACGTCATCAGATCTCGTAGCGGCGGTATCCAACGCCGGCGGCCTTGGTGTGTTGGGCACGAGCGCAGATTTTACTGAAATGATCAAGGGAATTCCCGAAAACGTCGAAGAAATGCGCAAGACGATTCGAAGAACAAAGACGCTGACCGACAAACCATTCGGCCTCAATGTATTCCCGGCAGCCGGCGATCCCTATGGTTTCAGCAAGGCCATGATCGAACTCGCCAAAGAAGAAGGCGTGAAAATCCTCGTTGTTGCAGGCGGTGTTTCCCCGGATGAGATTCGTCAGTGGAAGAAGGATGGCTTTATCGTGATCATGCGCGAGGATAATCCAACGGTTCGCGGCGCACAGCTGGCCGAAGAAGCAGGTGCAGATATTATTGTCGCTACAGGTTGTGATGAAGGCGGCTGCATGCCGCACCTTTCGACGGGAACAACCGCAATCACCGCTCTATTGGCCGATGCCGTCAAAATTCCTGTACTCGCTGCTGGTGGTATCGTCAATGCAAAACTCGCCAAAGCCGCCCAAATCGTCGGTGCAGAAGGCGTATTTGTCGGTACAAGGTTTACGATGTCCAAAGAATGCCGCGCTGCAGATGCAACAAAACAAGATATTCTCAAGACACATCCGGATGATTATATCGTTTTCACACAGTCGGGCGGACATTGCAAATGGCGCACCACGCCGCATAAACACGGCAAAGAAGGCCTCGAAGCCAATAAACGCGGCGATCTCAATCCGCCGTGCGGCAGTTTTTATTATGGCATGCTCAAAGGTGATATGGATGCCGGTGTCAATACGATCAGCAATACCGCGAGTTTGATTAAAAGTATTGATTCATGCGAAGATATCGTTAAGGAACTGGCAGCTCCGTTTGTTCAAAATAATACAAATGATTTCTTTGAACTTGTAAAAAGCAGATATTCCGAACGTTTTTATGCGCCTACGCCCATCGAGCAGGAAAAACTCGATAAAATTATCGAAGCAGGCCGCATTGCGCCAACGGCACGCAACTGCCAGCCACAACATTTTTATATCATTCGAAGTCAGGACGGTTTGGCAAAACTTAAGACCGTGACGAAATATCATTACAATGCGCCGGCGATGATTCTCGTCTGTTATGATATACAAAAAGTCTGGAAATTCGACATGGATCGCAATTATCCAAACTATAATTCAGGCGAACAGGATGGCAGCATTGCCGCAACCTCAATGATGTTCGCCGCCGAAGCATTGGGTGTACATACGGTTTGGGTCAGGGACTTTGATTCCAAAACTGCAGCAGAAACCTTTGGTTTGCCGGACAATATGAAGCCTGTCATGTTGCTTGGTCTTGGCTATCCAAACGAAAGAGCAAAACCCTCTGCATGGCATTTCCAAAAGAATCCTGTCGAAGATTTTGTGACGGAATTATAATGATTTTCGGGAAAAAAGGAGAAAACTTATGCCATACTTAGCCATGCAAGACGGAACCAAAATATATTACGAAGATCAGGGAAAGGGCGAAGTTTTGCTATTTGTACATGGGCTTCAGTCGTCGCATCTAAAGATCATGCCTTTTATCAATGAATTTAAGGGACAATATCGATGTATTTGTTATGATCATCGCGGCCACGAAGCTTCAGATATGGCGCAAAAACACCTCAACGTTCGCACACTCGGACAGGATTTGCATACACTCATGAATATCTTGGTGTGAGTGAGATTACCGCTATCGGGCATTCCATGGGGGCTGCGACGATATTTAGTTATGTGAATCAGTTCGGCTGCAGTAAATTAAAGCGCATTGTATCCGTCGATATGACGCCATATATGCGAAATACGGTCTGGGAAGGCGGTATTGGCCAGGGTAAGTGGACGGATGAAGATTTCATGCAGGATTTAGATAGAATATTTGATGATATCGACAATGCAAACTGGCATATCAGCAAAGAACTTATGAATCCTGCACTTGCCAAAACACCGGATGCATTCGTTGGTTTTATGCAAGCGACGTTTGGCATAGGCTGTAATCCGCTGACCATGGCCGCATTCTGGTATTCGCTGTTCAGAACCGATCAGCGTCCGGTCATGGATAAAATTACGGTACCGTTTTTATATATTATGCCGGAATGTCCACTCTATTCCATGGTTACGGCGAATTATATCAAAGAACATGTCAAAGGCGGTTTCGAACTAGACAATCAATTTCCAGGGACGACGCATACGATTCTGATGGAATCGCCGCATGCAGTTGCCGAAAGCATAAAACGCTTTATGTTAAAATATAAATAAATGGGTTGCCGTGCTATCTGCGACTATTTGCAGAACGACGCGCTGCCCGCACCTGGGTACTGCGCAAACCAGCTCCCCCTTTCCTTTTATGGAAAGGGGGGCTGGGTGTTGTCAATTGTTCAGGGATTCTTTAATCGATCCCATAAATGGGAGAATAATCTGTGCACTCAATAACTTCAGTGCCTTCTACGCAGTGGTCAATCTCTGATGTCTGTGTGGTCGTCAATTTACACTCATGATTCATACACATACAGCTGTATTTGGTTTTATCTGACCAGTGATCACCGTCCAGTGCACCGCGGCTGCAATGGTCGATTTTGCATTCATGAAGCGCCGGTGTGCATAGACCATCCTCATTAAAGAAGCGTTCATTGCACCCCCCTTTCGACGCATCGCAGCCATGATGACATTTCATGGCTGTCAAAATCTGATCATAGTTATTACCAGCCGTATAGCTCGCACTATCCAAGGTCGAAACCGGGCGACGGCAGCTTCGGGTAATATAATAATTATCTCCGCCATCGCCATAATACGTTCCGCCCTCTTCGCCCGGAATAAATACACAGCTCGATGTTTCTTTCAGGAAATCTTCCGCCGAACAGCTTTCAATATTGACGACATCCTGTACATTCTTTAGGCATCCGGCTGTACCCATTACCCCATCAATATAGCAGAAACTGTTGGTGTCCGCACAATTCGTCGCCACAAGTTTGCCATCATTTGAGCACGATATTGCCTGGCCATCTACACACCAGCCGTCCCGATCTTTCATATAAATCGTTTTTTTCGAGCAGCTATCGTCCGCTTTGCATACTTTGTCATTTTCACACAAATAGTGTTCACATTTTGTGCCATTGCCCCAGCTGCCGTTCTCGCATACATAGTATCTGCCGTCTTTGCAAAGTGTGTCACCATTCTCGCACGATGTTTCCCTGCATGCTTTTTGATTTGACGCACATCCTGCAGCACAGGCTCGCTTATGACTCCAGCGCTGATCCTCGCAGACATAATATTCGCCGTCTTTACAAAGCGTATCATCGTTGACACAAGTGCTTCCCAAAACCGGACAAGTAAACTGTCCTTTCACATCATCCGGACAATAGGCATAATTATCTATTCTAACGATACTTGCATCCCAGTTCCAATCACAATTATCACCGTCACATAAACACGGCACTGAAACCATATATCTTGAGGTTTCCAGATACTCATCCTCATTTCTGCTGAAATATTCTCTGCAGAAAGTCCGCGCTTCCCCCTCGCTATTTTTATCACATATACAAGATGTATCCGTCTTATTGGCTTCACAGCCGTTCGCTGACGTACAGACGCCAAATGGACATGCTTCTGCTTTGAGATCAATGCGGTAACCCTGCATGCTGTCAAAGCCAGTCATATCATTGAACGGATGACGACACACAGATTGTTTGTCATAATATTCAAACCGATTGGGAGGATTTGCAGTATCATCGCTTTCATCAAAATAAGGAGCGCCACATTCATGCATCTCGGCATTGAGCGCACTGCATTCAAGAGCGGCAGGATTCAGTGATGCATAAAAGTTCCGATAACAGAATGCATCATCTGCACCTTCGATACATAAATCAACGCCATGACATGGCGCGCTTGTACCCGCGATATCGTCAACTAAATTTCCTTCATCATCACAGTGATATCGACGATTGCACGCTTTTGTCGTCGCATTGCACCCCGCTTCGCTGCAAGCCTTTCCTTGCCCCCAAAAACCTTTATTACAAACGTACGCGGTGTTTCCTTCGCATTTTTGCTCCGAACCAGTGCAATTCGTCGTCCCACTCACGCAAATGGTGCCACTGCATCCGAGTCCATTGCAACTCTTGTCTATACGCCATACGCCATTCTCACAAATGTATGCGTTGTCATATTCGCACTTTCTGTCGTTGTCGTCGCAATTCGCATTCGTCGCACAAACGTTGCCGTTACACCCAAAGCCATTGCAGCTCTCGCCTTTTCCCCAGTAGCCGTTGCGGCAAACGTATGCACGGTCCGCTTCGCATTTGATGACTCCGTCCAGACACTGGCTTCCCGTCACGCACACATCGCCATTGCACCCGTTCCCATAACAGCTGTCTGTGGCGACCCATAGTCCTAATGTGCAGACGTAAGCATGATCATTTTCGCATTTCTTGTCATTATCTTCACATTCTTTGCAATACTCCCAGTAGCAGCCGAGCGTCCCGCAGTCCGTTCCGGTTCCCCAGCTTCCGCCCGAGCAGACGTAAGCCTTATTATTCTCGCATTTTCTTTCCGTGTCCGTGCAGTCACCTGGTGAAGGAGGATTGCATTCGTTCGTCACCGCATTACAGCCGCGACCTCCGCAGCTTGTACCACTGTCCCAGTGATTTCCTGCGCAGACATAGGCCGTGTCGTTCTCGCATTTCTTTTCAGTGCCCGTGCAGTCAACGGATAAAGGCGGATTGCATTCGTTCGTCGATGCATTGCAGCCGAGGCCTCCGCAGCTCGTACCCGCGCCCCAGCTATTTCCTGCGCAGACATAAGCCGTGTCGTTCTCGCATTTCTTTTCAGTGCCCGTGCAGTCAACGGATAAAGGCGGATTGCATTCGTTCGTCGATGCATTGCAGCCGCGG
>JAFRYG010000045.1 GCA_017441205.1 Pseudomonadota bacterium
AACGAGCAATTTCACATAATAATCGCCCTGAAGGGGCGACAGATGATAGCCCGGGGTGAGCGCGAAGCGCGTAACCCCGGGAAAATGCGATCCCCCCACCAAAGTCCCCCTTCCCCAACGGGGAAGGGGGACTTTGGTGGGGGGATGGGGCTAAAATCAGGAACAACATGCGATTTGAAAAAATATCCGTTGAACAAATCAACCCCGAAGCCATGCTTCGGAACTTTGTCGATAATGACGATTCCTCCCGGAATTATGACAACCTCGATTGGCCGCAGGTCCTTCGGGCCATCGCATCCCGGGCTCACAGCGAACAATCGCGCGAATTGATCATGCATTCGCCGCAGCTCGCGGACGAAAGCATCATTGCCAGAAGACTGGCCGAAATCGGCCAGTTGATTGCGCTCTATGATGCCTGCGACCCTGTCGTCGCCATTCAAATATCGGACCTGAGCGATATTCTGCTCAGAGCAGAACGCGGTGCTGTGCTTAATGGAGAAGAACTCCTGAAAGTCGCTGCAAATCTCGGCACGTTTCATGCGGTTTATCACTATTTTGCCGTTCGGCGCGAAGAGGCTCCGCTGCTCTGGGATTATGTTCAGGATATCGAATGCCAGAAAGATCTCGAAAAACGCCTGAAAGCTTCGTTCGATGCCGATGGCAGGCTCGTCGATAATGCTTCCCCCGAACTTGCCAGACTTCGCGAACGTTCCAGAAGACTCGCCGAAAGCCTTCGAACGCGTATCGAATCTCGGCTCGCACAGGCCGAAACTCAGGACCTCGTTCAGGATAATTATTACACGCAGCGCGAAGGTCGCTACGTTCTCCCCGTCAAAGCTTCCTGCAGGAGCAAAGTCGATGGCATCGTTCACGCCACCAGCGCTTCGGGACAGACGGTTTTCGTCGAACCCGCAGAACTCGTCGAACTCAATAACGCATTGCGCATCTCGGATTTCGGCATAGAAACCGAAGAACAGCGCATCCTGCTCATGCTGTCGGGTATGGTCGGCTCCCACAGGGAAGCTTTTATGTGCAATGCCAGACGCTGTCTTTATCTGGATTGCGCAGATGCTGTCGCAAGATTTTCGGGCGATATCAACGCGCATATTCCCGATCTGAGTGATGGCGAAATTGAGCTCTATCAGGCGCGTCATCCCCTGCTCGCTCTGCGCCATTTTGAACATCCGGATTATATCGTCGTCGCCAACGATATCCTTTTGCATGACCCCGCAAAAACATTCGTCATAAGTGGTGCAAATGCCGGCGGAAAAACCGTAAACCTCAAACTCGTCGGACTCTTTGCCCTGATGATTCGATCCGGTATTCCAATCAGTGCCGGAGCATCTTCCTGTTTTCCGATATTCAGACATGTGTTCGCGGATATCGGCGATGATCAGTCCATCGCACAGAATATTTCGACTTTTTCGGCTCATGTCCAGAGTCTGGCCAGGGCACTGCCGGAATCCGGACCAGGATCCCTGCTTCTGCTCGATGAACCGTTCAGCGGCACGGATCCGGAACATGCTTCCCCCCTTGTCATTGCGTTGATCCGATATCTATATGATGCCGGATCTGTTTGTTTCCTCACGACGCACTTCGAAAACGTCAAGGCTTTTGCCCTCGAAACACACTGGATCACTTCAGGCAGCGTAAGCTTTGACCTCGAATGCATGCGCCCCACTTATATCCTGCAGTGCGGACATCCCGGCACGAGTGCGGCTTTCGAAATCGCATTGCAGCACGGTTTGCCGGTTTCCATCCTCGATGATGCCAAAGCACAGTACAATGCCAAAGAAACGAGCAATCTCGAACATGCCATCGCAGAACTCGAGCAACAGCGAGTGCGGCTCGAAGAAGCCAGGCTTCTGGTCGCACAGACGCAGGAATCTTTGGATAAAGCCAAGACAGAAGTTGAGGAACTGCGCGAAAAAATGCGCGCTCAGGTTGCAAAAGCCCTCGGTTCAGACATCGAAACTGTTCAGGAAAATATCCGAAAGATAAAAGCAAAAGTCAGCAAACTGCGCCGAAAAACTTTCACGCCGGAATTCCGGCACCAAACGGAACTGCAGGAAGAAATCGACCGCGAAATGAGCGCCCTCGAATCCGAAGCCCGCAAGGAAAGTTCTGCAGTTTCCGAGCTGACGGCTCCTGCATTCGAGCCTCTGGATGAACGTGAAATCGTCATCGGGAAACTCGTTCAAATCCGACAATATCACAGAAATGCGACCGTCCTTTCGCGTTCCGGAAACCATGTCACACTCAGGCTGGGCATCCTGCAGGTCCATGCTGCACTTTCCGACCTCGGAAAACCCATCGTCGAAGAGGTTCCCGAACCGACAGCACGTCAGAAACGCATCAAAAATGCCAAAATTATCGAAATCAAACACGAAAACTGCGTCCTCGTGGACGAAACAACTCAGCTTCCCATCATGGCTCAGGTCACGGACAATACCCTGGATTTGCGTGGACTCACGAGCGAAGATGCCATCGAACGTACGGAATTCTTCCTCCAGAGCATGATCGTGCGCGAACAGGTCATGTGCTACATCATTCATGGACACGGTACGGGCGTATTAAAAAATGTGGTCAGACAGTTCCTGAGCCGCTCTCCCCTCGTTCAGACAACTCGTCCCGGGCAGTATTACGAAGGCGGAGACGGCGTCACTCTGGCCTGGCTAAAATCCGAACCCTGATGATTCCTGATATGCGCACCTCCGGTGCGTATCTGATCTTATTTGGTACAGACGTTCCGCAGAACGTCTCTTCTTCCAAATCTTAACAACCAATACAAATTGCGGCAAACAGCCGGTAGCGCTATAACGGAGGCTGCTTTCATCAGGGGGCTTTTGGGAACCTGGTCCGTTTTTTCAGATAATCACCGATAAGGGCACTATGGCGTTTTCATCATTATTTAGACAATTACCGGTAAAACTTTCGATTGCACTTTGTCTGATTTGCGGCATCAGTCAGGTCTCCTGCTCAGCTTCGACGCAAAAACCGACCGAAAAAACGGTTCAGATGCCCGTCGAATATCCCAAAAATGCCACCGAAATCCTCAAAAAACTTTCGGCTCATGTGCCGGCAAATCCGGATATGCTCGCCTTCGCAAGCTACGGTTCTTTGGCCGACAGCATCATTCAGTTCCAGAAATGGAATTTGGTAGATACCAATGAGGTCGAAAAATTACTGACGGATTTGGGCACGCATTACCTGCTCAATCCAGCCAGTCTGACGAGTTATTATAAGGCCGGGATGAATACCGGATCGGGGTTTGTCGCCGGCTGGAAGGATAAAAATGCCTTTGTTCTGCTCGATGTTCTGGATGCAAAGCAATTCAGGGTATGGTGGGACAACTTCATGAACGAGGAATTCGGCCGCCCGCGGTATGAAGAAATCACTGAAGATGGCAGAACATTCGTAAAAATTCAGATTCTGAACCGCGATTTTGCAACGCTGAGCTATGCTCCGGACAAGCCGGTCCTCATCGTATTCGGTGAAGGCATGGTCGCCGGCAGTGAATCATCGTCGGATACGGCCCGCAAATGGGCGGATGAACCCATGATGTCGGCAGAAGAAGCCGGAAATTTGCTCAAAAACATCAAATCTTCTCCGATAGCCATGGTCGCTGGCAATCCTGCATTTATCCGTGACAAACTTCCCGAAAAATACAGATCGTTCAGTGAATTTGCCAAGAATGCCGGACTCGAAATCGATTTCTCACAATCCGGTCCTCAAATCCAGCTGTCCGGTGAATGGGCTGATACACGCGGGATATTTATAGCCAAACTTCTTGATGGGGCCCAGGGGAACTGGCAGAATGCCATCATACAGTCCAGGCCAACGACGACAGCGCGCGTCCTGTTTAATTCCGAGAAGCTCGAATCCTTTTTGCTTCCGCTTGTTCCCGCAAACCTGAAGTCGGATTATGAGGACATCAAGGACAAACTGACACAGCGCGTGTTCAAGCTCAATGTCACCGAACAGATCATATACAATATGGGGGCTGCTTGGGTTGCACTGTACGGCGCTTCAGTGCCGGAAGGCCGCGATTATTCTCTGACTGAAATCCTGACAGCTCAAAAGGCCGCCGTATTTCTGCCCTTCCGGGACAGCACACTATCGGATGCATTTTTTGCCAAAGTCAACATTCTCAAAGGTTTCGTATCGTCAGGCAATGTACAGATCGAACTCGAAGATGGCGTTTTACATGCAACCACACATGTTTCCGGAAAATTACTCCATGTCGCCTATTATGATGGATTGCTCGTCGTATCTACGGATGGCGCATGGAAAGACGCACTCGGAATCATCAAATCCAAAGATGCCAAAGCCTCTGATTCGGTGCTGGCCGATGAAAAACATTTCCTGGTTTCGAGCATCAATGTCGCCGATGTCACGACGATCCTTGGGGCGAGGTATGCCATTATTAAGGAACAAATCGGCAATTTCCTGAAGCCGTTCGACAGTATCGAGATCCAGTCTTCTGTCAATGCCAAAGCATTCGATGCTTCTGTTAAGGGTATATTAAAATGATCAGCTGTGTATTGGCCGCAGGCCAATAGCAGCTGAGGCAGAGCGTATCGGCCGCAGGCCGATAGCCTGCCCTCCCCCCAAAAAACAGTGTACGACCACTTCATCGATCATAGCTTTGAGCTTTGAGAATATCGATCCCATTGCACCAAGCTTTAAGCTACGGGCTTATCAACACATTTGTCATTCAGCGCCATAGAATGAATTATTTGGCGCTTTCTGTCGGATAATGTCTGTTGTCCGTTCCTTTGATGACCGCCATTGAGGACAAAGAGTTTTTCGGACGTCTGCCGCCGCCGATCTGCCGCTGGAGAGCATCCATGCAGGAAGCAATTTCATCCGTCGGCGCAAGATCGTAGGCTTTATCATAGGCTCGCAATGCGCGCCGAAGCAGGCTTTGGGCATTCGTAATGCGATAGAGCTCCAGATAGGAATTGGCCAGATAAAGCCAGGCCTCATCGTCGCGGGGATTGAGCTGCGTAACCTCGTTGAGATGGCGAATGGCAAGTTCAATCTTCGGCTGCGTGACGGGACGCGAAATCGCAAGCGTAATGCCGAGATTGGCCATGACGGATTTAATGGCTTCGTAGTCCTCTATCTTGCGAAGCAGCGTCAGCGACTGATCAAAACAGGCAATAGCGTCGTTGTCCCGATCAATTTCGCGATAGGTCATGCCCATCAGATTCAGCGCCTGAGCGAGCAGAATCTTGGGGAAATTGTTATAGTACAATGCGCGTTCGGACAATGCGGGCAGAAGAGGGGCTATCGTGCGCAGAACCGCCTCATGATCCCCTTCATCGTATGCCTGGTGCGCATAATCCAGCATCCCCGAAAAGAAATTCTGCGGAATGCGCATGGGATCCAAACGGCTGGGCACAAAATCGTTCATGTCCTCGATGTAATTGATAAAGGAACCATCCGGCTGCTCAATATAAATGCAGTTTCGAGGAATGTGATACCGCTGACAAACCGGACTCAGATGCGAAAGCTTATCGGGGTCGGCATTGTCCGTATTGGCAAGAACGATAAAGATGGTTTTGTCGGCAAGGACTTCGGAAATCAGTTCAAGCGCCTTGTCGATGTTCTGAACGGCCGATTCGAGCGGTTCGAACAGACAGACTGCCTTTTCTCCGATGCGCTGCGCAATCGCACCATGCGAAAGCGTCGCACTCTGATGCAGCGATTTGAGCGCATTCTCTGCAACGACGATGTTGGATTCGCTCGTCAGATGGCGCGCACCTCGCGGCACTACATGATGCCTGAGCAGATATTCAAAATAACGAACCCCCAGATCACAGGCCGTATCACCAAGGATCTTCGGACGAACGGGCATGTTGCCGGTTTCGCTGCGTTCTTCTGATTGCTGAACTTCAAGTAACGAGGCAAGCGTAAGCTGTGGCATGGATTTCTTCGCTTCAAAAGGTAAAAGGGTATCCTCCCGATCGTCTTCGTCGCAGTCAAGCAGGACCGCATCCAGCGACGGCAGTTCGCGCGTCAGCTTTTCCCGCGGAACAGCCAGATCGGGATCACAAAATGCATCAAGATTGATGGTGATATCGTCATCCATCATATAGGGCATCAAATCGATTGGATTCTGAACATTGCGGCGACGGACGTTGCCGGCACTTTTGTCCTTCCTGGACAGACGGGGAGCGGATTCCGGCCAGAACCACACGACGGCCATAATTATCGCCACTGCGATAAAAATAATCCCCAATGCCAGGCAAACACTCAACATACTATCTCATGGCCTCCATGCCCTGAGTTTCCACTGCAAAATAAGGTGGAACGCGCTATCCGTGCGCACATGCCACAAAAAATGACAACGTCAAAACTCTATACCACAGCCTGTTTAAAAAAACAAGATTTGCATCGTCCGCCGGCACGCTGTCGCCGGCGGACCCGGCGGCTATCCGCTGGCGCGAATACGCCGCCATGACGCCCGCTATTGCCCAAAAGGCAATACGCAGGCGTCGATGATTCGTCCGATAATCACTTACCAATAACTACTAACAAGTACATTGCACAAATCGTCAAACTCTGATAAAGGGTGCGACTGCATTCGGGTATTTTGCCCGGACGCCGCGAACTGATTATCGTTTTTCTGAGTACTTCAGAGCTTTTTTTAAAAAAAAGGAGAACTCACACATGGTAGAAAGAATCTCTTGGGAATATTTCATTCTGCGCAGACACATCGACAACATGGGCATTATCAACTATTACAAGGGTGATACAAAAGAACCCGTGTGCGCTCACAATGCAGATGAATCCCAGGTTTTGATTACTTTTGGTCAGCACGGCTATGAACTCTGCAGCGTTCAGTATCTGCGCACCGGTGACACCAAATATTACCTGAAACGTCCCGCAAAAGCTTAATTCCGGAGAACACAGGTAAACCTGGTCTTATCTTACCAATGATTCTGCTGAATCAGGTCTGGTCGTTCAAATCTTTCTTCCGTATCTAGCTTGGAGCATATCATACATGGCACGTGTAACTGTTGAAGATTGCCTTGAAAAAATTCCCAATCGTTTCGCTATGGCCCTTCTGGCCAGCAAACGCGCACGCGGATTGCTGCATGGTGCAGAACCTACGCTGGAATCCGATAATAAGCCCTGTGTTACCGCACTTCGCGAAATCGCTGAAGGTACGGTGCACTGGGATCTGCCCGTCGAAGATATCCTGGCTGGCAATATCCCCGAGGCTAAGAAAAAAAGTCGTCGCGCCCGCAAAACTCAGAATTAACTGAAATGGATTGGATTTACGCCGCCTCGACTCGTCGATGCGGCGTTTTTGTTGGAGAAAACTGATGGCGGTTCGGGGTATTACAGGGAAGTGTTTCCTCCTTTTTCTGGCAGTTCTTTGTGCACTCGCTGCCCTGCTCAACCCAGGACAGGTACTCGCCCAGTCCGAAAATACCCGCGTATTCTGGCAAATCGATTACGATTCCAACCTCACTAACGCTCAAAAAACTGAAGTCCAGGGCGCTGTCCTTCAGACTCTCGCCCGCGCCAAAGAAAGGCATTTCGCTGGAGATGCCATCATAAGTCAGAAAATCAAAAAAGAAGGGCTCAACTTCCCGGATTGCTTTACCGAAGGAAGACCTTGCGCGTCCGGCGGCGCGTTCGTACTCGATGTACATAACGTCGACGCCTTCGCTAAAGCAACCTTCTCAAATACTAACGGTGAGTGGAAAGTATCACTCAGCCTCTGGCAGGAAATGTCCTCAACTCCGGTCCAAATCACAAGAACCGGAAACAACCTCACCGAAGTAATGCAGATGGTCGCCGGTTCCCTGTTCGAAATGGAATCCGGTATCGAAATCACCAGCACCGTTCCCGATGTCGAAATTTACGTCAATCAGAAACTCATCGGCACAACACCGCTGAATATGAAAATTCCCGTCGGAAATCAGGCCATTACATTCAAAAAAAGCGGCTACGTCTCCGAAACTTGGGAATTCGAGGCTGAAAAAGGAAAAATATATTCCAAAGAAGTCGACCTCAGACCCGAAGAAACACAGCTCACAGTCCTGACCACCGCTGATGATGCCATCATTTATATAGATGATGAGGAATGGGGAACTTCAAATCAGACAAAAAATATCCTGCCCGGTACACATAAAATCGAAGTGCGTTCCGATACGCACCATGAGTTTACTCAGGAATACAAGGTTTCTCCGGGAACTCCGCAAACCATGCAGGTCGCTCCGCGCCCGCTCAGCCGCTCTCCTTACGAAGTCAGACACAGGGGAATCCTCAAATACCGGCTCTCCACCACTATCGGTTATCATTTCGCCGGACAAAAACTTCGTATGCCAAAAGCCAAATATCTGGGACGTCACCCGGATATCGCCAATGACGTTTATTTCCATGGCATTTCGGCTGCCCTAAACTACGAAAATCAGTATTTTGGCGTTTCATTCTTCAGGCTCGATCTGGCCGGCGCAAATCCTGACTTCTCTTTCGCTGTCGCAGATACGGTTGCCAAGGCCGAAAGCACCCTCTTCGTCGGCTTTTATCCTGCTCAGTTCAAAGCTCATTACACATTCTGGGTCATGCAGGCCGAAGCTGCCGCCGGAGTCGGACTCTCCTATATGAGACTGACGGCCAAAGATAGTAATAACGATGATGAGTTCGATCTCAAACAGCTCGCTTTCTCCATCGATTTTTCTGTGGGCCTCAAATACTACTTTACCGAAGAATCCTTCGCCATGCTCGCCTATGATCTGCAGTTCGATACCGTCAAAAATGCAAGTCCGCGCCATGGTCTCACCATCGCCCTCGGATTCCAGCTCCCCTTCTGGATGCGATCTACCGAAGAAATTGATGCCCAGGACGAAGATCTCGATATCGAAGATGACAGCGAAGAAAGTGATGCAAACGCCGAAGATTCCGCTCCGGATGCGGAAGAGACTGAGCACGAAGTCGAACCGGAATTCGTCGATTCAGAGGGGGAATAATCATGATATCAGTTTTGAATAAACTCTTTAAATCATTGGTTCTGGCCACGTCATTGCTCTGTATCGTTTCCATGGATGCACAGGCTCAGACTGCGCAGGAATTTTTCGATCAGGGAAATGCTCTCTACAATCAGAAAAAATTCGCTGAAGCCGTCGCATCCTACGGTCGCGCCATTCAATTGCAGCCCCAGTCATTTCCCAAGGCATATCTCAATTGTGCCCGCGCATATTCCATGCTCAAGAACTATCCGGCATCCGCTCAATATTATTCATATTATCAGGCTGTCGCACCCGATGCCGACTCTGACCGAAAATTCAAGGCCGAATTCAAAGCCGTGGAACACAAGGCAAAAAAAGAGCCCTACGTCCGTGACAGCGCTCAGACGGCCATTCTGAATCAGCTCATGACTGTGCTCAATCAGAATGGACCCTACATGGCACGCCAGGGAAACAGCGTGATGGCGCATTATGATATCCTCATGCGTTCCGGATATGCTGAACCCGATCTCTATAATATTCAGCGCAAAATCGTTGGCGGCCTCAGTTCCGAAATCGATACGGACACTACCCCGCCACCGGGGCAGCCCATGCCCAATCTGGATCGGACAGGATGGGAATACGTGCACACAAAAATCTCACGCCTGCGCCAGTTTGTGGATGTTCAGCCCGACAACGAACGCCTCAACGCCATCGAAACCATGGCAACAGCCTGGGAATCATATTATCGCGGCGATTATGATACAGCCCGGACTGCTTTCGAAGAAGCCTGCAAATTCAAACCGGATATGCCGGCCGCGCACTGGGGACGCCTCATGCTCAATTTCCAGCTCGAAAAAAATGATGTCCTGCTCGATCAAATCGAAGCTGCTGAAAAAATATATAAGGATGCCGGCATCACCAATACATCTCAATACTTCAGTCTGCTTCGGGCACAGGCATACCGGAACATCGGCGATATCTCCCGAAGTCTTGAATGGCTCTCCGCCATGCAGGGAGCCCTTTGATGCATACGCGCGAAGTCTTCTATAAACCCGGAATCGAACCTCCGGAAAAAATTATCGAAGGCCTTGCGGAAGTGCCCAGACCTTTGCACGCCGCCGGTGTCCGCTTCTCTGTGGCCTGGCGCTCGTTGGTATTTGTTGTCGCCACGCTCGTCTGTGGCTACGCATTATACTGGTCATTCCAGATATATCTCGAAACTGCTTCGTTTATACATTGGTTCATTATCATCGCCGTACTGCCCGTCTGGCTCGGTTTTCTGCCATGGTGGCTCATTTCTTCCTATCGTTCGAAACTCAAATCTTTTAACTATTGCAAAAATATATATCAAAATGGCGTGCCTGCAATTGGTACCATAAATGCACTGACCCGCTTCACCGGCGGTGTTCACGATAGTCATCACTCCGAACATAAATGGGCCTCTCTACTATTCAAAGCGCGCGTTGATTATACTTTTACTGTCGATAATACCATTAAAACCGGTACTGCCCTGCTCCGCGAACAAAGTATCGACTATCTGTCGATGAATGATAATGTTTGCGTCCTTTATCTGCCTGAAAATCCATCCGATAATATGATTTATCCCATTCCGGGATACGAGTTCTTTGATTATCTCGAAAAGAAATAATCCTTCTCTCTTTCAGGTTTCGTCAGTAAATTATTGGTTCTGTTATACGAGTGCTTGGAATAGTGAATACATTCTCAAAGCTCTAAGCTCAAAGCTCATCAACACTCTTGTCATACAAAGCTATATAATTATCGCACGGGCTATCGGCTGCGCCGATACGCCGCATGCTGCTCGCCTATGTGTTTCATCACATACGGCTCGCTTTCGGGCTATCTCCCCGGGAGACGTGTCTGCCGCACGTCTCCCGGCTCAATACGCCCTCTCATCCGTGCGCCTTGAATATATGGCATCCGGCGTGTTACAATCTCTCCGCCGTTTTGAGGATGCCATGGATTCATCGATAATGGTGAAAATAATCCGGCAGATGATGTAGGATAATAGATGATGGAACGAGCTCAGAATCCGATAGTTCATGATGAAGTCATGGAACACGAAAATGAACGGTATTCCGGTGATGGACAAACTCAGATTGATTCGTACAGTTCTGAAATTGTTCCAGGCAAAGGGAAGTCTTTTACTCAGGATAAAACGCCCGGGGAACTGGCAGATCGATATCGGTTCGTGCGCAAAATCGGATCCGGTTCGCAGGGAGATGTCTACCAGGCTGACCGTTTATCCGATCATACACAGGTAGCCATCAAAGTACTCCGCATCGATTCGCTGCAAAACTGGAAAGCATACGATTTGTTCTGGCGTGAAGTCAATACGCTGAAAAGCCTGGATATCGATGGTATTGCCAGGTTTTATGAAGTGATCGAAAAATTGGATGCCGAACAGCCGTGCGCTTATCTGGTGCAGCAATACATTTCGGGAAAATCACTCGCAGAGATGATTAAAGATGGATACCGTTTTGATATCACGGTCGTCTTTCAGATTGCAGTACAGCTGATCGATCTTCTGCAGCAGCTGCATCAGCACAACCCGGCTATTATTCATCGCGATCTCAAGCCATCCAATATTATGGTCGAAAAAACAGACGCCGGATTCAAAGTCTACCTGATGGATTTTGGTGCTGTGGCCAATCCTCTGCTCCAAAAAGGCGGTTCTACGGTTGCCGGAACCTATGGTTATATGCCGCCGGAACAATTGATGGGAAAACCGGAACCGGCGAGTGACATTTATGCACTCGGTGCAACACTGGCGGGACTTTTGAGCGGTATGGAACCCAGCGAAATGGAGATCGTCGGATATCGGCTGGCAATTGAAAAACCATTGGAAAATCTGCCGCATGCAATCGTATCGTGCCTTCGGCAGATGACACAGCCAAAGATCGAAGACAGACTTTGCGATTATGCGGCGATTCGAAGCCGGTTCGAACTGTTCACAAAGGGACTTTTCAATGCATCGGATTTAGGACTTAACCATACTCAAACCGGTTCTGAATACGTCAAAAAACTCAAAAAAGTATATGCACTCGGTCTGAAAGATAATTATGACTTATGGAATGCTTTGCCGGAAGAAACACCTCGAAAACTCCCCAGGTGTTACAGGTGGCGTTCTTTTGTCAGACGATATAGAATACCGTTCACTTTTTTTAAATTCTACAATACAATGATATCTAATTCTTATCTGATACCGCTACGTTTTGATCCGGCAACAACTATCAGATTTCCTTTCTATGTTTTGAAAAACGTTTTGACTTTTATTTCATTGAAAATCATTTCATTAGTCGTTGTCGGGGTTTTCTTGTACGTTTTATTTGCTTTTTTTACTGGTTTTTTTAGCGGGTTATCCAAGGTTGATATTCCATTCAATGCTGGTTCAGCAGCATTATTTGCATTGTTTGGCAGTATTTTCGTCATCGTGGTCTATCATTATATTCGTTACAGAAAAGCCTGTGTCCTGGATAAACCGAAAAATAAAAAAACGGTATCTGCGCTTCTGAAAAATGGCCGAAAAACGCTGGCTGTAATACAAAGCATTCAGTATCACGGCGTTTGGGAAAAGTGTCTGAATGGTTACTATCTGGCCGACAGCAGCCTTTCGAGGCCGGATAAAGCATATTATGGAACGAGCGCGTACTACAGCCTGTACAGCGATGTGCTTCCCACAATATGCATAACATATTCTTTTAATCCGCCGGATGACAGTTCATTAGATGATATCGTTCACTCCGTGTTTGTTCCGGCAATTTCGGAAAAATTCCTCAAGGAAGGTGATTTACTGCCCATTTTGTATGAAGTGAATCCCTTCGATAATTCGATTGTCAACAGTATGCCATTCCCGCTGCCGATGAGTTATCCGATGTACATCGATGATTTGGTATATGTTTCAGAACAAAACCAGGTTAAGTCAAAATAAAGCAATGCTGCAGCTGGCCTTGAATAACAACAAACCAGTTGCTTCAGAAGAATTGAAGACGCCAAAACGAATGATATGATAACAGATAATATCCCCGAAAAACTATCATACGACTATCAGTTTGTAAAAAAAATTGGCGAGGGCGCCAATGGCGAAACCTGGCTTGCGCGCAGCCGGTTCACAAACAAGCTGGCAGCCATCAAGTGTCTCAGACTCAATAAACTCGATGATGCCAAGGTGATTGAGCTGTTCGAACGCGAGTCAGAACTGCTCAAAAGTGTCCACGTTGCCGGTGTCCCGTT
>JAFRYG010000046.1 GCA_017441205.1 Pseudomonadota bacterium
CCATTCACTTCGCCTCTCGCGCCTGTCGGCGCTCCGGCTCGTGCCTGGCCGTTGCTCACTGGGCTCTGCGACTCGCCCCGTTCGATGGACGGTGCGAGTCCCGGCCCCCCGCAACGCCCCCCATGCTTCGGAATCCAAACAACACGCTAAAGCTTCGAACACGTACACATGCCCTGTTCACAGACGGCCAGCGTTCCCGGCTTGTACTTCGCACAAATCTTCGTACACCGTTCCGTCGCATCCGCACCGCTGCAGGCCAGTGCCTCTTTTCCGATGCACTGGCATTTTGCATCGACGCATGCAGACATTGCCGACTGATACAGAGAACACGGTTCCTCACATTCAGCATCGGATTCACATCGGTTCGTCTTGCAGCTGCACTGGGAATTCACACATGATCCCTGCGATCCGGGCTGATATGTGTCACAAATCTCCGTACAGTGCGCCAGAGCCTGCTCTCCAGAGCATGCCAGCTTTTCGGCTTCCAGGCACATGCACCGGTGCGCATTGCAGGTAAACATAGCCGCTCCGTTACAAATGGTCTGACAATCCTCAGGATCATTGCATTCCTTTGTCTGGCACTCACATATACCATCCACACACGCGCTCATGCTGTCCGGCCGATACCTTGCACAAACTCCTGCACATTTATCAGTTTCTTCATCGCCGGTACAAGCCAGTGCTTCTTTCGAAACGCACGAACACTGCCCGTCTTCGCAGGCATATAACACATCATTGCCGTCGTAGGCCCGGCACATATTGATACAGTCCAGATTTTCTTCGCAGAATTTCGACGATTCACAGCCGAATGAAGCAACACAGAACATCCCAAATACCAATATATAACCGCAGTATTTTTTCATATAAACTCTCTCTGTCTATCCGTTCAACGCCCCAATCATAGCTTCATCAAAATCGACATCATCCGAAACACTCCGGGACAATTCCAAAATATAATCCCGAATCTGAAGGCCACATTCTCTGAAAAACGTCGCCAAAACATCATGATGATGGGAAAGATCGCACTCAAATGCCTGAATATACTGCTCTGCCCGCCGAACAATCGCAGTCCGGGCCATATTTCTCAAAGCTTCGCGGCGCGGCCGCTCCGCCCGACTTGCAATCACCCCGGGCAGCGGCAAATCCCACAGCCCCATCCCGGATAAATCAAATGCACCGGTCGAAACCGGATTCGCCCGAAGCATCTCAACATTCGAAAACAAAAAACCGACCTCACTGGACTGAATATCAAAACTCTGCAACAGCTTCTGACATGCCTCATTCCAAACGACTCGCAGGGCCTCCACAAGACGGTTCAGAACGGATTCCGAAAAGCTCGCATAGGACTCATCGATAAAATCCTCAAAATAATGCTCTATATCATCGAGCTGAGCTTTATCGAGTTCACGCGGCATGGCTTTTAAAAAGTCACTTTCAAAACGCTCCATATCGCATCTGGTCTGACGTATCAGGCGAGTCATTTCCAGAGAAATATCGTGAAGAAATCTGGCCAGATCGAGTGCAGAAGGGGCCGTGCATGCATCGGCATGCAGCAATGCCTTGCGCTCGCTCTTCGGCATCGATTTGAGTGTTTGATACAAAAGCAGCGCCCCCTCAAGAATAGCGGCCATCTCATTGTTTTGACGACAAAGGGATTCCAGTTCGTGACCATGCTTTCGCTCTGCAATGCCCTCTCTGATGCGGGCATTCAGATCCTGCCAGTCTCCAATCCCCTTTTTACGTGCCGATACCATATAAAATCGCTCATCTCCCAAAACGGGAGAAAGCGTCGATTCCACATAATGACAAATATCGAGCCATTCCTCTTCATCCAGACGATCGCACTTATTGATCACCAGAATGCGCTGCGAAGAAGCCAGTCCGTCAGCAAGCTCACGAATAACGGTCTGTTCCGTATGCGTCATGACCTGATTGGCATCAAATACAAAAATGAGCAAATCAGCCCTGTTGATATATCGTCTTAAATAGCTTTCGCGCGAAAGAAATGCCTCATTCAGTCCCGGCGTATCCATGATAATGCAGCAGGATTCAAAAGGTTCCGAATCCAGCAAAATCTCAAGCCGATCGATAATCTGGGATTGTTCCGTTCCCGGCATGCTCCGATTTTCTGTTTTGAGCCACTCATCCCAGGTCCATCGACAGACTTCATTGTTTCCGGAATAAGCAATGACAATGCGTTCAGGATTCCCAAACCGGATGCAGGTATCGATCTGCGTCGTCGGGGTCACGCCAAACGGCAGAACACTCTCCCCAATCAGGCCGTTTATCAGCGAGGATTTTCCGTGGTTGAATTCCCCAAGAATGACCATTTGAACGCGAGGATTGCGCAGTTCCAGTTCCTGACTTTTCCAGGCGTCTGTCAGGGATTTCAGACCAAGTTTCTTTCCCAGTTCCAGCAACAGATCAAACCGTCGGTGACAATCATCAGCATTCATATTCGATTCCCCCATTCTCTACATGAAATATTCGTCCGACACTCTCAATGTGGACATGTTCGCGCGCTGTCGTCGTCAAAAAAGTCTGAGCCGTCAGAGCATTCAGGTACTCAAAAAGCCGCCTGTGCCTTACAGGATCGAGTTCACTCGATACATCATCGAGCAAAAACACGGGTTCAATGTCTGCTTCCTGGCGCAAACACTCAATTTCGGCCATCTTCATGGCCAGACACATCGAGCGCTGCTGTCCCTGGCTGGCAAAATACTTGGCCTGACGGCCATTCAATACGATGGACCAGTCATCGCGATGGGGCCCCAGAGCCATCTGTTGCCGTGCAATTTCTTTGGCCCTCGCTCCTTTTTGAGACAAAAGATAGGCATTCACCAGATCTGATTTCGAAACCGCCGTATCCCCGCCAAAAACAATATCATCCCGAAATGTCGCACATTTATATACGGTCATACATTCGAATGAATCGTCAAAAATGGCTGAAAACACGCGCTTAATATAGCCTGCAATGCACTGCAGATAGTCATAGCGCGCTTCAATAATGCGAATCGCCGCAGGCTGAATCTGAGCATCATAGACGTCGAGCAGCGCTTCGTCCGGTACTTCGGAATGCAGAACGGCAGACTTCTGTTTGGACAGCTTTTGATATTGATCCAGATCGAACAGATAAGCCGGTTTAAGATTGAAAATCATCCGATCCAGCATCGTTCTGCGCGTAGCCGGAGCTGCCTGAAGAAAACCGACATCCATTGGAACAAACAAAATCGACCGCAGAATACCCAGAAAATCGCGCGCCCTGCTGCATGGCATGCCATCCACAAAAGCCCTGCGCGTGTGCGCATCCAGTTCAATCCCCAGGCGAGTCGCGGCATTGCCGTTCTGAACCACAGCACTCAACACAGATTTCCGTGCATCAAATTCAATGAGTTCCGAAAGCTTGTCGGCACGGAATCCCTTCAAAAACGAAAGCGTATAAATCGCCTCGAGCAAATTGCTCTTGCCCTGGGCATTGGCTCCGTAAAACACATTGAATCCCGGCGAAAACTCAAGTTCCGCCGAGTGTATGTTGCGAAACTGCTGTATCAGAAGAGAACGGATAAACATTATGGATGCACCTGAATACCTGACTCGACCTGAACGCCCTCGACCTCAATCGGAGCCGGAAGCGGTACTTCCGAAGGCAATGAATTGATCCGCGTTACCGGATTCTTTTTGGGCGGATAAACTGCCTGAACACCAGCAGCCCCTCCGGTTCCTTTCAGACTCAAAACCGCCTTTAAAGTCGGATTCTCGCCCTTCAGACGAAACTGCTTTGTCACCGAACAGGGATCTTCCGGAATGGCCTGGTCTTCGACCAACGGTATATCCAGCACTTCCGTATTCTCTCCGGGAATCAGTTCCAAAACCGGCGCAGCCTCAAGTCTTGTTCTGTACGTCAGAATCAGCGTCATCATGACCTGATCCCCACTCCTTTCGCCGCTGAGTTTCATACCAAACGGCAAGGCTGCAGACTGACGGACCGGCGTCGGATCGAAGACTGCTTTTTCGGACCCCGTGGCATCCATCTGATCGTTTCTGCTGCCGGAACATCCCAATATCATCGCAAAACAGGCAAACACCCAAACTATTCGAAACACCTTAAACCTCATCCAGCGAAACATCTTAAACCTCATCCAGCCACTGAATTCTGGCCCGCGTCAGATCATTCAGACGCATCCTGATTTCCTGCGCAGCATCGGCCTCGACACCCAGTTCAAACTGAACGCCGGACGCAGTGTAATCCTCCCCAGTTTTGACGAGTTTTTTTTGAGTAATCAATCCATAAACCGCATAAGTATCCGAAAAATCGACCACAAATTTCAGATTTATCCGTTCGATGCGTTCTTTCTTTTCGGCCGAACGCAGACATTGAGCCACCGTATTGCCATACGCACGCACGAGACCGCCCACACCGAGTTTTATCCCCCCAAAATATCGCACGACGAGCGCAAGAACGCCATCCACATTCTGCCCATCGATCGCCGCCAATATCGGTCTGCCCGCACTTCCTCCCGGTTCCCCGTCATCGTTGAATCGATACACATCCCCAATACGCCAGGCCCAGCAATTATGCGTTGCATCGTCACAGCGAAGCCGCGCAATCTCGCTTTGCGCCTCTTCCGGAGAGGATATAGGAACACATCGCGCGATAAAACGCGATTTCTTAATCTCCACTTCCAATGATGACTCATTTACGAGCTGATACATGCTTTACCCAAAACGATGTGAGCCGTATCCCGAAGGGATAGGCGAACGGCCCGGGCGTATCGGCAAAGCCGATAGCCGGGCCACGAAAACACCACCAAATTCCAATCTCCGCAAAAGCGGTTTCTTTTCTACATTTTAATTTGTAACAAATTGATTTTAATGAACATTTTAAACACAAACATCAAATCTCACCCATTCCTTCAGCATTTTCTATTTCGATAACTTTCAGGTCATTCCCTCTGACCCAAAACCGAACATTGAAACCACCGAACAGGAACCCATAGATGCGATCCGGATCATCATGATAGGCAGGGCGCGGATCCTGAGCCAGAACCCCCTTCAGAGCCGACCAAAGATGCTCGGGAACGATTTGCAGCAAATCCTCAGGAATCACCACATTAAGCGCATGATCCCTGACGCCGTCGGCAAATCCATTTTTGGCCTCCGGATGCGCATCGGTAAACGACAGATAGGGCTTGATATCATAGATCGGAGATCCATCCATCAAATCAGCCCCCGAAACGTGAATAACCGTCCCCACGCTCGTTGCTTCGAGGCTTTCGAACTGAACGCATGAAAGCGCCAGAGCATTCGGGCGAAATGTCGATCGCGTCGCGAACACGCCCATCCGCGTATTTCCACCCAGTCTGGGGGGACGAACGGTCGGCGACCACGAATCCCGACCTGTCTCTGAAAATCCCCAAATCAGCCACAGATGTGAATAATCCTCAATTCCACGAAGGGCATCCGGATTCCGGTATTCCGGTTCAAAGACGATCGTCGAATGAAGTCCCTCGACGAGTCCGCTTTGTCTGGGAATACCGTATTTGTCAGGAAACAGGCTGCGCATCCGCGCAATGATTTTGAGCTCCATACCCAACAGAACTACGTGCCGCTGACAGAGACATCATCGATGCGAAGCGACGGAATGCGATGGGTGGAATCGAGGCTGGGATCGTTGCCGACCTCGACCAGACGCTGCCACAAATCCGTATGATTGCCCGTGATATTCATCTCCGAAACAGGCGTCGTCAGCTTGCCATTTTCGATGGCAACCCCGACGATGCCATGTGAAAAGTCACCGCGGACGTTGTCCTGATTGCCGCCGAGCAGGCCGAGCACATAGATGCCATCCTTGACATCGGCGATCATTTCATCCAGCGACCTTTTTCCCGGCGTCAGAACGAGCGCTGAATAGCTTCCGGTCGTCGGCGCCATACCGAGCTTGTTGCCGGCATACGTATTGATGAAGAACTGTTTGAGCGTCCCTTTGTCGAAGATGGTCATCGGATGGAGCGACACACCCTCGGAATCGTAACTGGTCGATCCCAGTCCTCTTTTCATCAGCGGTTCATCGTGGAGATCGAACAAATCGGAGGCAACTTTTTGATCCTGTTTTCCCTCAAAATAGGAATTCTTGAGGATGAGGGACATGCCGGTCAGAGGATTCAGGTATTTCTTGACCATCTGCGTCGCCACTCTGCGATCGAAAATCAGCGTCCGATTGCCCGAAGCCAGTTTCTTTTGGCCAATCATGAAGGCACCAAATCTTGCGCATTCGTCGACGATATCCTTCGAACTTCTCAAATCCGCCAAATGGCGCCGATAGCTGTATGCATCCCAGGACGGTTTCTTGTCACCATCCTTCAAAACCATTTCGATTTGCCGGCTGAATACAGTTGAGCGTTCTTCTCCCGAAAATCCGTTTGTCGTGACCTTACAGGACTGCCCCATATAAACGTTGGCATACGTCGTTGCGTCAAAGACCGGTACATCCGAATGAGCGAGTGCCAGTTCTTCGAGTTCCTTGCAAGAAGCAGCCAAATCGTTCGGCGTCATGGTTTCCGCGCTGGGGTCGTAAATATCCAGATCATCGGTAAAGCGATCTGCATACCTGGCCGGATCCGCCAGCGTTCTGGCGGGATCCTCTTCGAGCAGCCTCGTCATTGCGACACAGCGTTCGATGAATGCGCGAACGGAATCATCGCGCGTATCAGAAGTATAATACTGTCCAAAACGACCGTCGACGAACAGCTCCAATACGAGCGCGGCTTCGCCGGAACTCGTCATGTTTTCGATTTTGGCCTTGCGCCATGTCATGGTCACAGACTGACTGCGGTGAAGTCCAACGCGGGCATGCTGTGCTCCCTGTTTCTGGGCTGTTTCGATGGCACGCAAAACGATATCCTGATACTCAGACATTAGATACCTCCGACAGTAATGGAAGAAACGAGAACAGAAGGCATGCCCAGCGAAACCGGTGCACTCTGACCATCTTTACCGCAAGTCCAGCCGCCTTTATCGAATTTCTGATCATTGGCAACCATCGTGATCTTCGAGAGCGAATCCGGACCATTCCCAATAATATTGACGTCCTTAATCGGAGCCGTCAGCTTGCCATCCTCGATCAAATAACCATTCTTGACGTAGAACGTATAATCACCCGGACCAATCAAAACCTGTCCGTTCAGGAACTTCCGGCAATAAATCCCGTATTTGACATCCTTGATCAGTTCGTCGAATTCATGGGTTCCGTTGGCCATATAGGTCACGCGCATTCTCGGCATCGGCGCGAATTTGTAGGATTCGCGGCGTCCCGAACCGGTCGGGGCAACGCCGTAATGCCGCGCGCTGATCTTGTCATACATGTAGCTTTTCAATATGCCGTTTTCGACGAGGATCGTGTCCTGCGCCGGTGTTCCTTCATCATCGACATTGAGCGCACCGCGCGATCCCTGAATGAATCCGCTGTCGCCAATCGTCACTTCATCGGCGGCCACGCGCTGGTTCATTTTGGTCGCAAAAATGCTCGATTCCTTGCGGTTAAAGTCGGCTTCCAGCCCATGTCCGATAGCCTCGTGCAGCAAAATGCCCGATGCACCCGCACCAAGCACGACCGGCCATTCCCCGCCCTTCGGCTTGACGGATTCAAACAGAATCTGCGTATCGGCAATGGCTTCATCAATGAGATTATTGACTTTTTCTTCCGTCAAATCCTCAAAACGCCCAAGCCCCGCCTGCGAAGCGCCGTTCGACTGCTGCTCTTCACCGCGCCACATGACGACGTTCAGCGAAAGCACATAATAGGGCTGTGAATCCGTTGCATTGATGCCGTCAGAAGTATTGATCATCACCGTGCGCTGATTCCACCGAATGCCGACCACGACCTGAATGATCGACTCGTCCTTCTGGCGCACTTTCGCATTGATCCCCTGAATCAGCGATACCGCGCGCGCAACATCCAGCGAGTCCCAGTCGTAGGCCGTGTCGTACCACTTTTTGAATTCCGCACTTTTGCGTTCGCTCACATTCCCCGCATTGGTTCCCGGGGCAATCGCAGCGGCAACCTCTGCCGCACGAAGCATGTCTTCCAGCGTCAGAGACTCCGTAAACGCATATCCCACCTGGTCATCCTGGACGCAGCGCGCACCCATGCCCAGCGATACGCTCGCATTGGCCGAAGTGACTTTCCCATCCA
>JAFRYG010000047.1 GCA_017441205.1 Pseudomonadota bacterium
CTCCCAACTCACAACTCCCAACTCACAACTCACAACTTCCAACTTTTCCAGGACACACAAATGAAACACCTGATTCTGCCGCTCGCAATTGCTTTACTTTCGTCGACGTCTGCCATGGCTGCTCCGGTGAGCAGCGGACTGACGGACAAGGGTGTCACCCGACCGCAAAATGAGGATAACTTTTTTATTGATAAGGCCCACGACGTCTATGTCGTCGCCGATGGCATGGGAGGTCATGCCGCCGGTGAAGTCGCCAGCCAGATAGCAGTCGATACCGTCCGGTATTATTCTGAGCATCCGATTTGGGGCGCGTTTGACACCATCTGGCCTTCGTCCCGGATTTCGCTGATGCTGGGAGCCTATTTTGCCGCCAACAATAATATCCTCACAGACTCCATTAATACCGCGGCACACAGAGGCATGGGAACGACCATGGTTTCTGTCATTCTGCGGGATGGGTATGCGGACGTCATCAATGTCGGCGATTCCAGAGCTTACCGAATCCGGAACGGCCAAATCACGCAGGTTTCGCACGATCACTCCCTGGTACAGGCATACATCGATCAGGGTATCCTCAAAACACCCGAAGAAATCGAGAACTTCCCCTATAAAAATGTCATCACTCAGGCGATGGGCACCTCGCCCAAAATCGTTCCGGACGTTTTTACTGAGCCGCAAAAATCCGGAGATATCTACCTGCTCTGCAGCGACGGGCTCTTCAACGAAGTCAAAGACGACGAAATACTGCGCATCATTATGTCGCATCCTGCCGACCTGGATGCCGCATCAAAAGAGCTCGTCGAAACAGCAAATGCCAATGGCGGACATGACAACATTACAGTCGTTCTCGTCCAACTTTGAATAATTGACCCACGCCGCTCATACTGTTATACATGTGGTTCCTGAGTGGGGGCTCACGATGAGGTATCATTTTGAAGTACGGTTTATTTTTCAGCACGGTTCTGTTCATCTTGGTTAATCCCGGCTTGCTCTGGGCACAGGATTCGTCTGGCGAGATCGAAGAAAAACTATACAATTTCGATGATATGCTCATCGATGGCTCGTTCCGGGATCCCCAGGGGATGTTCGAACGTGCCAGGTCTGAAGCTAAATTTGAAGGCGTATTAAAACTGGAGCGCAGCTTTATGAGCGAGCTCGAAAATAATGCGCAGGAATCATCGATGCGACCGTGATGGATGCATTGAAAATAAGGGAGTTGTTGAATGAAAATCATATGTAGTGGTTGTGGAGCCAACCATTGGCTGTCCGATATGCAGTTGTCCGATGGTGGGTGCAATGTCGTATGTCCTCACTGTTCGACCACGAATTTCGTGGATGCTTCAATGCTGGATCCCATGTCCCTTGAACCACGATGGTATTATGCAATCAACGAAGAATCAGTAGGCCCTCTCTCGACGCGGGATCTTGAGTTCAGTTTCCAGAATGGACAGATTACACTGGATTCATACGTCTGGTGCGATGGACTCTCTGACTGGATGCCATTGAGTGCTGTTCCTGAATTTGGTTATCTGCTCTCCCCGGTTCAGGGCGTCCCCTATGGCTCCGAAAGAACAAATATCGCCGCCGGGGCTTCCGCATTTCCAAGCTATCCTGCCCCCCAATTCGCAGGCAACGACGACGAAACGGCCGCCATCGATCTGGCCGGATTCAATGCCGCACAGGCACAGGCGCAGGCCCAGAACTCAAGCTACAGCCCATTTGACAGCAATTCCCCGGCCGGCATCGTCGGCATGGACGGAAGAGCTGCACGGGATGACGAACCTGTCTTCGATATGGGTATGTCTCAGCCACAGCCGGCCAACGCAGCCAATGATCTCGTCGGCGCACGCAGCGAAAACTCAGTTCTCTTCAGTCTGAGCAGTCTCCAGGCCGTCAGCGCATCCGCTCCCGTCAGTACTTCAACTCCGGCAACCGCAGGCGGTGGTGCAGGGCTCATTGACGTCAAGGCTCTCGCCTCTTCTACCCCTGCCCCCCGACGCCGAACCAACGAAGTTGTCGACAGCTTCGCCGGAAGCTCTGTCCCCATGGCTACAGTCCTTCCCCTCGGAACCAAAAAAGACAACACGACCCTCTACATCATCCTCGGTATCGCCGGTGCCCTCATCCTCGCACTCATTATCGTCGTTGCCATCGTCGCTGCCAGCGGAGGTGACAATCAGAATAATGTCCCGCAGCAGGTTGCCGTCATCAATGAAAATGAAGCTCTCGCCAATGCAAGAAACAACCCCGGCATAGCTCCCACTGCAGTCGCCGATAACACCGATGTTGTCAACAAGGACAAGCAGGCCGAAGAAGAAAAGAAAGCCGAGGAAGAAAAGAAAGCTGAGGAAGAAAAGAAGGCCGAAGAAGAAAAGAAAGCCGAAGAAGAAAAGAAAGCCGAAGAAGAAAAGAAAGCCGAAGAAGAAAAGAAGGCCGAGGAAGAGAAGAAAGCCGAAGAAGAAAAACAGGCAGAAGAGAAGAAAGCTGAAGAAGATAATAAGAAGAGCGGCTCTGACAAAAAGTCGAACAAGAAAAAAGCTGATTCCAAGAAAGCTGAAGTAAAAGAAGCCCCGGCTCCTGAGCCCAAACCGGAACCGAAGCCTGAACCCAAGAAAACAGAACCCAAGAAGACAGAACCTGCAAAACCCGCTGCCGGTGGCGGCAGTGAAGGTCTCTCGAAAGGTGAAATCCAGACCACACTGCGCGGCGCTGGTGCTCAGATCCGTACATGCAGCCGCACATCCGCGACAAAAGGTACGATGAAAGTTTCTTTCGTCATCAAGGGTGACGGGCGCGTCAGTAATGCCAAGGTAACATCACCGGAATTCGCCAATACGCCGACTGCATCCTGCGTGCTCAAAGTCGTCAATGGCGTCAAGTTCCGCGCAACCGGTACAGATGTTCCCATCAACAATTACCCGTTCCCCATCCAGTAAGCGTCGGGACAGGTCCTCATCCAAAGCGCATTTTCTTTTGAAAATGCGCTTTTTTTTGCTCGCATCAATACACACCAAAAGAAAAAAAGAAGCCGAAGACAATTGCCAATTGCCGATATGCCATATTTTTTGTAATCATTGTCAGCAGGCATACCCCCATTATCATATCCATTATGGCATTGAATTAGCGTATATCTTAAGAAGCTGGGGTATGCAGACCTCATTTTTGATCTGATTTATCAATAGTGTTAAAGAACCCGTAGAGAGCTTATCGAACGAGTTTAAGAGACATCTGAAATGGATACTTCTTTCGAACCTGATTCATCCATCTATCCGAATGGCACACTCATCGCGGATCGCTACGAGATCACCTCGTTTCTTGCACAGGGTGGCATGGCACAGGTCTATATTGCGAGTCAGCAGCTCGTCGGAAATATCCACCGGGAGGTTGCACTCAAAATTCTCTTGCCGGCGTTCTCATTGAATCCGGACATCGTCATGCGCTTCTTCTACGAAGCCAAAGCCATCATCAGACTCAATCACCCCAACACCATTAAGCTTTATGATATGGGTGAAACCCCTGACCATCGTCTGTTTCTGGCAATGGAATTGCTCAAGGGCAAAGAACTCAGCGAGCGCATAAAGGACGAAAAACACCCGATTTCCCCTGAAGAGGCATTTTCCATTGCAAAGCAGGTCGCAGGAAGTCTTGCAGAAGCCCATCAGTACGGCATCATCCATCGTGATCTGAAACCAGATAATATTTTCATCACCGATCTGAACGTCGTCAAAGTCCTTGATTTCGGCATTGCAAAGCTCAAAGATGACAGTGAACAGTCACGCATTGAAAAAAAACTGACCAAAGCCGGAACAGCCCCGGGTACTCCCGAATACATGAGTCCGGAACAGGCTCGCGGAAAGGAGCTCGACGCCCGCAGCGATCTCTATTCCCTCGGAGTCGTCATCTACGAAATGCTCTGCAAGCATCCCCCGTTCGAAGAACCGACGTCTCTCGGGACAATTCTGATGCACGTACAGGCGCCGCCTCCCCCGCTTCCCGATTACATCCCCAAACCCATGCGGGATTTCGTCATTAAGCGCCTGCTGGCAAAGAATCCAAATGATCGTCCCAAAGACGCGCAGGCTTTTATTAACGAAGTCGATGAACTTTTGCGCCCCACCGACCAGTTATACAAAGCACAGGCCGAAATTGAGCTGCTGCGAAACGAGCTCGCCCAAACCAAGCTGGAACTTCTGCGTTCCAGCGATATGAGTGTCATTGTGGATGATCAGCCCTATATCCAGACACCCATGCCGAGCAGGGTTCCTTTAAAATCCGGAGATATGGTCTGTGTCAATACCGCAGACAATTCCATCGCCATCAGACAATATCCGGATGCCGCTTTTGCACAGAACTCATCACATTACCAACAGGATCCGCATGGACAAACCAATCCCGGTTTTACCCATCAGCCTCCGGGAATGCCAGGATATCCTGTAAATACCTCCAGACAAAGGGGTAATCCTCAACCCCCAAGGACATCACAGTATAATCCTCCCCCCAGCAGGCAGAACTATTCATCACAGCTGCCCATGCCGCAGCCCACTTCTTCCGGTGAAATGCAGAGCGTCCCCATGCCCCAGCATCGCATGCGGTCCATGCCAAATATGCCATCCAGTGAGATGCCGCCCGTTCCACCGAAGCGCATGCATCCAATGACAGGGATGCCATCGTCTGAAATGCCCTGCGTCCCACCGCAGCGCATGCGGTCCATGCCAAACATGCCATCATCCAGTGAGATGCCGTCCGTCCCGCCAACAGCAGCGCAGCAGCGCATGCGTCCAATGCCAGGCATACCATCCGGCGAAATGCCTTGTGTTCCTTCCACACAACAGCAGCGCATGCGGTCTATGCCAAACACGCCATCCAGTGAAATGCCGCATGTTCCCCCCGCTGCACTGCAGCAGCGAATGCAGCACACGGGAACATTCAATTCCCCAAACAATTACCAGGCCGATGCCAACGAGGATCCCATCGTTCCACCGGCACCGAGAAGATCAGCTCACACCAGCAAATCCATGGCTCAAATGCCCGGCCTTCCTCACAATATCAGCGAAGACTATTCCATGGATCATGCCAGCGCCGCAAGCCGTCCCAAAGATACCATCACGGGTACAGCGTCCAGAAATCCAACGTCCGGCATCGATCGGGAAACGACGTTTATGATGTTTGCACAGCCCATGGTCAACAAGCTCGGACAAGCCAATACCCCGGAAATACTCAATCTTGCCAAAAGCATCTGGAATGCCGCCATTATGGGTCCTGATGCTCTCGCTGCGCTTATGGAATCCGCAAAGCCAAAATCCAATCTGAGAACCCTGATTGAATTGATGGTTGGCAGAAAATTGAAGTATTTTGCAGGAGAATCGTGGATAATCAATGAATTGGGAGCGAGCCTCGACAAAAATGGAAAATTATCGCTGCGCATAAGATAACACTCCATATTTGCCGATGTGCGCAATCCATCTTCACACCTGCTTTCAAAAATGTTAGATTTCGTCTGCGCATTTTTTACGCACTCAAAACAGGAGATACGCAATGGCATCGGGTTTAAAGACAAGCAGTGAAGTTGCAAGAATTCGACGACAGCCCAAGGGAAAACCAGGCTCGGAAAGCGCAAAGAATCTGCTCGGAAGCATTCTTGATGATTCAGCAGCTGCAGCAGAAAAAGAGCGCAAACAGCTCGAAGAAAATCGACGACGTGCCGAAGAAGAAGAGCTGCTTCGTAAGGAACGTGAAGAAGAAATGGCCAAGCTCGAAGCCGAACAGGCCATTCTGGCTGAACAGCAGGCTCAGGAAGACCTCAAACTGCACCAGGCTGAAATGCAGGCTCAGCTGCAAAGAGAAAAAGATATCGAAGCCGGTCTGATTGACGTCGAAGAAGAAGCTCGACTCGCCCGCGAAGAGGAAGCTCGAAAGCAGGCTGAAGCCGAAAAATTACGTCGTAAAACAGAAGCCAAACTACAGGCAATTGAGCTCAAAAAATCTCAGGAAACGGAGCTTGAAGCTCTCAAAATGGAGCAAATCGCCAAAGTCGCTGCTCCCAAGAAATCAAAACTCCCACTGATTATTGCTGCTGCAGCAGTCGTCCTGCTCGCTGTCGGTGCGGTCCTCTTCTTTACCCTCAATAAAGAAGTCATCGATCCCTATGCACTCCACGGTGAGGAACAATACGAAACGCGTTCCATCACTTTCGTCAATACCAAGCTCAACAGCCAGGAAATTGCTTTCAATGAAGTGAAACAGGCCGAAGATCCAAAGCCGGTAAAGAAATCCGGCGGCGGCAGGAAAAAAAGCGGTGGCGGCGGCGGCGCTGCACCTGCTGCTCCCGAGGCACCCAAGCCAAAACCCACCCTCTCTGGCGGGAAGAAAGGCGGCTTGTTCGGCGGTGGCAAACCATCGCTCTAGCATTCTTCGGCAGCCGGCCCCTCGCCGACTGCTGTTCTTTTATTTCTCCCGCAGTTCATGCAGGATGAACGACTCAGATATGTCCGCATCATCCTGCAATTATGCGCGCCCCCGTTCATACGCGTGAAACTGCAGCTTAACCGTTAAATCATTCATATATTATTCATCTCACTAAGGATTAATGCATGAGTAAACGCTTCTCCCAGTTCGCATTGGCTGCTCTGTTGTGCGCATTTGGTACCGGCATGTTCGGATGTGTCGACGCAGATGAACTCCCCACCAAACCCAATCAGCCTGGCATCCAGCTGGAGACACATGTTAAGGATTGGCGCGACGAAGTCATCTATCAGCTCATCGTCGATCGCTTCAATAATGGCGACATCAACAATGACTTCAACGTCGATACACGTTCGCTGGGGCGCTATCACGGCGGCGACTGGCAGGGCATCATCGATAAACTCGATTACCTCCAGGAACTGGGCGTCACGACGCTCTGGATCTCACCTCCCGTCAAAAATGTCGAAGAAGATGCCGGATTCGCTTCGTATCACGGCTACTGGACTGTCGATTTCCTCAAACATAATCCTCACTTCGGCGATCTCGCCACACTGCGCCGCCTCTCGGATGAACTCCACAAACGCGGCATGAAACTCATCCTCGATATCGTCACCAATCACGTCGGACAGGTCTTCTTCTACGATATCAATATGAACGGAAGTCCCCAGGAATGGCTCGCCGGCCGCGGCGATATCGACAAAGGCGATTCCAAACGTCCGCAAGGCGGCGAGCTGAGCCGCGTCACAGAATACGATCCCGATTTCTCGGCACACGGCATCGACGCCTATACCTCCATGGGTATCTCCGGACAGGCCCCCATCGTATTTTTCGATCTCCCCGGCATCAACAGAACGGCCCCGGGACCCACCAATATCGACCTCGACGGCGACGGTGAAATCACTACACCCGCTGAAAAACTCGGTTTCAGCAACCCCAACTGGTATCACCAGAAAGGCCGTACCTTCGACTACGATACACAGCTCGCATACGATTACAACTCCAGAGGTTATTCTTTCGCACCCATCTACAGCGCCGAAAGCTACAAAGCCGGTGCAGGACGGTGCCGCGAATTCGTCCTCGAGAATCCCATCCTCGAAAGATGCCGCGGTACGCTGGGCATCTGCGGCGGCGGTGACGGTGAGCAGAATGGCAGCTGCGAAGTCTGCACTGACCCGTGGTCGCCATGCACAACCGCAAATGAATGCTGCGAACTTAAAAAACTTTCCGGACCCTATACCCACCGCCTGACCAATTATGACGGTTCCGCCGGTGCCTTCCTCGACGGCGAGGAACGACAGTATTACCAGAACGATCAGACCCTCCTCGGTGACTTCCCCGGCGGACTCAAAGACGTCGCCACCGAACGCGATGACGTTCGCAAAGCCATGGTCCAGGTATTCTCCTACTGGATCGATGTAACGGACTGCGACGGCTTCCGAATCGACACGCTCAAACACGTCGAATATTCCTTCTGGGAATACTTTGCCCCTGCCATCCGCAAACACGCTGCAGCACGCGGCAAAAAGAACTTCCTCATGTTCGGCGAGGCCTTCGATGGCAACGACGATCTGCTCGCCGCTTATACGACAAACGAAAATTCCGTCGACTCGGTCTTCCTGTTCTCACAGAAATATGCCATTGACCAGGCTTTCCAGTGCGCTCCGGGCAACACTGTCGCCTCCTGCGGCGGCGCGTCCAACGATACACACTCGCTCTATGGCTGGAACGTCGGCGAAAGCCGTCACGACAAATTCAGCAACACACCGCGTCCAAACGGCGTTATCGATGCCTCCGGAAACGGCGTCCCACCGCGCGACCTGCTCGTCAACTTCCTCGATAACCACGACGTCAACAGGTACCTCTACAACCGCCGCGATGATAAAGGCGTTGATTCCCTCAAAAACGCACTCGCATTCCTCATCATGCAGCGCGGTATCCCATGCATTTATTACGGAACAGAACAGGGCTTCTTCGGCGGCAATGACCCCGGAAACCGCGAAAATATGAGCGATCCAACGGCCTCCATCTTCTACAGCCTCCAAAAATCGCTCTACCCGGATTACAAACCATGGGATACGGGTAACCCCCTGTTCAAACACATCAAAAAACTCATCCAGCTGCGCAAAAGCAACCCAGTTCTCAGCCATGGCGCAGTCTCGAACGTCAAGGCCGAAAACAGCATCTTCGCCTTTACGCGCACACTCGATGGTACAACAGCCGTCATCGTCGTCAACACGCACGAAACCCAGAGCGCATCTTACAGTGATGCCGCCGTCTCGGGCAAATCCGACCAGCTCAGCATGTCTGCTGATGCCTGCCAGGTCAACGGAACCTCCGTCACCGTTCCTCCGATGACCACCTGCGTTCTGTTGTAATCTTTTTTCATTTCTTCGCCCTGCTGTCGCCTTGCGGCGATACGCCGGGCGCATCGCTGCTATGGCAAAAGCGTTCATCCAAACGCTTTTGCCATACGCTGCTTCAGCCGGGCTATCTGCGATACGCCCGGCTTTTTTTTGGCCTTTCCCCACACACAACACCTCAAATTTGGCGCATTCCCCAAAGCAGGGTAAAATCTTTGCGGCATCAGCCCGCCGTTCCGTTCCCCGCGCTTCATGGAGTGAACATGCGCAGAACACTGATTTTATTAAGTATTATTATCTTCACATGCATGGCGTTTTCCACCCATGCCCTGGCCAAAACAGAAGAAGGCGACCTGCTTACATCTCGCGAGATTCTCTCCTCGACTCGAGGATATGGGCTCGCCAATGCCATGACTGCAGCATCGAGCGGCACAACCGCCATCTGGCACAATCCCGCAGGTATTACCGCTGCCCAGATGTATTCATTTGACGCATCCTATTTCTATCAGCACGATGTCAGCGGTCACGGTTTCGAAACCAACGTCGTCGATATGAAGAGCAATCAGTACGTCGGTGCAGGCCTCGGATTTCTCTATCAATATGCAACTCCGAACAAGGATGACACTCAGCACACCATCCACCTGAGATTCGGTGCCGGCGTCCCTCTGGCCAACAACCTCATCAGCCTGGGCATTTCGGGACTATATTCGCACATAAAATACAACGGTAAACAAAGGCTTTCGCAGTTCAGCATGGACGCCGGACTGGTCATTCGTCCGCTGGACTGGCTCTCTCTGGGGCTTTCCGCACAAAACCTCATCGTCGGCGACTACAAAAACTACATGCCGCGCATGATTTCAGCTGGTATTGCCGTAGGCAGCATCGAACTCGGACTCAATGCAATGTTCGACGTATCCTTCAACCTGAGTGCCGACAAAATCCCCAAATCCGGTTCATACGGAATCGGTGTTGAATACGTGCTCAAGGAATTCGTTCCACTGCGGCTCGGTTACCGGTATGAAGGAGATGAACACCACGTCCTGAGTGCAGGAATCGGCTACCGGCACGACGGCGGCATTTTTGGACTCGATTTGGCCTATCAACACCATTTCGAAGATTACTCAAATGAGTTATTATCGGCTGCGCTGGAGTTCTATTTTTAGGAACTTCATGTTCGTGTGATGCAGTTCACCGTTTTGCATGGGACAATCGGGCGGATAACCCGATCTTTGCCAGAAGGACGCGATTATGGCTAAAATCTCAGACAAAAACAGAATTACCAACGAAGAGATTGAAGCAATTGTGGATGAGTTCCTGCGAAAGCTCGAAATTCTCCGCGTCCGCTACGAACAGTACTTTATTGGTGTAGAAAAAGTCGCCCCCTCGGTCATGCGCATGGATGTCGTCAGAATCATGCGCGAACTGGAGCAGATTAAGGTCAAGAATACTGCCCTGAAATTCAAGATCCGCCAGGGGATTCAGAAATTTACAAGCTACTCCACATACTGGAACCGCACACTTCGCGAAATTGAGGATGGCACCTATAAACGCCACATCGATCGCGCCAAACGCAATCAGGAAACAAACAGGTCTGCTGCAGGACAGAACGCCAAAACTGAGGCCCCCGTCAAAGAAAACCGCGAAGCCTCCAAAGCCGTCGCCGACGAAGCAGAAGCCTTTCTGGCTGGTCTTGGACTGGCTCCGTCCCCAGCACCCAGACAGACACAAACTGCGCAGGATACTGCAGAGCCACAGCAGCGCAGGCGCGCGCCGACCATCACGATGTCCCAGCCCGAAGATGCTCAAAAAGCAATGCTTCGAAAGCGCCGCCCCACGATCGTAACATCCCAGACGGGCGAAATCGCGCAACCCTCCCCAACGCAGACACAGCCCATCGCACAACCTGCCCCAACGCAGACGCAGCCCATCGCACAACCATTCCCAACGCAGACGCAGCCCATCGCCCAGCCTGCACAACAACCTGCGGCTGCAGCCGCAGCTCAGGCAGACTCACAGAAAAAACTTCTCCGGGCACGCAAACCAAGCATCGTTTCGTCGCAGATCAGTCCGGCTGTGCAGCCGCCAGCTGCAGCCCCGGCGCAGCCGGCCTTTGCGCAGCCTCAGTATCCGACGCAGCAGCCAGCTCCGCAGTATTCACAAAGACCAGCTGCCGCGCAGACAGCCCAGATGCCGGCTGCAGCACAGTTCCCGCCAAGACCTGCGCCTGCTCCGATGCAGCAAAGGCCTGCACCAGCTCCGATGCCGCAAAGGCCTGCGCCCGCGCAGACAGCCCAGATGCCGGCTGCAGCACAGTTCCCGCCAAGGCCGCCACAGGTTCCGCAAAACCCGGTCATTCCCCAGGTTCCGCCAAGACCCGGCTTCGCGCAGATTCCGCAAAGAGCTGTACCATCCCAGGTTCCGCAGCAGCCAGCCATGACAAGACCGCCGGCTTCCAATTATGGCAATTCATCGCAGCTGCCCAATTATCCACAACCACCCTACCAAAAATAACGCCACGTCGGGACGTGACTGATTATATTCTGTACAGACGTGCCGCGACACGTCTGTACCAACCGGCAATACTCCCCCAGGAATTACGCGGCGATTTTACTCAGTTCGAAAGGGAAGCATTCACTTCGTCTCCCGCGCCTGCCGGCGCTGCGGCTCGTATCTGATCTTATTTTGTACAAACGCTCCATCAGAACGTCTGACAACACAAAAAATCGAACACACCGGCAAGATTCCCGACAATGCCGCATGGCCACCTTCTTCTATTACGATGAAGATGCCGATAATCATCAGGGCAAGGCGATCTGTACCTCCTATACGCAAAAAGTCGTCAAAGTCGGAGAATGCTCTGAAGTTGGCTGTTCCATTGCCAAAGAAGATCTCGATAAGCTCGCAGGAGAAAAGCTTTTCATGGTCACCAATCTTGATGCCAGTGGCCTGCCAAGTACGATCGAATGCAATACTGGCAACAATACAGACACAATTACCGTTGATAAGTGTGAAACCAAGATCGAGGTCATAAACTAGCCATAAAAAAGGCCGACCGTATGATGCATCATAGGGCGGCCAGGCGAGTGTATTTTGCCCCGGCCAATAGCAGGGGCAAAATAACGAGCATACCTAAAAAAAATACTTCCGCCCCTACAACGCGATACGTCTCTGCTGCCAAAAAAACCATGAATTAACTCCATAACAATGCTATGCTTGCTGAGTTGTGATTCAATTTGCTTTATTTAAAACTGCAACATGCAATGGAGGAAGACATGCAAAACCCAAAAAGCCTGTTTTTCGTGTTTATCAGCGCCCTGGCAATGTACGGCTGCAACGATGAATCCAGCACGTCGACGAATACTCCGGCTCCGGCGCCGACCCCGGAATGCCAGTCCGGGGCGGATTGCGATTCGGGCGTCTGCAATGAAGACGGAACCTGCGCCCCCAAAAAGGAAGAAAAGAAACCTGAATGTGACGATGACAATCCATGCAAGAAACCTCAGAAATGTTTCGATGGAAAATGCAAAACGCCCGAGGGTTACTGCGAATCTGACGATGACTGCAAGGATGACAAAATCTGTGTGGAAGAGAGCTGCATCGATATTACCTGGCTAAATGAAGGAGACGAATGCAAACCTCTGGGAAAAGAGGCTCAATGCCAGGCACCGCTGATCTGCCAGGAAGGAACATGCCAGCCTCCAAAAAAGATCATCGACAAGGACAATCCCTGCACGAATGACGAAGATTGCGCAGATCAGGATGGAAAACCGTACTGCCTCAAAACCGGACTCTGCGGAAATATAGGGGAGCTCGGCGAGGTTTGCAGCGATGAGGTGCAATGCCCGGACGATATGTCCTGCCAAACGGTTTGCGTACACGTCAAACACGAAAATGAACCCTGCAACGAGGAAACCTTTGATGTTTGCGATGAGGGATTGAGCTGCAAGGAAGGTGCCTGCCACATTTATAATGACAAAATTCAGTCCGGAGAAGAATGCAATGAGTCATGGCTGCTCTGTGACGAGGGCTTGACCTGCCACGACGGTATCTGCGTTACGATTGTTGACGAAGATACCAAGTGCGACGAAGCAAAGCATATTATCTGCAAGGATGAACAGGCTTGTATCGGAGGTGTCTGCAAATCCGTGACCGGCACATGCGAATCCACACAAGACTGCAAACAGAAGGATTCGTTCTGCTGCAAGGATGATTCCTGCGGCATGAAGGGTTACTGCATTCCGTACAATGACACGGTTACACACGACGAAACCTGCGAGTTCGTTACAAAGGAAGGTATCTTCGAAGCCCAGATTCAGTGCCGCTGGCAGCCGCCAGCCAATAATGACTACAGCACATCCACAAAAGTCGAAATGCCTCCTCTGGTCGGACCATTCGGAGAGTTCAAAACATCCAAGGGTAAGGATATAAAGAACGTCATTGCCGTTTATTCATATGATAAACGATATACCAAAACAGAGGAGACCGATCAAAAGGCTCATAAATCGGCGATTCGCTTCATCAACCCGGAAACCTGTGACACGCTCCAGACTATTCCCTACGAAATGTCGTGTGCATGGCAGAACTATCCCTCTGCAGCGGATCTGAACAACGACGGTCTTTTTGAACTCATCGTCATCGACAGCAAACACCGTCCGGTCGCATTCAAGTGGGATGCTTCGAAAAAGCAATACGCCAAATGGTGGACCGGTGAAGTCACCACCGGCGATGTTCCCATGATTTTCGACATCGACAACGACAAAAATCCCGAAATCATTCTGGGGGATGCCGTCATCAACGGAAAAACGGGCAAAACCATCTTTGCAGGTACCTTAGATAAAGAAGGAAAACCCACTGACTACACATATCGTACGCTTGCCGTCGGTTATCTGGATACAGCCAAAGACGGGCTCGCCTCGATGGCCATCAGCAGCAAAGTACAAAAATGGGATAAGACCAATAAAAACTGGAAAGTGATCGCCAGACTTCCCAAGAGCCGTACGCACTTGGCATACGCAGATTTCGGCACACCAGGCAAAGAAGACAAAGACTTTAATTTCAGCAAACTCGACGGCAAACCTGAAATCGTCTCTGCCGGCGGCGGTACGATGAGCATCTATGCCCTGACGCCCAGCGCCAAAGGAGATGGCACCTACGACGTTCAGACTGTCATGGATGTCACATTTACAGACCCCATTGGTTCGACGAGCGATAAACCCCAGGGAGGCCCGATCACCATCGGCGACTTCGACAGCGATGGATTCCCCGAAATCGGCATCGCTTCATCCGGATTTTTCGGCGTCTATGATCCGCGATGCCCGGGCTATAAAAAAGGCGAAAAAGGCGAATGCGCCGACAAAAACGTCCTCTGGGAACGATGGTCGCAGGATGCATCCTCAGGTCAAACCGGTTCCTCGCTGTTTGATTTCGACGGCGACGGCAGAGCCGAAGCCGTTTATGCCGACGAATGTTTTACACGTATCTATGATGGCAAAACAGGAAAAGTTCTCTTCAGTGCAAAGCGTTCATCCAGTACATCCATCGAAGCACCGACGATTGCCGATATCGATGGCGACGGCAGCGCCGAAATCGTCATGGGGTCCGATAACAATATCTCGTGCTATCACGATACGTACGATCCAAACGATACTACGGGTGAAAAGACGAAGTATAGTCCGACCAATTCAGAGCATGCCAAATTGACGGACTTTGCCGACCCAATCCACGAAGGCATTCCATGCCTGGCCGACGAAGATTGCCCGCTGAGCAAGAACTGCGACACAAACCTCAAACTCTGCCTGTGCCAAACCGATGCAGACTGCAACACTCAAAATACTCCGACGCTCAAACCTGAAGGAAAAAAAGCAGGTGAAGAGTGTAAGAAAGATGCAGATTGCAGGAGCAACAACTGCGTTCTCGACACCAAGACCAACAAGAAAACTTGCAGCAATATCCTCCAGCAATACGTCTGTGCGCCCCCGATCCATAGCCAGGTCGGCATGATGGTCAATTCCGACGGCAAAGGCAGAAAAATGGTCAAACCCAGAGGAACGCGCCCCAATGGCTGGAAAGAAGGTGACTATCAGGTCTGCCGTGCAACCCGAAAAACGAGGCAGATTGGTAATGCCGACATGATGATCTTCAAGGATCGTCTGGATCGATGGGTCAGCTCCCGCAATATCTGGAATCAGCACTCCTACAATATCATCAATATCGAAGATAACGGCAAAGTGCCTGACAATGCCACATGGCTCAAAAACTGGAATCTCAAGAATGATAAGAAAAATCCCGTTTACAATAATTATCGCCTGAACAAGCAGGGCACATACGGTGCAGGCAAAGCCCCAGATATTACAGGACGATTCCTGCCCGGCGATATATGCGGCCAAACCGAAGATGGAGAATACATCATCAAAGGCAAGCTCTGTAACCGCGGAACCAAGCCCGTATCGCAGAACCTTCCGGCCACCTTCTTCTATTACGATGAAAATAATGAGAAAAATCATCAGGGTAAGGCGATCTGTACCTCCTATACGCAGAAGGTCGTCGGCGTCGGTGAATGCTCTGAAGTTGGCTGCACCATTACCAAAGAAGAACTCGATGCTCTCGCTGGACAAAAGCTTCTCATGGTTGCCAATCTCAACGAAAAAGGTCTGGCAAGCACGATCGAGTGCAATACGGAAAACAATACAGACACAATTACCGTTGATAAATGTGTAACCAAGATTGAGGTCGTGAATTAACCCCACAAAAAAAGGCCGCCCGTATGATGCATCATAGGGCGGCCAGGCGAGTGTATTTTGCCCCGGCCGGCAGCAGGGGCAAAATAACGAGCATATTCCCCAATGCTCTGTTCCATGAGTATGGCTATTATTATTTTTGTTGCAATGATTGCGATGGCTATATTCAGCACTCATCACAATAAGTACGCCGCCATGGACGGCGGCGAGAGGCGAGGGAGGCATGTCCAGGGATGGACATTCGACCCGCAACAACGATAACCAAAAGAAGCGTGCGGGGGGCCGAGATGAGTACCGTTCGGTGAACGGTGCGAATCGCAGAGCCCAGTGAACAACGGCCAATCATGAGCCGATTGCCGACAGGCAAAGGAGGCGATATGAGTGGCCCATTGTGAACTGTGTAGGGGGTGTTCACAATCGAACACCCCCTGCCGCGTAAGCGTACAAAAAAAACAAGCATCCGCGCTGCAAAGCGCGAACAACTCTGTATACCAATAGGTGTGGCTATGTTAGGGGGAGAACGCCAAAATTAAAATCCTTTAATCATCACGACGCGGGTATCAATGACAACTTCCCGGATCGTCGACGTAATGATGCCGGTACAGAACTTGTCTTTCGTATCGACGACGAGGATTTCGCCTATCTTGCGAAGCGGCAGATCATCCGTCGTATATTCACGATCCTCATAGACTTCATCCAGATATTCACGCTTGGGATACTGCGGCGTATTCGGCGGATGACCGAGGACCCAGGTTCTCGTCGTTTCGCGTTTGAGCGTACCATCGCGAGGATCTTTTTTGTCATCATCGTCGTCGTCATCATTGTATTCTGATTTGACCCCTTCTCCCTGAGGCAGGTAATCCAGACCTTCGCGCTGTTCGAAAACGATCCATCGATTGCCAGGCACGACACCATCCTGCGAACCACGATTAATGATGACAAACTGGTTCGTTGCCAGTTGATCGAGCACATCAATCGTATCAATAATGCGGCCTTCCATGCTCTTGGTATTTGCCGTACGCTGAGTCGCAAAAACAAGGTCATTGTTGGGAATGATGAGATTACCGCGTTCAATCTCCCGGGTCGCATTGATAATACGTGCCGTCGAAAGCATTTCCGGCTGAACGTCGATGAGCTCAATTTCGCCCGTGCGAATGAGTTTATAGGCCAGTTTGTCACCATTTTCGTCATAGATTGGCTTCGGCGACTGCTCAAACACCGTAAAACGCTGGCCAATCGAATATTTTTTGCGCATCTCAATATCGACCCAGTCGACGTTGACTTCATCCCCCATCGTAAGCAGGTGTTTTTCCTGTTCCGAATAGAGGATATGCCCGCGCGATTCGGGAAGTTCCGAAACATAGAACCCGGGTACCACGATGACACCGCGACCGACGGTCTTTGATGCATTGTAGGATACGGGAGATGCCGGAACCGTCGTCAAATCTGCCGATGCAGCACTTGGTTCCAGATAAATCGTATCACCGGGATATATCCAGTGCGGATTCGTCACCTGAGGATTGAACGACCACAATGCAGGCCATTTAAACGGATCTGCCATATACGTCGCACTCAAATCCCAAAGCGTATCCCCATTGACGACCTGATGCGTCCGCGGACCATTTTTTCTGGCGGAATCATTGCGCTGCTGAAAAGGACTCGAATAAGACGTCGATTGTCCCTGTACACTCGAAATATGCTGAGTCTGCACCATCGGCGCGTCTCCCGCTCCGCCGCCCTCTGAAGCGCCTTCGCCTTCAGCAAAGGCATGAAGCGGCATCATCATACAGGATATTAACAGACAAGCCGTCAGAGAATATTTTCGATACATTGCGTGTCTCCGCGCCGCATTGCGGCAAAAATATAAAATGAACTCAAGGTTTCACCGTATTCATTGACTCGTATTTTTCTTTTCCAATGCGAGCAGCTTCCGTTCCCGGGAATGCATCCATCAGATACCGCAGCATCTCACGCGCCGAATCCAACTTTCCGAGCTTCTGATAAGTCAGAGATACCTTCAGTATGGCATCCGGAACCTTGTTCGCATTCGGATATTCCTGAACTATTCTATGAAAATAACCGGCTGCCTCATGATACAAACCCTCGCCGTAAAAACACTCACCAATCCAGTAAAGCGCATTATCGACGTACGACTCATCGGGTCGCGTCGCCAGGAACTTCTCAAATCTGGCGCGCGAATCCGCAAAAGCCCCCTGACGATAAAGATCAATACCTTCCTGATAAAATGTCATCGGCGACGATGAAACTGCGGTCGCTGCTGCCGGTACTTCACCCGCTGCCGGCAACTTCTCATCTGTCACATTATCATAGGCCCTTACCGGACCACGTCCGGAACTCTGTGAGGTCGAAGACCCAAAATATGCCCGCTTCTTTTCGTCCGATACAACGATGTCCTGATATACATCATCCTCAATCTCCACCACTTCCGTAGGATGATGATTAAACTGAGACGATACCTTCGAATTATCCGGATCAATACGAACGACTTCACGGGAATCCATGGACGTGCGGCGTGACAGCATCGCAACCATATCTTCGAGCTGTGACACGCGCTTTTCAAGATTGGCAATCTTCGTTTTCTGGCGCATCTGCTCTGCATCAACGTCCTCAAGCTTGCCATCCAGAACTATCCTGTCGCGTTCGCTCAGGCCTCCGCTCTGCGTTGCGCACCCCGTCGCCAGAAGCATTAATCCTATCCAAACCAGTCTCTTCATTTCCCTCTCCAGAGACAACCTATGACAAAGACGGTTTAACTCAAAATATAAATGTTGGCACATTTTGGGGCTACGGGTGCACAGACGTGTCACAAATCGTCTCTGCTAACCCTAACCCACAGACGTGTCGCTGCCAACTCTAACCCACAGACGTGTCGCTGCCAACTCTAACCGTACAGACGTTCCACGGAACGTCTCTAACAATTAACTGCTTTTTTTGGGGGATGTGGCCTTTTGCCTGCGGCAATACGGCCACCTGGCGCGGTTCTATTGGGGTGCCCCCAATACGCCCCGCGCTTTTATTTTCGATGGGCTGCACACGTAACTATCTCACTATTCACTAAACATTATGCATTCTGTACAGACGTGCGGCCCGCACGTCTCTAACAACAATTCATTACGCATTATGAATTACGCATTATGCATTGCGCATTGCGAATTATGCATTATGAATTACGCATTATGCATTGCGAATTATGAATTATGCATTATGAATTACGCATTATGCATTATGCATTACGAATTCCGGCGCGTCCCCGACTGCTTCGTATCGCGCGCCAATGCGACGAGCCTGTCAACATGCTCATTATGGCGAATTCCGACATGAGCCTTGACTTTAAGAAGCTGCAAATTCCTGCATTTGCGCATTTCTTCCCTAACCTGCGCAATCAGCTCCTGGTTTTTGTTTGCCTTCATCGTTCCGGTCAAAACGCCGATCGCATACTTTGAATCCGAATACAGCAATATCGGCAAATCCTTATTCTTCACATTTTCAAGCGCTCGCAAAATCGCCGTCAGTTCTGCGATATTATTGGTCGATTTGCCCAGATATTCCCATATTTCAAGCGAATGAGTGCCGTACATCATCAATACGCCGAAACCGGCCGGACCGGGATTCGGACTTGCCCCGCCATCCGTATAAATGACGATCGTATTGGGAGGGATCGTATCATCGGCAGCAGCAGGCTCAACCGAGGTCACTGGCGTCTGGTGTTTTTTGGGCGCGCGCGCAGCATGTGGCGCAGAAGGCGGTCTCAGTTCAACAGGTTCAACGCCGGGTATCATCGTCAGATTGCCGCGCCCCGTCTGATATTCGGCGGCATCTTCCTGAGCCTGATAGCGATAGCGCGCCATGCCATTGGCATCTGCAATCAAATTCTGATTCTGATCTACATAGACGTAAACCTTGATTTTTTGCTTAAAAAGCATCCTGAGCCACGGCATGAAAACACCTCACAAACGTCCTGATGCATCCCTGTCCCATTCAGAAAACAAAGGCATGCCCTGGCTTAACTGAATAATATAACGACCAGCAGGAATGTCAGAATGATAATCACCAGACAAACACCGACGACGAGCTCAATAAAATACTGATCATACAGCTTGTCGGTGAGCATGGTAAAACGATGGTGAAGATGTCTGCACCGGCAATAAAAGTTGCTGTTCAAAAAACGCGTCACGGGAACCGTCATTTTGAGATTAAATATAAAACGTTCCCACCAGCCGGCATCTTCTCCCAAAGATGTCGCCCTGCGCAAAGGTGACATCTTGTTTTTTTGCAGAAAATGAGTTCTCTGTTCATGGAAAACGGGCGGAAGATCTTCGCTCGGGGGATCGCTCTGCTCCGGAAGCACATCGTGCGTCACCATCAGGGTATTGAAATTACTGATATCTTCTTCTTCCTCAACCACACTGGGAGTACGGGGCGGAAGCTGCTCAAGTTCCGGATGAACAGAAAGAGCCTTCGTCGGGATGTCAAATTCTGCACTGACGTTAGGAACAGAAAGAATATTTGTTTCGGATTCCTCGCTGCTGCTATCCGAAAGACTATGCTCAGCAATCGTATTGGGAAGCTGATTCTTGAGCTTATCTTTTTTCGAATCAGCCGCCAAACGAGGTGCGGGAGACAGCGACGGTGCGGGGGGCAGCGATGGCGCGTGAGGCAAAGACGGTGCGGCAGGCAGCGATGGTGCAGCAGGCAGCGATGGTGCAGCAGGCAGCGATGGCGCAGCAGGCAGCGATGGCGCAGCGGGCAGCGATGGTGCAGCGGGCAGCGACGATGCGGGCCTCGATGGAACTGAAGGCAAAGGCGGAACAGGCGGCCGGGGCGGCAAGGAAGAAATAACTTTGGGAGCCACCGCTGGCGGTGGGGGCATAGATAATCCGGATTTTGCCTGTTTATTGGCTTTTCCCGCATTCTCCGCTGCAGCCTGGGCTGCCACAGGATCGACCCGACTCATATCATCCGTCGGTATCATATCCTGAATATCGGCAAACTCATCAAATTCGTCATATCCGGTATATTTTACCGACGACTCATCCACCAGCCCGGCAGGCACACTTTTCGAAGTTTCAGTTCGATTGCCATCAAAAACGAGCGTATTCGAATTGCTGATATCGTAATCCGCATCGTCATCGAAAATCATCGTATCAACAGTAGCAATCTCTTCATCGTTGATAGCAGGGATCTTATCGCGGGATTTGGCCTTGGATGGTGCTTTAATTTCGATGCTGGCCTTTGGATCCACGCCGCCAACGCTCGAATAGCGCGCCAAAAACGGCGACTGATAGCGCGTAATCGCATCGATATCGTAATACATCTCGGCTGCGGATGAATATCGCATATTCACCTGCTTGGCCAAAGCACGCCGGAAAATATTATCCAGCGGGCCCTCACAGAAGGGTTCGGGAATCGTCGGAAATACTTTAAGCTGTTTTTCAATTACCTCAGACAATGTCTTGCCGGTAAATGCTTGTTTTCCCGTCAACAACTCAAAAAACACGAGCCCGACCGCATACAGATCCGAGTGAGGACCTATTTTTTTCCCATAAAACTGCTCGGGCGGCATATACTGTGGCGTACCGAATCCAGCACCATTCTGAAAATTCTGGCGCGTCAAATCCGGCTCTGATCCATTAAATGCCTTGGCAATGCCAAAATCCAGCAGCTTCACGATATCCGTCCGAAGCCCCTGACGCACGAGCATGATATTGGCCGGCTTCAAATCGCGATGAACAATTCCCTGATTATGAGCTTCCGATAGCGCATCCAGTATCTGAAGAATAATCTCACTCGCATAGATATACGAAAACGGAGCATCCCGCTTGATCAACACTTCGAGATTCTGTCCGCACACATACTCCATAACCAGATACAGCGTGCCATCGGGGAGCGATCCATAATCGAACAGCTGCACGATTCCCGGATGTTTCAACTTGGAAATACAGGAAACCTCGCGCAGAAAACGCTGTTCCTTATCTTTTAGTTTATTGTCGCTGTCCTCGACGCGCGAACACTTTATGGCCACTTCCATTCCGGAACTGATGTCGCGCGCACGGAATACATCACCGAAGCCACCGTCCCCAATCTTCTCTTCCAGAATATAATGTGAAAGCTGCTGACCGATATTCATTACTGCTCCTGTGGGGCTTCGGATGATTCTTCACCATTTGTCGGGGCGGCATCACCATTCTCGTTCCATGCACCTTCTGTATAGATCGACTGCCCCTTCAGATAACATGCTGCAGCCAGAACGATCGTACTTCCGGCACACTTTTCTGTACAGGAATCCAGTTGTTTTTCAGTCTCATCTTCCGAGATCGCCTGTTTTTCGATCTGCTCGGACATTTGTTCGGCACAGGGAATTGCGCATGCCTCATCCACTGCATTGTCACGGGCTTCCTCAAGGGTAGGACCAGCAGCCTGAGCTGTATAAAGCGAACCACCTTCGTCGATCTTCACTTCGCAATGCACAAATTCATCCAGAAATGCATCCGCCGAAACAGATTCTGACGAAGTCTGTTCAACGACTTCCCCTTTGGCCTCTCCCGACGGAGAGGCAGTTTCGGACGCTGGCGCTGCAGGCTGAGAATCGTCAGATTCCGGCTTATCCGCTTTAGGCTCCTGAGCAGCTTTCTCTTCAGAAGAAACATCCTTATCCGATGCTCCACTCCCCTCATGAACCGCAGCACCTTCTGCATTCTGAGCCGATGTCTGCGACACACTGCAGCCCCCCATCAGAACCAAAACACAAGCCGTACATACGATTGAACAAAACCATTTCATCTCTGCTTATTCCTACAACCAAATACAAAATGCACACTATGCCATAATATCAATACTATGAAATCCCCCTCTTTGTCAGTAATCATTCGTCTTTTCGTTCAGACTTATTTCCAGCCAATGACCCATAGTCAATAACGACATGCAAATCCTCATCCTGTTCAGGTACATGCACGGCATCATTTTTTTCGGCCTGCGCCTGAGCCTCTTCGAACTGCTGCTTTGCGACGGCCGCATGGAGATCAAAATCTTCCACTTCATCATCCCGTACTGCGGTATTCGCATGAATCATGTCCAAATCCGTATAGGCAAATCCCTTGATAACCAGATCCTCCGGCGCAACCTTCTCGGTCTGTTCATCCGGATCTGTCGATTCCGTCGGTTTGAGCTGAAGTTGTTCAATCACTGGCCTGGCAACGCCATTTCTGCGCAGTTCCTCCAATTCCCGTTCCGCTTCCTCGCGCTCCCTAAGCGCCTGTTCCCGGGCGGCCGCCTGCTTTTCTGCCATCAGACGTTCCAAGCGAGCCTGATAGGATTCAGCAACCTGAACTTCTTTTTCTGTGCCATCCAGCGCCAGCTTGAGCTTCTGGTTCTCAAGATGCTGTGCTTTCTTCTGTTCCTGCTCCAGCTCAAGTTCCCGAAGCTGTGCATCGTGATCAAGCTCAACGACGTAATTCCGACGCTCATCTTCCTGCTCAAAAAACTTCGAATAATCACGCCCCGAAACAGAAGCATCCGAATACGTTTCGTCCGCATTCTGAGGTGTACTCTCCGATTCCCGAACCTGCTCAGGTTCAGCAACCTCCGCATGTACCGGCTCAGATGCCGGCACATCCTTTGACTCAGTCGGTTCTTCATCCAGAGACATCTGAAGATCAGATGCAGCTTCCTGCGTCGTCTCCTCAAAGAATTTCGAAAAATCTCGCCCCATCCCGGCCATTTCCGCGCGTTCACGGTCTTCCTCGGATTCAGCAGGCGCAGCAGCTTCCGGCTCTGCAATCTGCTCCGATTCCGGTTCTGGTTCCGGCTCCGGCTCATCCAACGTCATTTTGAGCCCCGAAAGGACATGATGCTCCTTCTCAAAGAAATCGCTCGTAAACGTCTTGCTCTCGGTAACATCCTCACTGCCGTCATCGTATTTGGGAATTGCGTCTTCAGACAAATTATCGAAAAACGAAGCATAGCTCCGCCCGCTGTCTGCAGCCTGAACTGATTCCTCCTCCACATGTGTCCGAATTGAATCGTCTTCCTGGCTGTCCTGACTGAAGAAATCACTGAAATCCTTGTTTTCTGTGGGTTCAGGTCTGGGCGCATTTTCCTCATCCAGATTGGCCCGCAAAGAATCATCTTCTCTGCTTTCCTGATTAAAGAAACCGCTGAAATCCTTGCCGGTATCGGATTGCCCATCTTCTTCGCCGGCATCTGCGCCGGGAATTCTTTCGTCACCTTCAAAAAATGAAGCATAATCGCGGGTTTCTCTCTCCTGAGTTTCGGATGCATCCTCATTGGCCTGTCGTGCTGCCGCATCCACACTGTCATCCTCAGAAAAGAAGTCGGCATAGGATTTCGGCTGTTTCGCTGCATCATCCGCATCTTCCCCTTCGTGCAGCGCAAGCTTCTCCTGCCCAAGTTTTTCCGGTTCAACTGAAGTATGAGCTTCCTCTTCGGCAATGCCCTGCGCAATTTTTGCGCGCACGTATTCCTGTGCCCTGCGCTGTCTTTCTTCAAAAAGCTCGGCAGCCCTGGCTTCACTCGCCGCTTTCTCATCCTCATACGTATGATCCACGCCCATCTGATCGGGATCGATCCCCGCCTGTTCCAGAATGCGGCGCGTCTCTTCATCCAGTCCCGGAATCTCGATTCGGCGTTCCGGCATTTCTGTCAGACCGCGAATGAAATCACGGTATCCGGCAATCGCCCCATGATCCGGCAATTCAATGACTTCACCGCGCAGGACAGCCAATGCAATGATAGTCAGAATCGACATATCGAAATATTTGGGCGGCGGCATCTTATTGGGCGAAAGCCATGCATCCCCGGCACGGCGCGCCTGTTCCTCTGCAAAAGCATCCGCCGCAGATGCCAGGATCTCCCCCACCATATCGAATTTTCCGCCGCAGATGCACGCCAGCGCCGTATTGAGCGAATCATAGCGCTTTATCTTTGCAAGCAAAGCGGTTGGCGGCATTCCTCGCAGGGAATCCCGGGCGCGCGCGTATGTGCTCAGTCCCAGCGTTGCCTCATCATCAAATCCACGCCCAATGGCCGCGATGACTCCGGCATAGATCACAGCCGAAAGCCCGGTCAGTTCGACAAAATCCGCGCAAAATCCCCGCCGGAAAAATGACGTCATCAGATTGGCTTCGCCCATGATATCTTCTGGTGCCGTCTGTCCCAAAACCATCATCAGCGGCAAACCATAAGTCGCCGAAAACTCGAGCGTCAGCATGGGCATGCCGCTCAATATACCAAGTTCGACCGGCACAATTCTGCGCGTCATGAACATCTCGGGCGGCTTGAGCTCCAGGTGCATCGTATGCTTGTCGTGCAAACAACGCGCAGCAAGAAAAGCATCATCGACGACCTCAAAAATGTCATCACCGGCCGCGTAGCGCAGCTGCATGCGCCATAAATACCAATCCAGATTACGGTAATCCGTTTCGTCACAATGTTTCTGGAAATACTCCGCACACTCAGCAAGACGGGCATCAACCGCTTCAATACTGATACCGGGAATTCGCGCTTCGCCTCTGGGCTGTGGTTCGTACTGAGGGGCCTCTTCTTTCGGTGTGTTCTGGGATTCGTCGCTCATAACCATGCCTTTCGGGGCTGTCACCCCCTGTTCCAAAATGCACAAACAGGCTGGTGCATTCAGCCAGCCTGTCGAAATACTCTAATCAATTCCCAATTGATCGCGGGTAAAATATGCCGGTTCAGAACCGTCATAACGCAAATCCCGTTTGGGTTCGAAATACACCAGCGGAGCCTCCCAGGCGTCACCGGCCCCGAACCACTTCGACAATCGCCTTGAAATCTGAACAAGATGCGCAAAATCCGCAGCATATGGTGTTTCAATAAACCCAAGCCGGAATGCAGTTTCACGAACCTTCGGAAGCGGCACAACCCCCAGAGTCAAAGCATCTTCGCAGGTCAGAACGCCCATGGCGGCCAGTTCTCTGGCCATCCAGATGATTTCATAGGTCAGCAGGAAATTGCCGATATGCTGCCACAAGCCCATGACGACTTCAGCCATAGACGCGCTTGCCAGCAGCCCCCTGACGCCGTCCTGCCCAAGATTTCTCAGGGCACGCCGAATGATCAGCAAATAGTGGAGATTGCCAAAATCTTCCGCACGATTGCCCATACCGCCGTCGAGCAGAGCCATCAGAATATCATCCACGCTCTGGGAAGACCGAATCAGATTCGAATAGAATCCCATCTGTTCAAGCATGGCATAGGATTGACCGCCTTTATTGGTATTCAGGCGGCCGCCGTAACGGAAAAGCTGCAGAGCGAGTGCTGCAAGACGGAATAATCCATAGACGGGATCTTCGTCAAAATAGTCTTTTGAAAAGCCATAATCGGCGGCCGTCAGCAGCTTGCCGCCCGGGCGCGATTGCCACCAGACGCGCACGGCGCGCAGATTGTCTTCAACCAACGATTCGTCCAGACGAAACTGGGCAATTCTGACCGCCGGTGCACTTCCGGGTTCCCCTTCTTCATCCTCTTCCATCTCTTCATCTGCGGCCATAAATGCCTCTTTGACGAGCTGAAGCGGCGTTTCGTCGGCTTTGGGGACGATTGGCTGAACGATGACCTCGACGTGCGTCGTCGAAATCGGCACCGAAACAGCCGGAACTGCGGCAACAACGGTTCCTGCGGCAGGCGCTGCCAAAACGGACTTCGGGGCAGATGCGGGCTTCAGATCCGCAACCGCCTCCGGTACAACGGCTTTCACCGGCTGCTCAGCATGCGCAGGTTCCGGCTCTGCCGCAGCAGCTGCTGCATCATCCGATTCTGCACCGTCGCTGCCGTCCTTATCATCTGCTGGTGAAGACGATTCAGAGGCAGAGCTGGTGCTATCGTCATCATCGTCATCGTCACTCTCGGAATCCAGAAGATCATCCACATCGATGAGTTTAATGACCTTGTCCATGGCTTCCTTACCCAGATCGCTCAAGCCCCATCGAATGCCGACGACCTTGATGTGCTCACTGGCTTCGAGCCACTGCATCCAGTAACGGAAATCCACCAGCGTCAGGTATGTGCCCGGATAGACGTAACTCGTCAGATAACGGTACATCTCATTCGTCGAATACAGTCGCTCCGCGATGCCATCCATGACATATTTCATGAGAATTTCATTCTTCGCCGTCAGATGGGCAAAAAGATGTCTCTTGCGATCTTCCGGATCGATGATTTTCATGAGCTGATTGAGAAAATCGCCGCATTTGACTTGCTTTTCATTTTCAAAATCAATGTTCAGAAAACGAAGCAATATCTCGAACCGCTCTTTGTCAAAAAAATCGTGCTCCTTAAAAAAGCGTTTCAAACCCTTGAGATCGGGCTTTTCCTTATTGATAAAATTCGCGATGAGCCCCAGTTTTGGCAAAAGTTCGGAGGCAGTACAGCCTGCCATTACCGCATAATTGACTTCCTGCATGATTCAGCCCCAATTCGAGAAATAAAATTCTGCAAACGCAGATAAAATTCGTCTTACTTTACACGCTTGCGAGGCATTTTCGCAAGAATTGAAAAAGCCGACGTATCGCTCTGCGATAGTCGGCTTCAGGCCGGGCGTATCGTGAATGCAATGCATTCACGATAGCCGGCTCAAAAACACATTCAAAGATCAGTTGGATTTTTCATCCACCATGTTGCGAAGCAATGCATTGAAAGCTTCCATACCTTCATTGCGATTGGCCTTGGCAAAATAGCCGACGACAAGGAATGCTGTCGGTTTTTCATCCTTGACCACGAATCCGAATATCGCCGTCGAAATGGACAAACCTGCCGACGAAAACTCATATTCCGCCAGTCTGCCAGTTCGCGTAGATCCGTTGGCCAGATCAAATTTATGCTCCTTTGCCGGCATTACAACAGTAAAATTACTATTCTTCAACTGTTCATAAAAAGCCTCAAACAACTGCTCTCCATAGCTATCCCTGACGAGCGTACGCTTAAAGATTTCAATTCGATTTTCATTGTCTGTATCGACAAAAACGGCAATACGATAATTATTGACATCAGATGTTTCGTTTACCCAGTGTTCAGGCGGTTGAATAACTACCGGAGAACTATTGGGGACCTGTGCTGATGCCGTAAAAACCATCCCGGTCAAAGCAAAAAGAACAAGCGAACCAATTATCAAAAAGCGCTTCATATATAACCTCAGGATATGGGTCAGAATAACCAGACCGATTCAATTTATCTGTTTACTGAAATTCAGGCAAGTTTAAGAATGAACGACCTCATTCCTTACTTTTTGCCCCTTTATGAATAATGACAGAGCGAGTTCGAACGCCGATTTCATCACCCGAAGATGACTCCATGGAACGGACGGATTGCGAAAGCAAAGCTGTATCATCCATGCTGATGGTATCGTCTTCATTGCCGCCCTTTGGTGCCGTACTGGCAAATCCTTCAATGCTGCACAGTTCATCGAGCGTAATGCGAGCTGCCGGTTTCATTTTTTTGACGATCGAATCAGACTCATCCTTAATGGTCTGATTGATCTCGGATATTGATGTTATGGATGGCGCATCAACCTTGGTTTTGGACGAAGCATCTTCATCAACTGCCATGTTCTGAGAGGAAGAGGCCCTGTTTACGGCTATGTTCTGTGAGGAAGAGGCCCTGTTTACGGCTATGTTCTGTGAGGAAGAGGCCTTATTTACAGCTATGTTCTGTGAGGAAGAGACCTTATTTACAGCTATGTTCTGAGAGGAAGAGACCCTGTTTACGGCTATGTTCTGAGAGGAAGAGACCTTATTTGCGGCTATGTTCTGTGAGGAAGAGGCTTTTATAGGCTGAACGATCGAAGGTGTTTTGGAACCGGAAGGCGTTTTGGAACCGGCCGGAGGATCGGACTTCGGAGCCTTACTCTCTGTGCTGTCCTGAACTTTGGGCTGATTATCCGAAGACGGTGCAGGCACCGGAGCCATTTTCCGCGCAACGGGAGCCATGGGCTGAGTTTCGGAATTGCCGATATTGGCTCCTTTTGGCACGGCATTCGGCAAGGCAGCCAATGTTTCCGAAACCATGCCGCCGCCGGCAACGGCTGCCGCCGGAACTGCGCCGCCGGCAATGGCTGCCGCCGGAACCAGGGAATTCCGTGGTGCTTTGGCATGTTCGATAATAAAATTCAATGTCGTCTGAATGATCGATGCCACGGGAACCGCAAGGACCAGGCCGAGAATACCTGCAGCCATCTGACCGGCCAGTAATGCAAATATAATGATAACGGGGTGAAGGTTAGATGATGATCCCACGATCTTCGGGGTGAATATATTGGTATCCAAAAGATGGACGATGATGATGACGAGAAGAACGCAGCCTGCCATGGGAACACCCTTGACGAGGCCGAGCAGAACCGCGGGAATTGAACTGATGATCGTACCAAAAATGGGGACGATGCTGAGCACACCGGCGATAATTCCGAGCAGCAATGCATAATCTATCTGCAGAAAAGCCAGTCCCAGACCGGTCAGCGTACCGTTGATACAGCATATAATGAGCTGACCGCGTACAACCCCCGAAAGGCCCCGGCCCAGTCGCTGCTTGTATTCCTCAAACAATTTGGTTTGCCTGTCGCTCGATTCAAAGAGCTTGTGGACTGCCCTCATCAGACGCGGCGAATCGATGGAGATGAATGCAGCAAGCATGAAAACCAGAATGAACTGGATAAACGCATTGATGACAAACTCAATGACATTCTGCAAAAATGACAGGGCACTGCCGGCATATTGCGTACTCGATTCGACGAACTCAATCGCGGATTTCTTGAGTTCACGCTCCAGATTGAAGGCATTCTCGGCAGTACCAGCCTTATCTTCAGTCTTGGGCTTGAGAATATAGGAACCATTCTGCCCCGATTCGAGGACGATGGCCTGATTCGCGCGTACTTCGAATTCACCTTTGGAATTCTGCCGAAGGGTAAACAATATCGAAGCCCCATCATCCCTGTTATCCGCTTTGTCATGTTTATGACGCGCATTCGGTATATCCGGACGTTCCCCGGCAACGAGCAGCGGCTTTTCTCCGCTCGTATCTACACTGGGTGGCGTGAGCTCATCAATATCAGCACTCGCGCGTTCAAACGACTCACTGATCTTTTCCCGGGCTTCCTCAACGGATTGTGCAACGTCCTTTGAATCCTTCCTGGAAAGCTTAAAGAGCATTTCATCCACAGACTGACTGATCCGGGGAATCTCATCACTTCTGACTCTTTCCAGGAACTGGGGCAATTGCTCCGTTGCACGCGAGATTTCAGACGTCAGCGCGGGAATAAAGAGAAAACCAAAACCGGTCACCGATACGAGGAAAATTATATACGCACAGATCACTGCCACACCGCGCGGCAAATGGAACTTGCCAATGTGAATCTTATTCATCCGCGCAACCATCGGTTCGATCAGATACACGACGATGAGCGCAATGATAAACGGAGTCATGATTTCGTGAAACAGAACGATCAGGATAAGCAGAATGATCGTCACCGTAATCAGAACGATATGCTCCCGAATAAACCCAAACACATTGTGACTCATAATACGCCCCTATTCGATGGGCAGATGCCAGTGAAGCCGTCCACCAAGCTTGAGTGTCGGTGCACGCCCCTTCTCATCTGATGTGTTTTGACCTGTTAAATCGACAAACCAGTTATCATTGAAGTAATATTCTGCCGAAAGCGCCTGTTCATTCCCCTCAGCGCCCCGAATGGAAACTGCCGCAGCAACACGAAGTCCCTTGTTGATTTGCTTCACGTAAGCAAACTGCGCTGCCCCTTCACTCAGAACAAATTTGAACTGATCCGCATTGATAAACGTATCCAGCTGGGATGTGAAAAGTGGTGAAAGCAGGGATTCCATCGCCACATCGTTCCCTGAAAAATCTTCGATCGTGCGCCCGGTCAGAATTAATGCATATACGTTGGTATCTGTCAAATACGGACTGGATTCAAAACTCCATACCGGCTTGAATACGGTTCCGCCGACCGTAAGTGTTATCGCATAAAGATCACTGGAGTTCGCATTGCTCGTCGATATTCTCTTTCGGCGATCGAGATCCGTGTTGCCGGTCACCGAACTGAATGCACTCGAATCCGTGCTGATTTCCGTCGTAGCCGTGACATCGATCTTGCCATCCAATGACCCATTGAATGCCACCTGAGCTCCGCTCTGGAATTCAAAATCATTGTCTCGCAGCGTAAACACGCCCTGATTGATCGAAATGATCCCCGTAGGGGCAAATTCCTTCACCGTTCCGCCGATGCGAAGCTGTGTCCCGAGCTCCAGTTCCACGACAGCTGTCGCAATCTTGACATCGACACCAATGGAGTTCTCCGCCGAAACACCAATATCAAGATTGATCTTGCCCAACTGAGGCATTCTTCTCAAAAACGAAGGTGAATAAGCCTCGACTCGCTTTTTGGAATCGATGAACATCGAAAGGATCTGCTCCTTGATGAAATTCGATGAACCATCGTCGAAGTCTTTCTTGTATTTGGCTTCGGCAATATCGATATCACCAGCCACCTTAACCGTTTCGAAATCCGAAAAATCCTTCGCCGTTATCTGAATATCCGGAGAAACCGTAAGGAATAGTTCATCCTTCATACGGAAACTGACATTGTTCGCCGTAATGGAAAGATTGCCTCCCTTCGGCGTAATGGCTTCACGACCGACCTCGCCAAAGATGAGATACGATCCACCCATCAGATTTCCCTTAAATCCCTGCGTTTTGGGAATCACGACACACTGGCCGTTGTTGCTGCACTCGCTGCCTTCAGTAATCAACAGCGCCCCCTGATCGAGGGTAATCGGATCATTGAATGATCTCAGAGAGATCGAAACAGGTTCATTGACCAGAATGTGCCCACCGAATTTAATCTTGTCCGGATCAAAAACGATATTCCTGGATTTATCGACAATGCTGCCCGAAAGACTTGCCAGGATATCGATCGATCCTCTGGTTTCGTAGGCATCTTTCATAAACATCTGAACGATCGACGCATTGATCATGCCGCCAACGCTCAGATCCACCATACCATCCGACGATGCAAACATATTCAGGGCTATCGTTTGATCATTGAGCGAAACCGTAAATCCCTGATCTTCTGGCGTATACACGCAGGTCTTTGACTTACAGCGAGGATCATCCCGACCGATAATGAAAAATCCCTTGCTGAGCGTAACCGGGGATGACGTCATCGAAGTCTTGACTTCAATGGGATCCCTGACTCCCAGATAACCGCTGAGTTCAAGATTATGAAAACTCAATTTGTCCTTGTAAAACATGTTGCCGCGCGCAGACAGGCTGATGCCCAAAAGGCCCGATGACCTCTCCACGGTATCCAGCACAGATCTCACAATGGCTGCATCCACTTCGCCGTTCAAATCAAAATCGACGTTGCCTTTCATATCCGCTTTACCGCTCATCTTAAGCACGGAATCGCGGTATTTCAGTTCCAGCTGACGAAGGTTCGCAGACATATCTGCCAAATCCGCCATGACCAGCGCAGGCTGCGTCAACGAAAGCATATTCCCCAGAACATCGACCTCAATATCATCCACCAGAAGCGACACTTTCATGTCATCCAGGCTCTTCATACAGAAACCGACCGACCCCGAAACCATCGCATCGTGAACGGCAAACTGCGTAACGATATTACTCATATCAATGCCAAGATTCGAAAGGGTCTTCAATACATCGAGCTCTGGGAAATTGAGCGAAAGTGACGCTGAAAAATGCGGAGCTGTTCGAACGAATCCAGACAATTCAAACGTGTCGATGATATTGCCTTTGATCAGGGCATACTGCGCAGAACGCGACATCTGTATCTGAGTATTGCCCAGATACATATCCCCGTACGTCACATTATTCAGATTCAGTTCCCCCTCTACCCATGTCGATTCCATCTCTTTGGACTGACTGATATCCCGATTGCCGGAAGTCAGCATATCCAGATCGATGTTCGCAGAAATATCGAACGAAACCTGGCCTTCGACCGGTAGTTCAAGAGCCCGGAATGGTTCAAAATCATTCGGCGAAACGGGCTGAAGTGCCACATTGAATATGACTGTATTCTTCTCGAGATCATACGTCAGAGCGCCCAGCGAAAAATCGGGCGTCCTTCGGCGAACTCTCGGACGGTTTCCATCACCGCGTCCCCGATCGGGTGGTCTGGGACCAGCCTGAAGCACCATTTCTTCAGCCTTGCCGGTGCCCAGTTTTTGCAGATTTCCGGCAACCACCTGAGTTTCCTGTTCCTGCTTCGCGCGCTGTTCTGCTTCCTCCTGTTCCTGTTTTGCAGCTTCCTCGGGCGAGAGTTCTGAAGGTCCAAACCACAGATTCAATGCGGGAACATATACTTTCTTGTCCTCATATCGAGCGAGCAGAAGCAGGCGCGAAGCAGGCACCTCCATCGCTTCCAGATCGGTCATCGTATAAAGCAGCCGCGCCTTGAGTTTTTTATATGGTCCGTCGATCGTCAGCGTCCCCTCGCCCTTGCCATGCAGATCGAGCTCTTCCAGTGCTGCAAACTGCATATTCTCAAGATCGACATCCGTCACGCGCAGTACCACATGAAACGGTATATTCTCGTAGTCCGACAACGTATTCAGACTCAGCTCGCTCGATATTTCTGCATTGATGTGGCCAAAAGGCGTTTCAATTTTGAATACCGGAGACGACAGTTTCGAGTCTTTCAGTGCCAGATCAATATCGACGACGGGAACATCTATCCCCATATACGACAGTTTCGACGCCTTCAGTTTTACACCGCCGCAGGATTTCCCGTTGCAATCAAAGTATTTGAGCGAAAAATCGACAGGCCCCGACTGAAAATCCATGATCCCCAGATGTTCTGCATAATGCGCCGGCGACTCAATATGCCCAGAAACATCTGCCGTAAAATTGGTCAGATTGTTCGTATCCAGACGAAGTCCGGGTGCAACGTGTATCGTATCCTTCCCGAGAGAAGCATTTAAACCGCCCGGTGAAGACACGATCCCGTTCTGGTACGTCAGAATGCGCTGATCCTCTGCGCTGCCGGCAGCCACGACGATTTCCTTCACCCCCGCAAGCGGCTGATCGAGGCGATACTGCATGGGTTCGGGCAGCGACAGCGATATCTCCCCATCCTGCGACTGAGCTTTTAAATGACTCGAAAACAGACCGCTGAAATGCTGCAGATTCCCATCGGGCAAAAAGTCCAGCGGCGTCATTCCCTCTTTCAGACGATCGCCAAAACTCGCATCAATATAGGGAAAATCCGGATCCTCCGGTGCCATCCCGGCCCATATATCGAAATCAAAATTGCCGTCCATGATTTCGTAATAACCGCCGAGCAATACGCCGCCATACGCCGTATCTGCCTCAAATGCAGATATTCCCAAATGCTGGCCATCCATGTGCGCACGAAGTGACGCCCTCGACAAATCGACATTGAACGTCTCGAATTCCGGCATGTCGAGTGCAATATCCCCCGAAACGCGCGCCAAATCACCCGCCATCGCAGCATTGAGCTGCAGCATCCCGTCGCCATGGAGAATCGGACCGAAGAAATACGTCAGAATCGGATCCGAAACCTTCAGATTCAAATCGAGTTTGGCCGCCCACAAAACGCTCTCTTCGGGCAGCAATCCAGACGGTTTATGATGGTATTCCTGCGCAGCTTCATCGATTTCCTGCTGTGTCGGCCCCACGTTCATCATCGCATGCGTCATGTGCATCGAACCGCCGTCCCCGATGCCGGATGACATCTTGGGAATCGTGAACGTATTGCCCTGCCAGTGAAATCCATCCACCTCGGTATTCGTCAGCGGAACGATAAAATTCCCGCGCATATCCCGCGCAAGACCGAGCTTCTCCAAAAATGCAGGATCCTCCCGAAGAATCCCCTCAATATGCCGCGCCATCTGGTTATAGGCATAACCCACTTTCCCGGAACTCCCAGGCCCGCCGCTCATCACCAGGCCTTCATCGGCATCCCCAACACTCGCCAATGAAAACGAAAATAGCGCCGGATTGAACGTCAGCACGCCTTCGCCCACGCGAATCGCACTCTGACCTCCGTTATTCTCCGATCTCGGTGACGTCATCTCAAGAACGGAACCCGCACGAATCGCATAATGATCAACCTCGGTCTTGTACAGATCGATGCGAAAACCATCAAACACCAAATGAACCGCAGTATTCGTGGCATTCAAATCCGCAAGATTCGTCACAAAATTTCCCGGAACGGGATCGGGCGGTTCCGGCATGCTCGCATACGGAAGCACGACCTTCAGAATGTTGAGTTCACCATGCGTAAAATCCAGATAGACATCCGCATCGTACGCCTTGATGCGCCCCACCGTCAGCGTCGTCGACGTAATCAGATCCACCAGCTCGACGATCGGAATCTTGGCCTCGACGTAAGGCACCCAGATGACGGCTTCCTCTTTGCCCGCCTCCGAAAGGCGGACATTCGTCATCTTGAGCGTCTGCAAAAACGCATCCGTCTTCATCGTCTCGGCAAAATAATCTCCCCGCAGAAAACCGCTCAGCTGCGAATGAAGAATCTTCGGACCGTAGGAACTGTTCAGAATAAAAAACGCCGCAAGATAGATAAACCCCAGGAAGACACACGGCCACATCAGCGTGATGATGATGGTATTCGTGTACCTGGACACCCACGCCGGAATCTTCGATTCCGCCGCAAGTATCATCATGGTTTTATCCCGTCTTCGCGCCATACTCTAGTTCGTCACTTTTTACCAACCAGCTTCTGCATTTCTTCCTGTGATGCGGCACAGCGGAATCCAAAATGGTGCGCCGGATCGTTGCTCGGAACATGCGAACGGCGATGGATACCCGTGGCATGCTCAGGTTCCCAATACCATGAACCGCCGCGAACCGATTTGTGACGATAGCGACCGCAGCGGCCATCCTTATCCTCTCCGCCGCCGCAGGGGCCCTTCGGATCGATTCCCTGGCAGTCTGCTCCGCAATCTTCATAACTGCCCGTGTACCAGTCAGCCACCCATTCCTCGGCATTGCCCATCATGTCGCACAGACCATAGCGAGATGCACCCTTCGAACAAACCTCCAGAACACGGCCCTTTTCGGGATGCGCACCCTTGCGTTTAATCTCGCCGCACGAACGTCCCTTCGAATCCATGATGACCGCATTCTCGCACGAAGACGGCGCATTTCCCCACGGATAAAGATCGCCGTTCTCACCGCGCGCAGCCTTTTCCCACTCCGCCTCGGTCGTCAGATGCTTGCCCTGTGCCTCGCAGAATTTCTTCGCATTGTACCAGCTCAGCCCCGTTATCGGCTGTTTCGGCGCATCGTAATCGACGTACTTCGGACCGTCCTTCTCGCACTTCTTGGCCTTCACACACGCATTGTAGGCCTCGTTCGTCACCTCGGTCTTGTCGATGTAATACGTCTGCATCCAAATCGTCTGCTGGGGATAATTGTTGCGATAATCCTTCTCGGCCTTGTGTTCCTTGCTCACATATGCCTTGTTGTAGCTCGACTGATTGCAGTGCTTGTGCGGATCATTGTCGGCACCGCGAATGAACGAACCGCCGGGAATGCACGACATCCCTTCGATCGGCGTCAGACATTCGGCAATCGGACGCCCATCAGGCAGCGTTTTGGCCGGCTGAGCCGTCTGAACCGCAGGGGCTGCAGGGGCCGCAGGGGCCGGCTGAGCCGCAGGCGTTGCCGGTGTCGAAACAGGCTGCTGCGGATTCCCATCCTGAGCCATTGCCGGAACTGACACGAATAACGAACAAACCAATGCTAAATATATGCGTTTCATCGAATAACTCCTTTTTTACAGGTTTGAACCTTGCAAACCCCTCCATCCTTTTCATACCATAAACCGCCCGCTAAAGGCTATTTATGGATGTCCCCATGCCATTGCATTTTTTGGGCCTTTTTGGACATGCTATGCCGGACGGCGCACGCGTGCCCCATCCGGCATACGCATGCCCCCGGCGCTATGGCTTTGCCATACGCGCCTTTTGCTTATTTATTCATCCGCACAGTCGCACGAATCCCCACATCGATCACGCCTGACATGCTCTGCATCATTTACCTTATCAACCCCGCCAGTCAGAGCCGCAAAATTGGGACACTTTCTGCGTCTCCCAAAGCCCTTGCGTACATGACATATTCCCCGGGTTATCTCATTTACCGGCGCGCATAAATATAAATTCCGGCGAAGGCGCATCCATAACCTGAATTCTCGTCGTAAGCCTGCCATCGCTGTATTCCAGGGGCATAAACATACCGCCCAAAATATCATTTTCATTCGACTGACTGACAATATGATATCTTTTTTCTTCTTTATCAGAAAAGCTGTGCGTCACGACATGAAATGTATCCTTTCGGCCATCGTATTCGATTTCATTTCCATGAATGGCAAGCGTATTGCCGTTCTGATCCTTCCATTCGCCCTCAAGTTCGGGAATGATCTCTTTATCCATGACAAAACGCCCGAAATATTCCGGCTTCCTCAAAATATATTCAAATTTATGATTCATAAAATCGGAATGAATCGAAAGCAGTATGGCCGTATCATCGAGATAATATAATCCAAATATATCATTGGGTATATTGCCGCTGTCCAGATTATAGCTGTCCAGCTCAATATGAGCCGGATTCTTTGGGGAAAGATGTATCCGGGATGAGAGCACTTCTTCTGCCTGCGAGTGGATTTTAATATCTCTGCTGCTGATCATCACTTTATAATTGCAGTTGTCGCGGCCTTCCCATGTTCCCTGAATAGCCTGTAATATCTTATTGGCAGTATTCGGACTGTCTGTATTGTATATCAGATTGGGTTTGGGTTTGATATCTTCCAGTTCATCGAGCGCTTCCTTGGTCAGGCCGCGGCTCAGGACAAGTTCATCCTCGAGCTCGTGATCCCTGTCTTTGGGACGAACATTCAGCGTAATTCTGTCATTGACATAATACATATTCAAAATGACATACATTTCACTGTATCCACGCCCCCTGGCGTAATCATATTCACGGTTTTTGGGGATGATCTGAATCGGCATTCCCGCTTTGACTTCGTATTCGATCTGTCCAAGTTCACGATCGCTGTAACCAATCGTCATCTGACTGCCATCTATTTTTAATGTATAATTGAATCCATTTTCTTTCGAGGACCACTCTCCCTGCAGTGCCTTGACGATATCCGCTTCGGTGGCAGGGATGGTTTCTGCAAAGTTAAAGTTATCCACGGGTTCTGCCTCCATCACCTGTTGGGGCTGTGGTTCGACGGCACCGTTCACATTGGGTTCCGTCGTTGCCTTTTTGCAGGAAACACATGTGAATGCACAAAAAACCAGGACGACAGTCATGATGATTCGCATAGAATCCTCTTTGATAAAGATGGCGATGATTGTGAATCAAAAAATGATAAGGCTCTGTTATATAAATGTGGATATTTTGTTCGCGAATATTTGCAATTCTGAGCCTGGAGCTCAAAGCTCAAAGTTCAGAACAATGAAAGACATATTCTTTGGAACATTGCATATCCACAATAGTTAAACATTGCCTGTTATAATAATATTATCTTCTCTTTCTTCTCAGCCCGGCGAGTCCGATCATGCCCAGAATGCCGAACAGCCATGCACCTCCGTTGTTCGGAGTCGGTGTGCGTTTAATGCTGCATCCGCAATCCTCATCGGCATGGACATCCACTGCCGGCTTATCCTCACAGCCATCAGGTGACTCGCATTCTGTTTCCGGATCCTGCGTTGGCGGATCTGTCTTTTCGGGTTTGTCGCAGACCCCGCCTTCATCGACTTTGCCATCGCAGTCATTGTCTTTATCATCGCAGATTTCCTTGCTTGGCGTACAATCCGGCTCGGGCGTGCAGTCGAGGCCTTCATCGACCTCGCCATCGCAGTCGTTATCCTTATCATCACAGACTTCATCCTCGGGAATGCATTCCGGACGCTCGGAACAATCGAGATCCTCATCGACTTCACCATCGCAGTCGTTGTCTTTATTATCGCAAATCTCTTCCTCAGGAACACATTCCGGTTCGGCATTGCAGTTGAGACCTTCGTCGACCTCGCCATCGCAGTCGTTGTCCTTATCGTCGCAAACCTCTTCCTCAGGGATGCAGGGCGGTGCGCAATTCTCATCGGCTTCACCATTGCAATTGTTGTCGATCTGATCGCCGCAGATTTCCTCGCGCTTGCTGCACGGATTCCCGAAGGGACCACCCAGTCGAATGGTCGAATAATAGCGAGCATCGCTCCAGCCACCCGCATCCGTCCAGACGGGACCGGCAACGCTATTAAAGCCCTCACCCGTAAACAGGAAGCACTGAACGCCATCTGCTCCGCGCCCGCAAACATCCATACGACCATCGCCATTGATATCGCCCATGCGAAGTGTGCGGAAATGCTCGGGTTTGTTAAAGCCTTTATCATCACCGAATGCTTCAATATGATATTCACCGCCATCAAAACCATCGCCCGTCGACAGATAACACGAAAGCCTGGCATTCGCGCGGGCACAGAGATCATCCTTGCCATCGCCGTTCAAATCGCCGAACATGATGGTCGAATAATTGTCATAATCGCCCCAGCCGCTCTCATCCTTGCAGCCATCCCAGCGAATTTCCTGGCCAAATGACTTGCGGCCTTCCGAAAGCTGACACACAATGCCATTCGCATCGCGACCGCAGATGTCCGCCTTTCCATCCCCATTGATGTCGGCAAGACGAATCGTCGCATAGTATTTCTGATCACCCCAGTTGTTTTTCCACCCCCAATTGTTCATCTCAACTTCGACAGACATACTGTCGCCTTCCCAGAACCAGCAGTACACGTGGTCCAAACCACGGGCACAGATATCCATCTTGCCGTCGCCATCGACATCGCCCATGCGGATCGTCGAAGTATAATGCGGTTTTTGCCAACCCGTGCTATCCGCAAGATCCGTAACGTTGGCCACTTCCTTGTCAAATCCGTTGCCATTAGAAAGATAGCATTTTAGACCATCCTTCAAACGAGCACAGAAATCATCCTTCTTGTCGCCATTGATATCACCAAAACGAATGGAAGAAAGATAGGCTGTATCCGCAGGATCATTGCTGCCGCCATCCTTGTAGCCATCCGCATCGGACATCGAAAAGACTGGCGTCGGCTCACCAAAGGAAGTCCCATTCGAAGGCCAGCAAACGATGCCTTCACTGCGGCGTGCACAGACATCCGCTTTACCATCACCATTGATATCGGCAAAACGAATGGTTCGGTAATAAATATGATCTCCCCATCCCTTTTCATCACTCATATCAGGCAATACGAGCTGATATTTCGTATAATCCTCGCCATTCGAAATCATACAATGCAGACCATCGCTGGCGCGTCCGCATATATCCGCTTTACCATCACCATTGATATCGGTATTCTGCGGATCATAATTCATCGCCTGATATTTGATATCATAATTCTCGTAACAGACTTCACCTTCGTCAACATGGCCATCGCAGTTATTGTCCTGGCCATCGCAGACTTCCGGGGATGGCTCGCATGTCTTGGGGCAATTGTTACTCGTAATCTCCTGCCATTGTTTGGGAACCCCAATATCTATCCACGAGGAAGGAATGCTCTGTGTCCACGGTTCACAAGTCGCAGTGGCAGTAAAGTGTAAATGTTCGCCTGTCGCACAGCCGGTCTTACCAGCATGAGCAATGACCTGTCCCTGCTTGAACTTCTCGCCTTCTTCAACATCAATACCATTATGGATCATGTGAGCCATATTAAGTCCAAACGTCACGCCGTTCCTGTCTGTCAAGCACAAAATGAGATAGTTGGCACTGTTCAGACATGTATCCGTACAGCCATTATTATAGCAAGAATACTGAAAATTTTCTACCTTCTTGACCACATAACCGTCCAGCGGCGCTGCAATATCATCCCCTGGTCCCATACTGATATCCCAGGCATACTCAGAATACTTGCCTGTATGCGAAAACCCATCGCTGTTACCCTGTGAAATGGTATGTTTCACGCCGCAAGGCCACGGAGCGTAATACTCCGGGGCTGCATAGGCCGCAGAACTGCACAATACCCCACAGATACACACACACATCATCATTCTAAGCTTCATAACCAGTACCTCCGCATATCAGAATAAATGGTCTCAGCAACATCAATCTGAATGCATATTACAAAGATAAAAGTCAAGGACAGTCCCGAAAAAATCTATCTCAGCGGTTACTACTCAACCGCTTTTTTTTTAACAAACGGATTTGTTCGCATCTAACGATGCTCACATTTTTAGTGCGAATGTCAGCAGGTTTGCGGATGATGAAGCTGAGTTCAAAACAATTTCTTTAGAGAGATGGCGAAGGACTCCAATCGAGTTTACTGCCTGCGTCTTCTTGATAAAACCGCTCCCAGTATCAGCAGAATCAAGCCGATCCCCCCGATCAATCCCCCGAAGACAGCCCCAAGCCAAAGCGCGCCATCATCCGTCTGCGCGAGCGTGAATTCCGGATTTTCCGGATCGACGTGACGCTTTTCTGAATGCCTTTGTTTTTTGGCAGAAAAGTAACCATAAGTCTCATACACTTTTCCCTTATATTTGTATGTCCCATCGAACCGGCACTGTTTTTCCATCGACTCTCTTTTGCCATATTTGGAATAATGGGTCACCTTCCGGTTCATACATTCCGGTGACCGTTCATATCTGACGGTCACTGTCGGCCAGTTCCGGGATCCGCCTCCCAACTGCTTTATCCCGCTCATGGCGATCAAAAATATCAGACCTCCGATAATGGCAAAGACCAGCCCAAGCTTCATCAGCTCACCATTTTTTTTGTTCTGACTATATTGCTCCGGCATCTCATCACCTGATTATAGGTTAGGTGGTACATCGAGTTTTATGTTCGAATTCCGATGTAACATTTATGCTCTTTTATTCTTTAGAATGCCACCGATCACCAGTATTAATCCCCCAGCCGCAACCAACCAGAAAATCCAATACTTTACCGGTTCTCGCGAATGCCATGGATACGACGAATTGACCAGGAGAGGACATTTTTTCGCATTCTTATATTCACAGGATTCATCTTCAATAATTACCGAATAGGTTTTACCATTATATTCATATTCCGCACGGGATTTGCAGACCCAGCCTCTAAAGTTACCAATATTTCTGCGCCCATGGTAACGATTCAAATCAGCCTTATCATATTCAGCTTCAAAATCCACGACCTCACAGGTTGCATCAATCACAGTCCACTCTTTGTACGTTTGACGAGTCCATTCCATGGCAGCAAATGTTCCTGCAATGACGAGTATGCCCAGAACGATCAACTTGTAAGAACGACGTTTTTTTCTGTTGTCAGAATTGTCTGCCGAATCAGGAGAAGCTGCCATGGTATCCTCTTTGTTTCTGAACCCATTCGGGTTATCGCAGGATCATTGTATATATTTTTTTGTTTTCCCCATACAAAAAAAACGCCGCGTATTGCGAAGCAATAGCGGCGTTCCGGCGCAGCGTATCGGCCCACGGGCCGATAGCGCGCCACCATATAAAACCCTTGATTAATTCTTGTTTTCCGGCTTTTCGACGATCATGTCGAGGCAGCTGCAGGCATGCTCTTGGGAGCCCAGAGCGCATGGTCTGTCAATATCGTCCTACGTGCGCTCATGTATTTGACCCGCACATGGAGTGATCTGCTTACATGCTGTGCATTGAGTTGGCCCGCATTGGTGAACAGAACACATTCTGTCCACCCAGCCGTCGATTAGGGAGGCACACATCACTCGCTGCTCACCACAATGTTCCAGCGTGTCTTCTTCGCATTTGCCATTGAACACGTGTTTATTCGGTTCGCGTTGTCGATCCGCGCCATTTCCGGGATTTGTGTTATCCTCACTGGGAACCCACTGTTTTTTGTGTGTATGAAAGCTGAATTATAATTTAAACATCATACGAAATAGTATATTGATATAACCTTGCTGTTTTCCTGCACCATAATTATCAACCATTTCATGTGTCTGCAATACGCTCAAATCATAATCGAGATCCAAACCAAGCCCAATCCAGTCATTGACATAAAATGTTGTTCCCAAACCGAATCGCATACCGAAATCGACATTCCTATGGCTCGTCGGAAAAATAACACCTGCACCAACTTTTGCATATAGATCAAACCTATCACTTGAATATGCATAAAATTTAGGAGCAATAAATGCAGACATACCAAGAAATTCAGGATCAGGCTCACCTCTATTGCTCGTATCGCAATCACACTGAAGCAAGATTATTCGGAAGGAAGCTTCAAAATTCAGTAATGACAACCACTTATTCATTCTATGACCAAAACCCACATTTAAATTAAGGCCACTAAATTCATTTGTTTTCTTATGCTCACCTCCTATCGATTCACCAACATATCCTACTCCTACATCCAATTCCCAGTCTTCTGCATACGCTTTCTGTGAAGTACCACAAACAATACTGCCTGTCAGAAACATGAAGATTATCATGGTTAATACTTTTGTTAATATACAATCACAGAGTGCGTTTTTCATAGTACATTCCTTTATAAAAACCAGTGAATACTCATCGCTGCCGCAGCGAAGTACCCATGACATAAATCGAGAGGCTTTGTGGTGCCAAACAATTGGCAGGAACGTATTAGAGCATAGACTGTGCCAAAAGAAATCACCTCTTCTTTTTTTATCTATACATCAATAATAACGATGAATTCTTTACCAATATTCCTGCGATTATCGCCATGAGCATGATTTTTATGGTTAAAGCATGCGTCAAAGGAACAAGCTATCGCACTTAAATCTTCAAGTTTTTCTGTTTTATCCCTTTAGGGTGACTCTATTAGTGGATTATCGTTTTCCCAGGGGTTTCGCCAACTTTGAGCTCATCCCTCTATTACGGCGTAAGTCGTGACAGCTTCGGCTTCTTCACAAAATGTGAGAAGGTACTTTTAAAATTGACGCATTGCGCCGTGATTTGGGCTGGAATACTATCGTTTATTAAGGGCGATAAACATCGATAAATGTGGAAGTATTTTTATCCATTTGTCATTATTTTGGACAATGGTAGTTTTTTATCCATTTATTTTTATATTGGATAATAGATCCGATCCCCCATCCCCCTTCCCCAAGGGGCAGGTGGCTTAAACAAAACGGGCGACCCATATAGGGTCGCCCGTTGAATCATCAAAACCTAAAGGCTAATCTTCTTTCTTTTCGACGATCATGTCGAGGTAGCTGTAGGCATGCAGCCCCGTACCGGCAGGAATCAGACGGCCCATGATCAGGTTTTCCTTGAGGCCATAGAATCCGTCGTAACGTCCCGCGATGGAAGCTTCGGTCAGAACCTTGGTCGTTTCCTGGAAGGAAGCAGCCGCGATGAAGGATTCCGTCGAGAGGGATGCCTTGGTGATACCGAGCAGGAGGTCTTCTGCAACTGCAGGATCGCCGCCCTTTTCGATGATCTTGGCATTGACGCGTTCGAACAGGTGTCGATCGACGTGTTCATCGAGCAGGAAGTTGGAATCACCGACGTGCGTGATCTTGCAGCGGCGCAGCATCTGGCGAACGATGACCTCGATGTGCTTGTCGTTGATGCGAACACCTTGCGTGCGGTAGATTTCCTGGATCTCATCGACCATGTATTTGGCGAGATCCTTACGACCTTTAACGGCGAGGATGTCGTGCGGGTTGGACGAACCTTCCATGAGCTGATCACCGGCCTGGACGCGGTCGCCCGGGTGAACGATGATGTATTTGCCTTTCGGAATCAGGTATTCCATGGGTTCACCGACATCCGGCGTAATGATGATGCGGCGTTTGCCCTTGGTGTCCTTGCCGTACGAAACGTAACCTTCGATCTCGGAAATAATGGCGAGTTCTTTTGGTTTGCGAGCTTCGAAGAGTTCGGCAACACGGGGAAGACCACCGACGATACCACCGGATTTGGTGTCATCGTGAGGAATCTTGGCCAGCGTCTGGCCGGGACCGATTTCATCACCGTCGTTGACGACGAGAATGGCATCGACGGGCATCTGATATTCGGCGAGCTGTTTCTTGGTATTGGGATCGCGAATGATGATGCGCGGCAGCAAATCGGCTTCTTTCGTCTCGATGATGGTTTTACGCGAAAGACCCGTGGTCTTATCGAATTCTTCGCGCATCGTGCGATTTTCGATGATCTGTTCGAATTTGACCAGACCGCCTTCCTGCGAAATCATGACGTTTGCGAAAGCATCCCATTCCGCGAGCAGTGTTCCCTTCGTGACATCCTGATTCTCTTTGACTCTGAGGCGAGCACCGTAACGCAGCGGATAGCGTTCGAGTTCGCGGCCGGTTTCGCTGTCGTGAATGCTCATTTCGGAGTTACGGTTCATGACGACGAACGTACCATCGAGAGCATCGACGCAGTTCAGATCGTGGAAGTGAACGACGCCGGGGTTCTTGGCTTCGTAGCTGGATTCGACGCCTTCGACGTTTGCCGTACCACCGGTATGGAATGTACGCATCGTCAGCTGAGTACCAGGTTCACCGATGGACTGGGCGGCGATGACGCCGACGGCCTCACCGTGATTGACGAGGCGGCCGCGGGCGAGGTCACGTCCGTAGCAAAGCGCGCAGATACCGTGTTCGGCCTGACAGGTCAGACCGCTGCGGATAAAGACGCTGCGCAGAGCGGCATGGCGGATTTTTTCGACGGCGGCTTCATCAATTTCACCGTTGGCAGGAACGATGACATTGCCGTCATTGTCGCAGATATCATAGAGGGCAACACGTCCGAGAACGCGATCGCCGAGATCTTCGATAACTTCGCCGTCTTTGACGAGCGAGGTCATTTCGATGCCATCGAGCGTACCGCAGTCCTGTTCGAAAATGAGGGTATCCTGTGCGACGTCGACGAGACGACGGGTCAGATAACCGGAGTTTGCCGTTTTAAGAGCCGTATCGGCGAGACCCTTGCGGGCACCGTGCGTCGAAATGAAGTACTGCAAAACGGACAGACCTTCGCGGAAGTTTGCACGAATCGGGGTTTCGATGATTTCGCCGGAGGGTTTTGCCATCAGACCACGCATACCGGCGATCTGACGAATCTGCTGCTGGCTACCACGAGCACCGGAATCGGCCATCATGTAAACCGCATTGAAGGAAGGACCATCCTGCGTCTTGCCGGTCTGGGGATCGACGAATGTCTGCGTCTTGATGTTGTGCATCATTTCGTCAGAAATCTTCGTCGTGACCTGCGACCAGATGTCGACGACCTTGTTGTAGCGTTCCTTGTCGGTAATCAAACCTTCATTGTACTGGGCATAGATATCATCGACTTTCTGCTGGGCATCGGCCAGAAGTTTTGCCTTCGTTTCGGGAATGATCATGTCGTGGATATTGATCGAAACGCCGGCTTTCGTGGCCTGCGTATAACCCATCGTACGGACGCGGTCTGCAAACAGGACGGTGCCTTTTTCACCGGCATAGCGATAAGCCAGATCGATGAGGGTACCGAGCGTTTTCTTCGTGAACGTGCGGTTGATCATATCGAAGGTCATTTCCGGAGGCAGGATTTCGGCCATCAGAACGCGGCCGACTGTCGTATCGATGAGCTCGATTTCGCCGGTTTTCTCGTTTTTATGGCGAACCTTGATCTCAGCCTGGAGATGAACCTTGTTGTGGTCGTAGGCCATGCGGACTTCTTCGAAATTCGAATACAGACCGTCAATGGGGTTGCCATTTTCATCTTCGCGATAGCAGCCGAGAGCAAACGGACGCGGACGCGTCATGTAGTAGCAGCCCAGAACCATGTCCTGCGTCGGAACGATGATCGGGTTGCCGCTTGCGGGCGACAGAATGTTGTTCGTCGAGAGCAGGAGGACGCGGGCTTCCATCTGGGCTTCGAGCGAAAGCGGAAGATGGACGGCCATCTGGTCACCGTCGAAGTCGGCGTTGAATGCCGTACAAACGAGCGGATGCATCTGAATGGCCTTGCCTTCGATCAGCGTGGGTTCGAATGCCTGAATACCGAGTCTGTGCAGCGTAGGAGCACGGTTGAGCAGAACCGGGTGTTCCTTGATGACTTCGTCGAGGATATCCCACACCTCGGATTTTTCCATCTCGACCATCTTCTTGGCGCTCTTGATGGTATTGACGATACCGCGGGAGACGAGCTTGTTGAAGATGAACGGTTTGAAGAGTTCCAGAGCCATCTTCTTGGGAAGACCGCACTGATGCAGACGGAGTTCAGGACCGACGACGATAACGGAACGACCGGAGTAGTCGACGCGCTTACCGAGGAGGTTCTGACGGAAACGTCCGTGTTTACCTTTGAGCATATCCGAGAGGGATTTGAGCGGACGTTTGTTGGCGCCGTGAATTGTCTTGCCGCGGCGGCCGTTGTCGAACAGAGCATCGACGGCTTCCTGAAGCATGCGCTTTTCGTTGCGAACGATGATTTCAGGGGCATTGAGCTCGATGAGACGACGCAGACGGTTGTTGCGGTTGATGACGCGGCGATACAGATCATTGAGGTCGGACGTCGCAAAACGACCGCCATCCAGGGGAACCAGAGGACGAAGATCGGGCGGAATGACCGGCAGAACTTCGAGGATCATCCATTCCGGAAGGTTGTCGGAATTGCGGAAGGCTTCGATGACTTTCAGGCGCTTCGCAATCTTTTTGCGCTTCGCATCGCTCGTCGCTTCTTTCATTTCGTGGCGAAGCTTCATGGATTCACCGGTGATATCGACCTGTTCCAGAAGATCGTGAATCGCATCCGCGCCCATCTTGGCTTCGAAAGCACCTTCGCCGTACTCATCCAGATACTGGGAGTACGTTTTTTCGCTCAGGATTTCGCCTTTTTCGAGCGGCGTCGAACCGGGATTCGTCACGATAAAGCTCACGCAATAGAGAACTTTTTCGAGCTCTTTCTGGGTGATATCCAGAACATTGCCGATTCGGGAGGGGAGGCTCTTGAAGAACCAGATATGGACGACGGGCGTCGCCAGGTTGATATGGCCGAGACGTTCGCGGCGGACCTTGGACTGAATGACTTCGACGCCGCATTTTTCGCAAACGACGCCGCGGTGTTTCATGCGTTTGTATTTACCGCAGTTGCATTCGTAATCCTTGACTGGCCCAAAGATCTTTGCACAGAACAGACCATCGCGTTCCGGCTTGAAAGTACGATAGTTGATCGTTTCGGGTTTCTTTACCTCACCATGGCTCCATTCCAGAATCTTCTGCGGACTGGCAAGACCGATGCGCATAGCCTGGAAATTGGTTGGATCCTTTGGACGATCGAACGAATTTGAATAAATATCTGTCACAGCTTTACCTCTTGATTAAGGCAGGGAGTTTACCGGATTTTCCGGCGCTTCCCGAGTCGACTGAATGAGATTCAACAATATTTCATAAATCCCCTCATCTCCCCCGAATATTCCACTGTCTCAGGACAGCTTCGCACTCGCCGAAGGCGAGGACATGGGGAAATGAGGTCGTGGGTGAGGAACAATTAACGCGGTGCTTCTTCGAGAAGTTCGATGTCGAGGCAGAGAGACTGGAGCTCTTTGATGAGAACGTTGAACGACTCTGGGAGACCGGCTTCGAGCGCGAAGTCACCTTTGACGATGGACTCATACATACGCGTACGACCGAGGACGTCGTCGGATTTGACCGTGAGGAATTCCTGCAATGAGTAGGCAGCACCATAGGCCATCATTGCCCAGACTTCCATTTCGCCGAGACGCTGACCACCGAACTGCGTCTTACCACCGAGCGGCTGCTGCGTAACGAGGCTGTAGGGACCAATCGAACGGGCGTGAATCTTTTCATCGACCAGGTGATGGAGTTTAAGCATGTACATGACGCCGACGGTCACGTCGTTGGCGAACGGATCGCCCGTGCGGCCATCGAACAGCGTCGATTTGGCGCTCAAATCGAGTCCTGCATTTTCGAGCAAATCGTGGATATCGGTTTCCTTGGCGCCATCGAATACCGGCGTCGCAACGTGAATACCGCGATTGCATTTCTTCGCGAACTCAATGACATCATCTTCGCTCAGGCTGTCGAGGAATTCGACCGTCTCGGGCTGCGGATAGGCTTTCTTAAGTTCTGCACGAAGCTTCTTGCACTGATCTTCGCGGGCAACCTGAAGCAGTGCATTGATCTTCTGGCCCATGCCGCGGGCGCCCCACCCCAGATGAATTTCGAGGATCTGACCGATGTTCATACGGCTCGGTACGCCGAGCGGATTGAGCACGAAGTCGACCGGGGTACCATCTTCGAGGTAAGGCATATCCTCGATCGGCAGAACATTACTGACGACGCCCTTGTTTCCGTGGCGGCCGGCCATCTTGTCACCGACCTGGATCTTGCGCTTAATCGCAACGCTGACCTTGACGATCTTGATGACGCCGGGAGGAAGCTCATCGCCTTTTTCGAGCTTGGCGATTTTGTCATCGTAGTAAGCGCGTGCTTCTTCGCACTGCTGTTCCACGAGTTCCATGATCTTGTCGATCTTTTCGGCAAGCGTGGCATCCTTAACCTGAATATTCGTCCACAGATGACGATCGATACCATCCATGATCTCATCGGTCAGAACGGTGCCCTTCGCAATCAGGGTATTTTTCTCTTCGTCGATGAGTTTTGCAGTCGTCGTCTGACCGACCAGGAATTCACGAATGCGCTGATAGCCGCCGTCGCGGATGATCTTGAGCTGAACATCCAGGGCCTTGGTCAGGCGTTCTTCTTCGACGCGATCGATTTCGCGCGAACGCTCATCGCTGTCTTCTTTCTTGCGGCTGAAGACCTTGGCATCGATGACGGTACCGACGAGCCCGGGCGGAACGCGCTGCGAGCTGTCGCGAACGTCGCCGGCCTTTTCACCGAAAATCGCGCGCAGAAGCTTTTCTTCCGGCGAAAGCTGCGTCTCGCCTTTCGGCGTGACCTTGCCGACCAGAATGTCGCCCGGCTTGATTTCCGCACCCACGCGAATGATACCGGATTCATCCAGATCCTTGAGGGCTTCTTCACCGACGTTCGGAATGTCGCGCGTAATCTCTTCCTTGCCGAGCTTGGTATCGCGGGCAATGCACTCGAATTCCTCAATATGAATGGACGTGTACACGTCCTTGATGACCATTCTTTCGCTCAGCAGAATGGCGTCTTCGTAGTTGTAGCCGCACCACGGAACGAATGCGACGACCACGTTCTTGCCGAGGGCAAGTTCACCGCAATCCGTCGAAGGACCATCGGCAATCACATCGCCGACGTTGACATGATCACCGACATTGACCGCAGGAATCTGATTGAAGCAGGTGCCCTGGTTGGAACGGCGGTATTTGTAAAGATTATAGATATCGGGTTTGACGTTCAAACCGTTTTCATCGCGATCCGCACGAACGACGATGCGCGACGCATCGACGCGTTCGACCGTACCGGCATGTTTCGCAAGGACGGCCACGCCGCTGTCGCGGGCAACCAGACGTTCCATGCCCGTTCCGACCCACGGAGCTTCCGCAACCAAAAGGGGAACTGCCTGACGCTGCATGTTCGCGCCCATGAGGGCACGGTTGGCGTCGTCGTTTTCGAGGAAGGGAACGAGAGCCGCAGCAACCGAAACCATCTGGTTCGGGCTGACATCGATGTAATCGATATCTTCGGTGCGAACGACCGTCAGTTCGCCGTTCTGATGGCATTCGATCGTATCGCCGACGAGGCAGTTGTTCTCATCGATCGCAACGTTTGCCGGGCTGATATTGTGATCGTCTTCATCGAGTGCACTCAGGAAATCGACTTCATCGAGGATCTTGCGGTTCTCGACGCGGCGATACGGTGTCTCGATAAAGCCGTACTCATTGACGCGTGCAAACGTCGAAAGGGATGCGATCAGACCGATGTTCGGTCCTTCAGGCGTCTCGATCGGGCAGATTCGGCCATAGTGCGTGGGGTGAACGTCGCGGACTTCAAAGCCTGCGCGCTCACGCGTCAAACCGCCGGGGCCCAGTGCCGAAAGACGACGTTTATGCGTCAGCTCGCTGAGCGGGTTGGTCTGATCCATAAACTGCGACAACTGGCTCGAACCGAAATATTCACGGACGACAGCAACTACCGGCTTCGCATTGATGAGATCGTGCGGACGAACAACATCCGTCGCCTGATTCATCGTCATGCGTTCCTTGATCGCACGTTCCATGCGGGCAAGACCATTGCGGTACTGATTCTCAAGGAGCTCGCCGACGGCGCGGACACGACGATTGCCCAAATGGTCGATATCGTCTGCCATTCCCTTGCCCTGGGCGAGGTCAATCAGATAACGCACGGTTTCGATGATGTCTTCTTTGGTCAGAACCGTCGTTTCAGTATTCAGTTTGAACTTGTGATTGAGCTTCAGACGGCCGACCTTCGACAGATCATAGCGTTCCGGATCAAAGAACAAACCATGGAAAAGCGCATCCGCCATTTCCTGAGTGGGAGGATCGCCGGGACGCGTGCGGGCATAAATCTCAAGACGGGCATTTTCCGGGCTCGAGCATTTGTCCACTGCAAGCGTACGGCTCAACTGACGACCGACATTCAGGCCATCGTTGTCAAAATAGAGAACATTGATTTCGTTGATGCCGCAGGCACCCAGTCTCTCGAGAATTTCCGGCGTGATCTGCTGGTTGCATTCCAGAATGACTTCGCCGGTCTCTTCATTATAGTAGTCCTCGGCTGCCACGCGGTCACACAGGGATTCCATGCTCATCGGAACATGCGTAATGCCTGCTGCGATCATCTTGCGGATCGAACCCGCATTGTATTTGCGCTTTTCGCGAACGATCACTTCGCCCGTCGTCGGATCGACAATATCAAAATCCGCACGCTGGTTCAGGAGATACTTGCGTTCGAGCGGACGATAGATACCTGTTGCATCGACAGAAATCGTCTCGATATCGTAGTACATCTTGAGCAATTCTTCGGTGGAATAGCCAAGTGCACGAAGCAGAATCGTCGCATACATCTTGCGGCGGCGATCGATGCGAACACAGAGCATTTCTTTCGTGTCGAATTCAAAATCGACCCACGAACCACGGTAGGGAATGATTCGCGCCGAAAAACTCAGTTTTCCGGATGCCGAACTCGTACCGCCGTCATTGTCGAAAAATGCACCGGGACTGCGGTGCAGCTGGCTGACGACGACGCGCTCCGTGCCATTGATGATAAAGGTCCCTTCCGGCGTCATCAAAGGAATGGCGCCAAAATAAACCTGCTGCTCCTGAATGTCATGGATGCTGCGATTGCCGGCCTCATCCTTGTCAAACACCGTCAGCCGAACATCGACCTTAACAGGTGCTTCATACGTCATCCCGCGGGAATGACATTCTTCAACATCATATTTCGACTCTTCAAGCGCATAACTCACAAAATCCAGTTCGCTCGTCTCGTTGAAGTCGCGAATCGGGAAAATACTCCTGAACACGCCCTGAAGGCCTGTTTCCGTACGTTTCTCGGGCGGAACATCAGCCTGAAGGAACGCATCATAAGAGCGCCGCTGAATGTCGATCAAATTTGGCACATCCACAATGCATTTGCTCGTTGCATAGCTGCGGCGTGCCCTGAAGTTCGACTGAATCACAGATGCCATTTCATCTCCTCGAGTACAGGTCAGTAAAAATACGAATACTCTTGTATTAACGTGCTTTTGCGCGTGGTGCGCAGAATCCCGATGCGTTCAAGTCATATATGGTAAAGAATCGATTCGGGGTGAATTGTTTCATGCGCACAGACTCCATAAACGAATGCTGCCTCCATGCAGCTTCGCAAAACATACCCGCGCATTTTTTACGCAGGCTAAAGCCGAAAGAGGCTACACCTACACATCACACATTGTCAACCACATTTATCGTTTTTTTGATGCAGATTTTTTTCGTTTTCGCAACAAAAAAAATTAATTTTTTTAAATATTTTTTTAATTTTTTTATTTTTTTGCGGCCAGGCTAGTGCCGCCGGCACTACGCCCCGGCCGCCGTGCTATGGCGATGCCATACGCACGGCACTTTTTTTGGTGGGAATTCTCAGCCCACACTTCTCTGATGAAAAAATTCACTTACAGGCGTTCCGCAGAACATCTCCCCAATTACTTTCCATAACCGAATACTTCATTCTATAATCCAACCCGTGTTGCCCTCCCCGACGCACGAAGGCATGGAATCCCCATATTCACCGGAGTTCTTATGAAATACGCAAATAAATCCCTTCTTATCCTCGCAATGGCAGGAATCATGTGCCTGACCGGATGCAAAAAAATAGCGGAAAGTCTCGAAGAAAAAGCCCCTCAGCTTTCACAGGCCCTCTCCGGAAAAAGCTGGGACAAATCCGAGGTCAACTCCCTGCTCACCTACGTTCCCGCCGATACGGCAGCAATCTTCGCCACGACCAGACAGTTCGACTTCGACAATCCAACCATCAAAATGGTACTGTCAAAAGGATTGAAAAACTTCGACGCCACCCTTGATGAAGCCAAAAATCACCTCAAACAGCTGCCGCCCGACAGCAAGGATATGCCAAAATTAAAGGAGCTCATCGACACGCTCGAAGAAACCTATCGCCCCATGCTGGCTGATTTTTCCAATGAATCCGTCAAGTGGGGATTCGATCCCAAACACATGGATTCCATCATCTATCTAAATGATACGACGCTTGTCGCCAAAGTCACCGTCGCTGACGGCAATAAACTCAAAGCCAAACTGACGGAATCCCTGAACGCCGTAAATCATCTGTTCGGAGCCCTGGCCAATAATAATGCCCCAAAGGTCGAACTCAAGGAAATCAAAGCCGGCGGCGAAACCTGGTCGGTTTACTCCACCGCCGCAGCCCTCGAAAAAGCTGCCGGCGAATGCATCGCATGCGAAAATGGAAAAACCACGCTCCCGTCCGATATCGCCATTCATTTCGGAAAAGAAATCGTCACCATGGCTTTCGTTGTCCATGACGATACGGCCACGCTCGAAAAACTCCTCAAACCGGCCGCAAATCCGCTCAATAAAAAGGATCTCGGAACAATATCGGATACGACGGCCTATATCGGTTACGTCAACAACGTCGCATTGTACAACCAGATTACTCGCGGAAATGGCCTGAAATTTATCCAGGCCATGGGTTTGGAAACATCTCCGGAATGTATTGCCGAAATCGGTCAGATGGTTTCTGTCTTCCCCAAATTCAAGCATGAATCGCAGATCACGCCTTCCAATCACATTGTGTCCAGCAATACACTCATGATGAACGACAAGGAGGAGCTCAAAAAAATCAACGAACTCCACACTCAGGGCATGGATTTGATCAAAGACGGAACACTCGCCGGGCTCGGGCTGAATCTGAACATTCCCAAATTCATCGCCTATCTCCAGGAGATCGGCGATAAACTAAAGGCAAAATCATACAAATGCGAAGCCATCCGCGAGATTCCTTCGGCGATTGGCATGATGGCAGTATTTATGCTCAATCCCGAAATCAGCAAATACACTTCGGCAATCACCGGTATCTCTGCCGCACTGACAAAACTCGATATCACCGGCGCAGAGCCTCAGATCGAAGCCGCCGTCCATCTGACGGGTCCCCAAATTGCGGCTGCCATACAGGACGATAGCCTGCCGTTAAAACTCCTCATGGTTTCACCGTATGCCGCCAAAGCCGTTAAGAGCATCAAGAAAGGCGAAGTCTCTGAGATCGACCTCTCACCCACGCTCAATATGCCGCTCAAACTCAGTACCTATCTCAGCGATACAGACCTCGTTCTGGGAACTTCCAGCTTCGATGTTCAATCGATTGCCAATCAATCCAAAGTTCAATCCGGGGATTTCCTGAGAATTGCCGTGGATACGAGCATCCTGGCCCTTGCAGGTCTGAATCTTCCGGTTAATTTCACTCAGGAACTCATTGATACACACTTCGGCTCAAACGACGAAGGCTTCTTTTTTACTGCCGTTCTCAAACAATAGCCTCGCCTCTGCAGCGCTCCAACGGGCGCTGCATAAATAGCAGTGTGTGAGCGAAGCGCATCCCACGGTATCAGTGTTCCCCGATGCGCATTACGAATTACGACGCGGGCTTGACATCAAAAGGAAGTGCAGCCCTGACTGCATCATCGCTGCCGCAGGTACCAGTTGATATTTCCAGATAAACCCGCTGACACTGAGAAACCGCGTCGATATAGAGCGCACGTTCGGACTCTTCCGGCACCTGTTTCCCTATGGAGTCAATAATACCATTATATTTTTTGGTCAAAGGCGCCAGTGCCTCGGCCATCGCCGGGCAATCATCCGTCATTTCAGATACTTTTGTCAGATCCCGGCTAATCTGCTCCAATTGCTCTCGTTCATTCTGACATCCGGAAATACAGACAAACGTGCCAACAGTTAATAAAACCAGAATTATCCGATTCATTGTTTACCTCGTGACATATACAGATTCATTACGGATATTTATGGATGAAATTGAGCATGAGGTCAAGACCAAAAGCAAGCCGCGCGTATCCCATAGCGCGGCCAGGCGAGCCGTAGTGGCATCTCCGTGACATTCGGTCACGGGGATGTCACAAGGCGAGAAAAAATGTTGTCTTTTCATAAAACGCGTTATAGAGGCTGTTTGCGCAACCGTGCATATTTTATGGGAGATGCAGTTATGTCGCATACCTATTCGCGCCTGAATGAACGTCTTTGGAATGAAATCCGTCCTGTCGAAATCACCCCCGACTTTATTACCTCCGCACCGGGATCCTGTCTGATTGCATGCGGTCAGACGCGCGTCATCTGTACGGCAAGTGTCGAAGACAAAGTACCGCCGTTCCTCGAAAATGCAGGCCTTGGCTGGCTGACGGCAGAATACAGCATGCTCCCGGCTTCTGCCTCAGGACGAATGACGCGCGAAAAAGTTGCAGGCAGCGGACGGACGTACGAAATCCAGCGCCTGATCGGACGCAGCCTGCGCGCTGCAATCGATAGAAAATTGCTCGGTCTGCGCACCATCACCATCGACTGCGATGTCATCCAGGCCGACGGCGGAACGAGAACCGCCTCTGTTACCGGAGGGTACGTCGCACTTGCACTCGCCATAAAAAAATTGATGGCAAACGGCGTTCTGAAAGAGAATCCCATCATACATCAGGTCTCGGCCATCAGCCTGGGAATCGTCGCCGGCGAACTCCTGCTCGACCTCAATTTTGTCGAGGATTCTTCAGCCGATATCGACGCCAATCTCGTCGCCACTCCGGATGGAAACATCATCGAATGGCAGACGACGGCAGAACGAAACCTTCTGCCCATGGCTCAATTGTCCGAAATGGTCGAACTTGGCATGTCCGGCATCCGCATGCTATCTGAGCTTCAAAAAAAGGCCATCGGCGAATAACCACCATGATGCGATTCTGATGAATAAATCCGAACTCAACCTCCTGAACAACAAACGCTCCTTCCGCCGGTTAGGGGTATGCGCACTGAGTGCATGCCTCTGGTTATTGAGTACACTGCCGGCAGCTGCCTCACCGGTCACGGCTTTCGGACTCGATGCAGAATCGGCATCACAGGCCATGGCGGTGACTGCATCAGCAAAACCGCTGTCGGCAGCCGCCACAAATCCGGCCAGGCTCATGGATGCCAGAGGAGGAGAAGCTGCTTTGGGAATCGTCGTTTCGGAGGATCAGATCACGATCAACCGGAAGGATGCCGGGCTGGATACTTACGTCGGCTGGCAGGTCGGACTCGCCACACCCATTCCACTCGGACAGATCAGGGACAGGATTTATGCCGGCTTCAATCTGCACGTTCCATACAATGGCCTTTATGATGTCAACAATACGGCTGTAGCAGACCCCGTCGTCTGGAACAATGGATCAACCGCCAGACGACTGGCGATGGACGCTGCTTTCGCCGTGAGGCTCTGGGAACGCATCGCCATTGGATTTGGTCTGCATCTCATGCCACTGGTTACAGCCAGTGTAAACATCGATTTCCGGGGACAGAATGAATCCAGTTCGAGCGACGTAAAAGTCGGTTACGGCCTCATCCCTAAACTCGGTTTTTATGCTGAACCCATACAGGGGCTGCATCTCGGATTTTCGTACCACGCCGGAATGAAGCTGGCACTCAATGTACCCGCTGAAATCAACATCAGTGACGCCATCGGCAATATCCACGTCAGACTCAAGGGATACGCCTATACGGAGCCGCACACGTTTACGATCGGAGCTCGCTACGATTTTTCCAGACATGCCCAGTCACATCTGGCAAACTTCGCCCTCGATCTCGATTTTGCATACAGGCACTATACAGATCCCATTGCATCATCGGCCAATGTTCAGCTGCTGGACGACGATGGCGGCATCATGAACGAAACCGATCGGCCTTATCAGGAATTCAATGGTTCGTGGAGTCTTCGGACTGCCCTGACGTGGATGCCAATCGACGAAATCTCGGCATCCGTCGGCTACGCCTTCGAAAAAAGTGCCATTCCTGCTCAGCGCAATGCTTTCAACGTACTGGACAGCGACAGAAACCGAATTGCATTCGGTGCCTCTTTCTGGCTCCCGGAACCCTGGCTGGGATCGTTTGGACTCGGCTTTTCCACCGCAGCACAGTTCGACATCTATGCCGAACGAAATATGGAAAAATATGAATTTCTCGTTGGCAATCCCGGCTTTCCATCGATACATTTCGAGGGATATGCCTTTGCATGGCACGGTTCCATTCTCATGAGGTTCGAATGATATCATCCAGATGGCTAAAATGGGCTTTGCCGGGATTGCTGATCATCGCAGGCTGTACTTCCGAAATGCCGGGAACGGATGCCGACGGAGATGGCCTGAGCGACAGACAGGAACAACTGTTCGGGACAGATCCCAACAATGCGGATACCGACGGAGACACCATCCCAGACGCCACGGATCCTTCCCCAAAAGACAGTCCCAAAATCATACTATCGCCATCTCTCGGCGGTATCTCCGCAACAGAAACCCAGGTTAGGGCATCCATCATTCTCAGCATCAAAAACTCACGAAATCAGTGGGTTCAGTCCGACAGTATTTCTGCAACCACGACGATGGGAACGCTTTCCGAAATCCACAGCATCAGCCCGGGACTCTACGAAGTTATCCTCACATCACATGAATCCGGAACTGCCGTCGTCTTTTTCCAAATGCCGTCCCCAAATTCCCCCGATGAACTGATTTCCGAATCCATACGCATCGATCTCAAACTCGAAACAGAATCCCCTCAAAACAATCCTGATCAACAGAACCCCGACCAGCAGAATCCAAATCAACAGAATCCAAATCAACAGAATCCAAATCAACAGAATCCAAATCAGCAGAATCCAAATCAGCAGAATCCAAACATTCCCGAAGATCCGCTCATCAATGAATCCCATGTCGATCTGGAAGTACCCGGCACAAACCCCGGCAAATACGCAGCAGCCGGCGGCATTCAGGGAGATATCTGGATCATGGCGATCGATGGAACGACGCTCGACTGGTCGGGCTCGGAACTCAAAAGCTACCCCAATGCCTACGTCCAGGTAGATCTTCCGGATGGCACGAAACTGCACGGCATGACCAACGAATCGGGATGGATACATTTTAAGGACGATCGTCTGAAGGGACCCGTGGCTGTTACGGTCGGAGCTGCAGGGTGCCGTTACGTGACGTGGATGAACGTCGATGCCCGTGTCATTTCGGCAGGCATCCATAAACGCGACATCACCCCGAATGAACGCAGCACCAAAGGCAGCACCATTACGGGCGTCGTTCGCGGTTTTTGGGGCGAAACCGGCATTCCTCCGTTCCCAAGAGAAAATTCGAACGTTTTCGATACCATCAATATCGCCATTGTCCAGGTCGGCATCCGAAACATGCCCCTGAGTTCCATGAACACCGGTTCTATCCTGCTTCCGCCCGACAGCTCATCGACCACAGCAGAATACTTCGAAATCCCTCCAAATCTCGTTCTGGCAAATCAATCCAATCCAGACCTTTCGCGTTTTACCCTGAACTCCCTCAATCCGGGAAAATACATCGTCTTCGCACTTGCCGGGGCCGGCGGAAACATCCTCGCTGCATCCCAGAATCCTTACGAAATGAAATTCAAGCCGATGGCTCTCGGATTTACCGAAGTTGAAATCGGATCCGGTCAGACGCAGGACATTTCCCTCGATCTGACCATCGATTTGCGCACCGGTGACAATGACACAACCTCTCTGTATCTGGGACAGTTTCCCAACGATCCCAAAACGGGTTCGAGCCTTCCCATGGGATTGCTGCTCCCGCTCATGAATACAGGGAAGGGCTACGTATTCCTCGACGTTAATTCTGCCTGGAATTTCGATGATTTCCAGAATCCCCTGACGATCATTTATCCCCAGGCCGTTCATCAGACACTGAGCCAGTACGGATTGAGCGTGCATCCCATGGCCGTTGGACTTGCCGCACGAAAAGCCGCCAACGGCTTCGATCAACCCGGCATTTCGACCGTCATCATGCATCCGCAGATGCAAGCCAATGGCTCGCTCGAAAGCCTCTATATGAATTCCTCTCAGCTCTGGCCGAAACTCCCGACATTCGTCACACCAGCTCCCCCGGCCAGTTCAGCTTTCGATGCCGTCGGCGGTTCGCTCGGAACAGACCGCAAGATCGCATGGAATGGACCTAAAGACAGTGATTTAACAGTCCTCAGGCTCAATTACATGACGCCGCCAATCCATAACAAACTGCTCAACAGCGATATCGGATCATCTCAGGCGCATTTGCTCTGGGAAGTCTACGTCCCGGCTCCACTCAGCGAAATCGTTTTGCCTGAACTCAGTCCGGAGGCACCGGATTATCCGGTGCTCGTCAACTATGCCCCGACATCTCCGGGTGATGCCTATCAATACGATGCCGAAACCATAGAGCTTGAAATCAATCCCTATTATATGGGACCTCGCGCTTACAATTATAATTCGAATTTCCTCATCGACGATATCAACATGAACGCCTGGGCCGTCTCACAGGATTCCTACCTCATTCGCCGATAATTCCCGCATATTTCGGCTGCAGTCACCTGCCGGAACCTGAAGCAAAATATCCAACCCGAAAAACTTGCCAAATCTCTGGCCCGGAACACAATACCACCGGCAGTATCCGCCTTGGTCTACAGGTTCCGAATGTCTAAGAATATCCGTCAAAATCGCCGTTGCGAACCCAAAGTCAGCCAGATTGATCGGCAGGGATGGAAGAGTCTCCTGCTCGTTCTGCTCAAGATCATTCTGACATGTATTCTCGCCATCGGAATTCCCTACGGCATTTATGTCTACTACCAGCACGAGGTTAACGAAGGCCGTTTCCAGCCCAGTCAAATCACGATTCATGGAAATGTGCGTGCGGATGACGCCTCCATTCTGGATGCATCCGGGCTCTCCAACGAAGATACGAACCTCTTCGAAGCCGATATCCATGTTCTCGAAACGAGCATCGAAACGCTCGCATGGGTAAAAAAAGCAAAAATCACGATCGATTTGCCCGACAAGGTCGACATCGAAATCACGGAACATGAGCCTCTCGGTATCGTCAATGACGGTCAGCTGTACATCGTGGACGAAACAGGAACCGCCATCAAATACTGGACGACCGAAGATACCATCATAACCCCGATCGTCAGCCTCGATAAAGTCCTGGACGTCCGGTCGCATGCCGTCGTCAAGGCATTCCAACTCGCCGATGAAGTCGTCAGACTTGGATTCCCGCACAAAATCCAGGAAATTCATTATGACGATGCAACCGGATACACCTTGTATACGGACACGACCGAAATCCGCGTCGGATACGATCGCTTCGATGAACGCATTCAGCGACTCCTCGCCGTCAATGATATCCTCGAAACGAAGAAGATCACGGCAGATTATATCTTGATCGATGGAGATAATTCGCTGGATCAAATCGTCGTCAAACCCAAACCCAAAGTCGTCTTTGCAGATCCAGTTCAGGACAACAAACCTGCTGATGCCGGAAATGATGGCAAAACAGAAAAACCGGGCGAGACTGCTGACCAGGGTAATGCTAAAGCAGATAAGCCTGCTGATGCAAAACAACAGGCTCCAAAAGATAAGCCTGCTGATGCAAAACAACAGGCTCCAAAAGATAAGCCTGCCGAAGCAAAACAACAGGCTCCAAAAGATAAGCCTGCCGAAGCAAAACAACAGGCTCCAAAAGATAAGCCTGCCGAAGCAAAACAACAGGCTCCAAAAGACAACAATTCAAAGGATAAGCCGGTCGAAGCTGCCCCAAAACCGGCAAATACCCCGGAAGTGAACGACAAGCCGGCTGAGGCAAAGCCCGAATCAAAACCGGAAATGCCCAAAGGCAGCGACAAGAAGGAAACACCGGCGGAAGCCAAGGCCGAAGCCGTTAAAGACAGCAATACAAATGAAAAGCCGGTTGAGGCAAAGCCGCAAACGGCTCCTGAATCTACGCCCTGAGGAACATCATGACTGTTAAACTTGGAGATATCCTCGTTGGACTCGACATCGGAACGAGCAAAACATGCGCCATCATTGGTGAAGTCACCCCGGAAGGTCTCAATGTCATTGGCGCAGGGTCCTCGCCATCCAAAGGCATTCAGAAAGGTGCAGTCACCAATATTGACGCGGCTGCGCAGGGAATTCAGCATGCCATCGAAGTCGCCGAAGTCATTGCAAACTGCAAGATTTCGAGCGTCATCGTCGATATCACAGGCAACCACATCGAAGGCATCAACTCGAATGGTGTGGCTGCCGTCAAAGGCGAAGAAATCGACGACAACGACATTGCCAGAGTCCTCGAAAGTGCAAAAGCCGTAGCGATTCCACCGGATAGGGAATTTCTCCACGTCCTCGCGCAGGAATACATTCTGGACGGACAAACCGGTATCCGGAATCCCAAAGGCATGAGCGGCGTTCGCCTCGAAGCCAAAGTCCATATCGTGACCGGGGCCATCAGCTGCGCTCAGAATATCATCAAATGCGTCAACCGATGCGACGTCGAAGTCGCCGACATCGTCCTTTCTTCACTCGCAGCCAGCGAAGCCGTCGTCTCGGATGACGAAAAGGAACTTGGATGTGTCCTCGTCGATGTCGGCAGCGGCACGACCGATATCGCCATCTGGTCGAAGGGCGCTCTCGTGCATACACACGTCATCGGACTCGCCGGCAACCACCTGACCAGCGATATCGCAAAGGGCCTTCAGACCTCACTGACGGATGCCGAAAAGCTTAAAATCCATTCAGGATGCGCCATGACGACCGCCGTCGGTGCCGACGAAATCATCGAAATTCCTTCGCCGGACGGACGCGAACCGCGCAAATACTCAAGACAGGTACTGACCGAAATCATCGAACCAAGGCTCGAAGAAATCTTCGAAATGGTCAACTGCGAAATCGAAAAATCCGGCTACAAATCACTCATCCCTGCCGGCGTTATCCTGACCGGCGGTACTGCCATCATGGACGCCGTCCCCGAACTCGCCGAGCGCGTCCTCGGCGTCTCGGTACGAAGAGGCGTACCAAGAGGTATCGGCGGTCTCACCGATTTCGTCCAGAATCCCCAGTATTCCACCGCAATCGGACTCCTCCTGCACGCCGTCAATCACCCCGATATTTCGTCTTTCAGCCCGCAGGAAGCCAAGAATTCTTCCCTCGTCGGACGACTCCTCTCATGGCTGAAACAAATTGTTTAATCACCAAATCAAAAAAAGAATTTGACCCCGCAGGCTTTTATGCCTATACAGCGGCGACTTTATTCTGACCTCCTTCCGGGGGTCGGTCATGGAATCTTATTTATCGGCGGTTTCGTCCGTCAAATACTCAAAATGAGGTTGTGTTATGAAGAAAGGCATTCATCCTGATTATAAACCCGCCAAAATTACGTGCGCTTGTGGTGCCGTTATCGAAACGCGCTCCACTCTCGGTGACTACACCGTTGAAATTTGCTCGCAGTGCCATCCGCTCTTCACGGGCAAACAGAAAATGGTCGACACCGCTGGCCGCGTCGAACGTTTCAATAAGAAATATAATCGCACGAAATAGCGACTCTTACATCTAAGCCCCGAACACCTGAAAAATGCACTCCGATTGAAGTGCATTTGCCTCGTTTTCGGGGCTTATTTGTATTTTTTAATAGTCGTTGGTTGGTAGTCGTTGGTTGGTAGTCGTTACAAACAATTACCGAAATCATTTCTGAAGACCAAAGCTCCTGAATTTCGATATTCGTGAATCACTCCAAGCTCTAAGCTCTAAGCTCCAAGCTCACTAACCACTAACCACTAACAACCAATTAAAGTACAGACGTTCCATGGAACGTCTCTCCTCCCCCCAAAAGCTCAAAGCTCAA